>NZ_JABDRI010000019.1 GCF_013041805.1 Lutibacter sp.
GTTTGGACGTATCCTGATGGATTTACGTGGATGGAAATGTTCCAAGATGAAAGTAAATTTGGATTGCACGCAGCACTAACTCCTACTTGGAATGAAACTGCATTTTATGCAGATTATGTATTACCAATGGGATTAGCCTCTGAACGTCACGATTTAAATAGTTATGCCACTCACGGTGGAACTTGGGTTGCTTTTCGTCAACCAGTATTGAGAGAAGCTGCTAGAAGAAATGGAAAACCTGTGAAATTAACTTATGAAGCTAATCCAGGGGAAGTATGGGAAGAAGATGAATTTTTCATTGAATTATCTTGGAGAATTGATCCTGACGGAAGCATGGGAATCAGAAAAACATTTGAGTCGCCTTACAGACCAGGAGAAAAAATTACAATTGACGAGTATTACCAATATATATTTGAAAGAATCAAAGGTTTAAATGAAGCTGCCAAAGCAGATGGATTCACTGGGCAATTTGCAGCATTAGAATACATGAAAAAGTACGGAGCATTCGAAATTGAAAAGGGTGAATCCTACAAAATGAACGAAAATCTGCTTAGTGATGATCAGCTAAAAGGCACAAAAGTAGATCCAAAGACCGATGTAATTTTAAAAGATGGTAAAGCGATTGGAGTTATGATCAAAGGAAAACCATGTGTAGGTTTCCCAACTCCATCTCGTAAAAACGAATTTTATTCGCAAACCATGGTAGATTGGAAATGGCCCGAATATGCTACACCAAAGTATATTAAAAGTCATATCCATAATGATGTATTGGATAAATCTATAGGGGAATATGTATTAGTACCTACTTTTAGATTACCAACATTAATTCACTCTCGTTCAGGAAATGCCAAATGGTTAGTAGAAATTTCTAATAGAAACCCAATTTGGATGCATCCAGATGACGCTAAGAAATGGGGATTCCAAACAGGCGATTTAGTCAAATTAAATACAGATATCGGTTATTTTATTGATAAAGTTTGGGTGACACAAAGTATGAAGCCAGGAGTTGTTGCTTGTTCTCATCATATTGGACGATGGAGAAGACCTCAAGATAAGATTGGAAACCGTTGGGCTACAAATACCGTTAATATTGAAGGAGATGGCAAAGGCGGTTGGAAAATGAATACAATTTCAGGAATTAAACCATTTGAATCACATGATAAAGATTCAAAACGAATTTTTTGGAAAGATGGAGGTGTGCATCAAAATATAACACATGCAGTTCATCCTGATCCTATTAGTGGTATGCATACTTGGCATCAACGTGTTCGAATTGAGAAACCTAAAGAAGGTGAAAAATATGGTGATATTTTTGTTGACACGAATAAATCTCACGAAGTATATAAAGAATGGTTAGCGATGACTAGACCTGCTCCAGGACCAAACGGAGAGCGAAGACCACTTTGGTTTAACAGAGCTTTTACACCTGATAAAACAGAAGGAGGATGCTATTACATTCCAAAAGAAGATAAGTAACTCAAAAAAATCCCGCTTTAGCGGGATTTTTTTATATTCCATTCTAAATTTTAAGGAAGAATGAGAGAATAAGTTTGCTCTAAACGTTGTCTAATGTAACATTTGTATTTTGGTATATGATAATTATCATAATTAGCACATATCAATTATGACTAACTTTGTTCTTAGTTAAAAATAAACAATAAGTATTATGAGCAATTCTAAAAAAAAGAGTGAGGCTTTACTATATCATGAGTTTCCTACTCCAGGAAAAATACAAGTAGTACCAACAACAAAATATTCAACTCAACGTGATTTGTCACTTGCCTATTCACCAGGTGTTGCAGAACCATGTTTAGCAATTGAAGAAAACCCTGATGATGCTTATAAATATACAGCAAAAGGTAATTTAGTTGCTGTTATTTCTAACGGGACAGCAGTTTTAGGATTAGGTGACATTGGTGCTCTAGCAGGAAAACCAGTGATGGAAGGAAAAGGATTACTTTTTAAAATATTTGCAGATATAGATGTTTTTGATATTGAAGTTGACACTCATGATGTTGAAAAATTTATTGAAACTGTTAAAAATATTGCGCCAACTTTTGGTGGAATTAATTTAGAAGATATTAAAGCTCCTGAAGCATTTGAAATTGAACGCAGGTTAAAAGAAGAGTTAGATATTCCTGTAATGCATGATGATCAACACGGAACTGCAATTATTTCAGCAGCAGCTCTGAAAAATGCTGTTGAAATTACAGGGAAGGATATATCAAAGATTAAAATTATAGTAAATGGTGCTGGAGCAGCAGCAATTTCTTGTTCTCGATTGTATTTAGCAATAGGAGCAAAAAGAGAAAACCTTGTGATGTGCGACAGCAAAGGTGTTATTAGAAGAGATATTGAAAATTTATCTCAACAAAAGGCAGAATTTGCAACAGATAGAGATTTACATACTTTAGAGGAGGCTATGATTGATGCAGATGTTTTTATAGGACTGTCTGTTGGTAATGTTGTAACTCCTGCAATGTTAAATACTATGGCTAAAGATCCTATTGTTTTTGCAATGGCAAATCCTACTCCAGAAATTGAGTATGATTTAGCTGTAAAAACTAGAAAGGATATTATTATGGCTACTGGACGTTCAGATTTTCCTAATCAGGTAAATAATGTACTTGGGTTTCCATTTATTTTTAGAGGAGCATTAGATGTAAGAGCTACTGGAATTAATGAGGAAATGAAAATTGCGGCAGTTCATGCATTAGCTAATTTAGCAAAAGAGCCAGTGCCAGAACAGGTGAATATTACTTATGGAGAATCACATATTGAATTTGGTAGAGAATATATTATTCCAAAGCCTTTTGATCATAGACTAATAACGGAAGTTCCACCGGCAATTGCAAAAGCTGCAATGGAATCTGGTATTGCAAAAAATCCAATAACAGATTGGGATGCTTATAAAGAAGCTTTAGCTGAGAGATTAGGAACAGGAAATAAGTTGTTAAGACGATTAATGGCAAAAGCAAAATCAAACCCAAAAACTATCATTTTTGCTGAAGCAGATCACTTGAATGTTCTTAAGGCAGCTCAGATTGTTTATGATGAAGGAGTTGGAAAACCAATTTTAATGGGGGATAGGACTATTATTAAAGAATTAATGAATGAAATTAATTTTGATGTTGATTTACCGATTATTGATCCTACGGCTTTAGAAGAAAAAGAAAGAAGACATAGGTTTGCAAAACATTATTGGGAAAAAAGACAACGAAATGGAATTACATTACTAGCAGCTCAAAGATTAATGCGTGGACGTAATTATTTTGCAGCAATGATGGTGAATGAAGGAGAAGCAGATTCATTGGTTACAGGTTATTCAAGAAGTTACCCAGCAACAGTTAAGCCAATGATTGAACTAATTGGTAAAAAAGAGGGTGTTAAAAAAATTGCCGCAACAAATATTATGATTACCAAAAGAGGACCAATGTTCTTTTCTGATACAGCTATTAATATCAATCCTACTGCTGAAGAATTAGCAGATATTTGTTATATGACAAGCGAATCTATGAAAATGTTTGGATTTGATCCAAATTTAGCAATGTTGTCATTTTCTAACTTTGGGTCTTCAAACTCTTCGGCAGCTGAAAAAGTTGGTGAAGCAGCAAAAATAGCTCACAATAAATTTCCAGACCTAGTTGTTGATGGTGATTTACAAGCAGACTTTGCTTTAAATCCAGCGATGTTAAAAGAAAAATTCCCTTTTTCTAAATTAAACGGTAAAAAGGTTAATGGTTTAATTTTTCCAGGTTTAGAATCGGCCAATATTGGATACAAATTAATGAAAGAATTTAATAATGTAGAATCTATTGGGCCAATTATTATGGGACTAAAAAAACCAGTTCACATTATTCAGCTTGGAGCAAGTGTAGATGAAATTGTAAATATTGCTTGTGTAGCGATCGTTCATGCTCAAGAAAAAGTAAAAAATTAATAATTATTTGTTACATTTGGGTTTATTAAAAAGGTAAAATATGATAACCCAATTAAGAGGTAAATTAGTAGAAAAAAACCCCACTTACGTCGTGTTAGAAGTAGGTGGGGTTGGTTATTGGCTAAACATTTCTTTAAATACGTTTTCTCTTTTACCTAATGAAGAGTCAGTTCTTTTATATACGTATTTGTCAGTAAAAGAAGATTCACACACACTATTTGGGTTTATTAACAAAATAGAGCGAGAAATTTTTAAATTACTCATATCTGTTTCTGGTGTTGGACCAAGTATTGCGCGAACCATGCTATCATCTATGTCTACTGATGAAATTCAGCAAGCTATAGCCTCAGGAAATGTTGGAGTTATTCAATCTGTAAAAGGAATTGGAACTAAAACTGCACAGCGTGTATTGGTAGATTTGAAAGATAAAATTTCAAAAACCTTTGCAATTGATGAAGTTTCTTTTGTTGAAAGCAATACGAATAAAATTGAAGCGTTATCTGCATTAGAAGTCTTAGGATTTAATAAAAAGCAATCAGAAAAAGTATTAGATAAAATTTTATTAGAAGATTCAGCTGTTAATGTTGAAATTTTAATAAAAAAAGCGCTTAAAAACTTATAGGATTTGAAGAACAAGCAATTTATATTTAAAACACATATTGTATTTTTTATAGCGTTGTTTATTCAATTCGCAGTAAAAGCACAAACAACTTCAGTTGATAAAATTGCAGATACTACTAAAATTGTAAAGCTCAACGATACGCTTAAATTAAAATATCCTTTTTCTAGTTTAGAAAAGGGTAGTTTGTACTTATCTGACCCTACTAAAACTGAAATTATTTATGATGCAGAGATAGGTAAATATTTAATTCTTGAAAAAATGGGTAATTATTATGTGAAACGCCCAATTTATATGAATCAAGAAGAGTACAAAGAGTATAGACTTAAAAAAGATATGCTTGAGTACTATAAGAAAAAAATTAGTGCCACCAATAGTAAAAAAATTGGAAGTGAGGATGCTCAAAAAAACTTATTACCAACCTATTACGTGAACTCAGGTTTTTTTGAATCTGTTTTTGGAGGAAATACAATTGAAGTAAATGCACAAGGATCTGTTTTAGTTAGGCTAGGAATGCTTTATCAAAAAGTTGACAATCCGCAGTTGTCAGAGCGCAATAGAAGTAGTTTTACATTCGATTTTAATCAAGAAATTAGTGCAAGCATTTCAGCAAAAGTTGGAACTAGGCTAAAAGTTGGTGCGCAATACGATACGCAATCAACATTTAATTTCCAAAATCAAATAAAACTTGAATTTACTCCTACTGAAGATGATATTCTTCAAAAAGTTGAAGTAGGAAATGTGAGTATGCCTTTAAAAAATTCATTAATTGTAGGGGCACAAAGTTTATTTGGAGTAAAAACACAAATGAAATTTGGCAACACTACGGTAACGGGTGTATTTGCTGAGCAAAAATCACAAACAAGATCAGTAGCCGCTCAAGGTGGTTCAACCATTCAAGAATTTGAATTACAAGCGACAGATTACGATCAAAATAGACACTTTTTTTTAGCTCAATATTTTAGAGATGCTTATAATAATGCTTTAAAAGAGTATCCATTAATTAATAGCCCAATTAATATTACTAGAGTTGAGGTATGGGTAACTAATAGAGTTGCATCAACAGTTGACATTCGAAATATTGTTGGTGTTGCAGATTTAGGGGAGGGAGACCCAACAAATATTGGTCCAGCAAATGTTATTCCCGTTCCAGGTTCACTTTTACCAGAAAATGAATCAAATGATATCTCAACAATATTAACAACTTCAAATGCGGTAAGAAAAATTGCTACAGTTAGTGATGGGTTAGCACCTTTTTCAATGCAACAAGGAAGAGATTATTCGGTTTTAGAAAATGCAATAAAATTACGACCGGATGAATATTCAATTCATCCTCAATTGGGTGTTATTTCATTAAACAGAAGACTGGCTGATAATGACGTGCTAGCTGTTGCCTTTGAGTATACTGTAAGTGGAGAATCAAAAGTTTATAGAGTTGGAGAGTTGTCTAGTGATGGGATAATTGCACCAGATAATATTGTTGTGAAATTATTGCGAAGTGAGATTATTAGTACACAAATTCCTATTTGGGATTTGATGATGAAAAATATATATTCTTTACAAACCTATAGAATGCAGTCTGAAGGTTTTAGATTGGAATTATTATATGCTGATGATGCTACAGGTGTTCCGATAAATGTACTTCAAAATGCCCAAACAGCTGGAGCTTCGGACAGAACATTATTAAATTTATTCAACATTGATAGGCTTGATCAAAATCAGTTTCTAACACCAGAAGGAGATGGTTATTTTGATTATGTTGAAGGGTCTACAGTAAATTCAGAAAAAGGATACATTATTTTTCCAACAGTAGAACCATTTGGTGCAGATCTAGAGAGTAAATTAAGTAATCCCGATGATCAAGTTTATATTTTTAATGAGTTATATGATAGAACTCAGATTGAAGCTAAAAATGATTTTCAACAAAAAGATAAATATTTAATAAAAGGATATCATAAATCAGAAAGTGCTAATGGAATTCCACTAGGCGCTTTTAATGTACCTCAAGGCTCTGTTCGAGTTACTACCGGAGGTAGAGAATTAGTTGAAGGAATCGATTATGTTGTAGATTATCAAATGGGTAGAGTTCAAATTGTGAATCCAAGTTTAGAAGCTTCAAATGCGCCAATTCAAGTTTCAGTTGAAAATAATGCCGCGTTTAATTTGCAAACAAAACGTTTTTTAGGAATTGATATTGAGCATAAATTTTCTGATGATTTTATTGCTGGGGTTACAATTTTAAACTTAAATGAAAGACCACTTACACAAAAGGCTCTGTTTGGGCAAGAACCAATTAATAATACTATTTTTGGATTGAATGCTAGTTATGGAACAGAAGTTCCAAAATTAACAAAGTGGGTAAATAAATTGCCAAACATTGATACTGATGTTGCATCGAATATATCAATTAGAGGAGATTTTGCTTATTTGGCTCCAGGTTCACCAAAAAGAATTGAGCTTGAAGGAGAAGCAACATCTTATGTTGATGATTTTGAAGGATCTCAAATACCTTTAGAAATTAAATCCATTCAACAATGGCATGCGTCTAGTACGCCTCAATTTCAATCAAATTTTGATTTTGGAGGAAATGCTACCGATTTATCCTATGGATACAAAAGGGCGCGACTAGCTTGGTATATAATTGACCCTTTGTTTTATGGAGGTTCAACTTTAAAACCTGGAAATATTGATAATTTAGAACTTTCTCGAGCTGAAGTTAGAACTGTTAGGTTTGAAGAATTATTTCCTGAACAAGATTTAGATCTAACACAATCTACCATTGTTAGAACTATGGATTTGGCATACTTTCCAAATGAAAGAGGGAGTTATAATTATGACACTAACAATGTTGGTGTAGATGGAAAATTCACTAATCCTGAAGATAGATGGGGAGGAATTACTAGAGCCTTAACCACGACTAATTTTCAACAATCAAATGTTGAATATATTCAATTTTGGTTAATGGATCCGTACGACCACTATTCCATTACAAATGAAGAAGGATTACCAGTAGGTGTGGATCCTATGAATCCTGAAAATCAAGTTGGAGAGTTATATTTTAACTTAGGAAATATTTCTGAAGATATTTTGAAAGATGGTAGAAAGATGTATGAAAATGGATTACCTGAAAATCCTCTAAGTGTTTTAAACACAGATCCAACTATTTGGGGTAAAATACCAACAAGTCAGTCTTTATTATATGCATTTAGTGATAATGATGATGAAAGATTAAATCAAGATATAGGTTTAGATGGTATTAATGATGAAGAAGAATTACAACTTTTTGGAACTGCTTTTGGCCCAGATCCTGCAAATGATAATTATTCTTATTTTAGAAGTTTCGAGTACGATGCAAATGACGCTTCAATTTTAACTCGCTACAAAAAGTATAACAACACACAAGGAAACTCACCTACAAGTAATTTATCAACCGAGAACTATCCAACTTCAGCAACAACTTTTCCAGATACTGAAGATATTGATAGAGATCAAACAATGAATTCTGTAGAAAGTTATTATCAATACAAAGTATCATTAAATAAAAACGATTTAGTTGTTGGACAAAATAATATTGTTGATGAAAAGAATGTGTCGGTTCAGCTTGAAGATGGAAGTACTAAGCAATTTAGATGGTTACAGTTCAGAATACAGGTAAACAGTCCAGACGAGGTTGTAAACGATATTTCAGGATTTAATTCTATTCGCTTTATGCGAATGTTTTTAACAAAATTTAAAATGCCGATTGTTTTGCGTTTTGGTGAATTAGAATTAGTGAGAGGAGATTGGAGACGTTATACCAAAACATTAGACGATGCTATTGTACCGCCACAAGAGTTAACCAATCCGCAATTACAAAATTTTGAAGTTGGAGTTGTAAACATTCAAGAAAACGAAGATAGAACCCCTATACCTTATGTGTTACCTCCAGGAATTCAGCGTGAAATATTAAGAGGAAGTACAACATTACAACAACAAAATGAACAAGCTTTAACTGTAAAAGTTACAGATTTAGAACCCAATGAGACTAGAGCTATATTTAAAAATGTAAGTGTTGATTTAAGGATGTATAAGCGCTTAGAATTATTTTTACATGCCGAAGGTGTTCAAACAAAACCTCAAGTTCAAAATGATGAATTAAAAGCAATTGTTAGAGTTGGTAGCGATTTAAATGACAACTATTATCAAATTGAGAAATCACTTTCAATTTCAGATTATGGAGTATCAACACCACTAGAAATTTGGCCAGAGGAGAATAACTTAGATGTTTTTTTAGAATATTTAGGGAAACTTAAACTCTTGCGTTTAGAGGCTGCTATAGCGCCTAATGTTGTATTTCCAGCCGAAGGAGTTTTATCACCAATAGAAGGTCTTGAAGGTTATGAAATTAGAGTGAAAGGAAATCCAAATTTATCAAATATTAGAACCATTCTGCTTGGTGTAAAAAATGTAACAAATACCAATCAAAGTGCTGAAGTGTGGTTCAATGAAATGCGAGTTTCAGAATTTGATAATCAAGGTGGTTGGGCAAGTGTTGTAAGTGCTGATGCCAATTTTGCTGATTTTGCAAGTGTTTCAGTAACGGGTAGAATGGAAACAAAAGGTTTTGGTGGAATAGAGCAACGAGTGAATGAACGTAGTCAAGAGGAAACAAAACTATATGATGTGGTAACCAACATAAACGTTGGGCAGTTGTTACCAAAACAGTGGGGAATAAAATTACCTTTAAATTATAGTATTTCAGAAGAATTTAAAGATCCAAAATTCGATCCTCAATATCAAGATGTTCTTTTTGAAGATGCAGCTGATATAAATCCAAATAGTAAAAATTCAAGAGATTATACAAAGAGAAGAAGTATAAGTTTAATTAACGTAAGAAAAGATTATAATCCTGAATCTACAAAAAAACCTAAATTTTATAATGTAGAAAACGTATCTGTTTCATATGCTTTTAGTGAAACGTACCACAAAGATTATAATATTCAGAAATACGTAGATCAAAATGTTCGGGCTTCAGCAAATTATAATTACAGTTTTGAGAGTAAAAGTATTGAACCATTTAAAAATTGGGAGTTATTAAATAGTAAGTATTTACGATTAATTAAGGACTTTAATTTAAATTTATTGCCTTCAACTATTTCTGTAAATTCAAATATTATTCGCAGTTATAACGAACAGTTATCAAGAAGTTTAATAGAAGGTTTACCAGAATTACCTACCTTAAAGCAGCGACGCTTTATGTTTGATTGGGATTATAATATTGGTTATAACTTAACAAAATCGTTGCAGTTTAATTTTAGAGCAGCAAATCATTTTATTTATGATGATTTTGAAGCCTCAGACGATATTCAACTTATGGATAACTTTTTTAATCTTGGGAGGCCAAATCATTATCACCAAACTTTAAGTGCTACTTATAATATTCCAATTAATAAACTTCCATACTTAGATTTTATAAAAGCCGATTATGCATATACAGCAGATTTTGATTGGCAAGCAGCATCACAGTCTTATGTTGATAAAATAGGTAATGTAATTCAAAATGCGAATACCTATACTTTTGGAACTGACATAGATTTTAATAAGTTTTACAAAACAATTGGATTAGAAAAGTTGTTTACTAAAAAACCGGCTCCTGCTAATAGAACGAATCCTAAAATGCCAAATGCTCCAAGAAGTGTTAGTGCTAAAAAGAATAAATCACTAGGAGGTAAAATAGGCCAAACGTTTTACAATTTGCTAACATCAGTAAAAAAAGCTCGTATTAATTATTCAGAAAATAATGGTACATTTTTACCTGGTTATTTACCGGAAGTTGGATTTTTAGGGCAAGATAATTTTTCAGGAAGTCCAGCACCTACATTTGGTTTTGTATTTGGTAGTCAAATTGATATTAGACAACGTGCTGTTGAAAATGGCTGGTTATTATCTCGGGGTGCAGATGATCCGTATTACAATAGAACGTATAGCAGAACACATCTTAACAAATTAGATGGAATAATTACTGTTGAACCTTTTAACGATTTTGATTTAGAATTTAGAGGAAATAAAACATTCACTAAAAGTACATCTCAACAATTAGATGTTATAGATAATATTTTAAATACAAATTCTCCAATCACTCAATTTGGAAACTTTAGTATTAGTTATAATATGTTAAAAACATCATTTAAAAATAGTGATGTTAATTTTGAGGAATTTAAAGCAAATAGAGCAATAATAGCCGAACGTTTAGCTTTAGAATCTGGACAACCAATTAGTGGTTTCGGAGACACAAGTCAACAAGTTTCACTTCCTGCATTTATTGCCGCATATTCAGGCCAAGATGCATCAAAAGTAAGTTTGAAAGCATTTAAAAGTATTCCAATCCCTGGCTGGAAATTGAATTATAAAGGATTTATGAAACTGAAATGGTTTAAAAAACATTTTAGGAGCTTTTCAATGTCTCATAGTTATAACTCATTATATTCAATTACAAGCTTTAGTAATAACTTAGAATATAATGCAGAGGACCCTTATGCAGAAACCGATATTGTTGGAAACTATTTTAATAAAACACTTTTTACAAATGTTAATTTAATAGAAGAATTTTCACCTCTTTTAAAAGTAGATGTAAAAATGAAAAATTCATTTTCTTTTAGTGGTAGAGTTAATAAAGATAGGGGTTTAACACTAAATTTTAATAACAATACAATTACTCAAATAAAAGGCACAGAATATGTTGTAGGACTTGGATATAGAATAAAAGACTTAGCAATGAAATTTAGGTTTGGAGGCGATTTAACTAAATTAAAAGGAGATTTAAATTTAAGAGCAGATATATCATTAAGAGATAATATTACAATAATTAGAGCAATAGATCAAGATAATAATCAAGTGACGGGAGGTCAGCGTTTGTTGTCTTTAAAATTTTTCGCTGATTATGCTGTTAGTAAAAGTTTAACTGCATCTTTTTACTTTGATCAGAGCTCATCTCAATATGCTATTTCAACTACTTTCCCTAGACAATCAGTAAGTTCAGGGTTAAGCGTTAGATATGTTTTAGGAAATTAATTAATATAAATAAATAAAAATGAATATTCCAGCAGAATTAAAATACACTAAAGACCACGAATGGGTTAAAATTGATGGTGAAACAGCTACAATAGGTATAACCGAATTTGCACAAAGCGAATTGGGAGACATTGTTTACGTCGATGTAGACACGGTTGATGAAACTGTAGAAAAAGAAGATGTTTTTGGATCTGTAGAAGCAGTGAAAACTGTTTCAGATTTATTAATGCCTTTAACTGGTGAAGTAACCGATTTTAACGAGGGTTTAGAAGATGAACCGGAAAAAGTAAATTCAGACCCTTACGGAGAAGGATGGATGATTAAAATTTCTATTTCTGATGCTTCTCAAATAGATGAATTATTATCAGCCGAAGAATATAAAGAGCTAATTGGAGCGTAATTTTTATTTTTTTATAGCATTCTTTTTAACAATTTTAATTTCGGTAGGTAGTTTAATTTCATTAGATAATGCCATTAAATTACCTCAAGTTAATTTTATTGATAAGATATTGCATTTCTCAGCTTATTTTGCATTAACATTAAGTTGGCAATTAGCTTTTTATAAAAGTGTAAAGCTAAAAATCAAAGAAAGTTTAATAATTGTTGCTGTGTTTTTTTATGGCATAATTATTGAAGTTTTACAAGGAGCTTTAACTTCATATAGACAGGCTGATTTGTTAGATATTATTGCAAATTTTATTGGAATTATAATCGCTTGGGCTTTTTTTAGAGGATTTTTCTTTAAAAATAGAATGAAATAAAAAAATATACTTGTTTAATATATTAAAATTATTAAATTAGCACACTATTAAAATATTTTACATATGCAAATTAAAAAGAATCCAAAAGCAAATCTAGAAAATTTCAGTAAGTTGTTTATGCAACTAGGTTTAGTTTTAGCACTACTTGTAGTTTACTTAGCAATTGAAAAAAAGACATATGATAGAGTTATTGGAGACCTTGGTCCTGTAGTTTTAAATATGGAAGATGAGGAAGAACAATTAGAACTCGAAATAGTTAAACCACCAGAGGTTAAACCACCACCACCTCCAGCTCCAGATGTTATTGAAGTAGTTAAAGATGAGGAAGAAGTTGAAGAGACGGTAATTGAATCTACTGAAACAGATGAAGATGAAGCTGTTGAAGTTGAAGAAATTATTGAGGTTGAAGAAGAAGAAGAGGTTATGGAAGATGTACCTTTTGCAATTATTGAAGATGTACCAGTATATCCAGGTTGTAAAGGAAATAAAGATCAACTTAGAGCTTGCTTACAGGAGAAAATTACAAAACACGTAAATAGAAAATTTAATTCTGATTTAGCTTCAGATTTAGGTTTGTCACCTGGTGTAAAGCGAATTTTTGTAATGTTTAAAATTGACAAAACAGGAAACATTACTAATGTAATGGCCCGTGCACCGCACAAAAGATTACAAGAAGAGGCAATTAGAGTTGTAAATTTATTACCAAAAATGACTCCAGGAAAACAACGTGGACGTCCGGTAGGCGTAAAGTACAGTTTGCCAATTGCATTTAAAGTAGAATAAAAGTACAAAAGCATATTATTAAAAAAGGCTCAACTAATTGGTTGAGCCTTTTTTTTATGAAATATTGTTTTTAAGGTAAAATTATCGTAACTTTAGTATGATAATTATCTTGCAAGATATTGCACTATAAGTATTTCATTTTCCAATTTCTTGCATTATACTATATACTGTAAAGCAGTTTTTAGAAGTAATTCTTGTTTAACTTAAAACAAGGCAAAATGCAAATTAAAAAATATCCAAACGCCGCCCTCGAAAATTATAGTAAAATATTAATCCAATTAGGATTGGTATTGTCCTTATTTATTGTTTATGAATTTATGAATATGAAATCGTATCCGAATCCTATCAAAGAAATTGTTGGAAATTATACAATTGTGGATGATACTGAAGAGAATATTGAAGTTAAAGTTCTTGAACCAGAAATTAAACCACCTGCAAAATTAACGTTACCAGATAAAATTGTACAAGTTGAAGATGAAGTGGAGGTTATAGAAACACTTATAGAGTCCACAGAAACCGATGAAACAGATGCCATAGTAATAGATATTGATAAAGATGTCATTTCAGTTGTAGAAGAAGAGGAAGTGGTAGAAGATGTTCCTTTTATGGTTATAGAAGATGTTCCAGTTTTCCCTGGATGTTCAGGTAATAATTCAGAACTTAGAGCTTGCTTTTCTTCACAGATGACTAAGTTTGTTTCAAAAAGGTTTAATGCTGAGCTCGCATCAGATCTTGGTCTTGAGAAAGGAACAATTCAACGAATTTTTGTAATGTTTAAAATAGATAAAAATGGAGATATTGTAGATATTCAAGCACGAGCACCTCATAAAAAACTGCAAGCTGAAGCCATTAGAGTGATTAAGTTACTTCCACATATTACACCTGGTAGACAACGAGGTAGACCGGTAGGTGTTAAGTATGGTTTGCCAATTGTTTTTAAAGTTGAATAAATATAAAAGATGTTTTAAAAATCTCGCATATGCGGGATTTTTTTATGAACTAAAGTTAATTTATAAACTATTATGTTTTGTAAATTAGTATTTTCGTAAAATAAAATAGAAATATGAAAGTAAATAAATATTTAGATTCTACATATTTAAAAACCGCTGTGCAGGCTAACATTTCAGAAGAAGCGACTAAAAAAAATGTACAAGAGTTAGTTGTTGAAGCAATTGAAAATAATTTTGTTTTAGCTATGATTCGACCGCAATTTGTTGCAATGGCTCGTGAAATAGTGAAAAAAGCTAATTCTGAAACATTTATAGGTACGGTAATAGGTTTTCATGAAGGGACAAATAGTACCAGTGAAAAATTAGATGAAGCTCAAATAGCAATTGACAATGATGTGGATGAATTAGATTATGTTGTAAATTATGATGCTTTTAAAGAAGGAAAGATTAATTTGGTAAAAGCGGAAGTGTATAAAGGTACTAAACTAGCTTTAGACAATAATAAAGTTGCAAAGTGGATTATTGAAATTGCAGCTTTAACCAATGAAGAAATTATTTCAATAACACAATTAATTAGAGATGTGGTACTGGATAATTTTGGAGAAGAAAAAGCTGCTAAAGTATTTGTAAAATCATCTACAGGTTTTTATAAAACGGAAGAAGGTAAGCCTAATGGAGCAACTTTTGAAGCAATGAAATTAATAGTAGAAAACGCAAAGCCGCTGCCTGCAAAAGCTGCTGGAGGAGTTAGAAGTTTTGATGACGCTGTAAAAATGGTTGAATTAGGTGTTACACGTATAGGAACTTCATCTGCAAAGTTAATTGCTGATGGTGGTATTGGAAAGCAAGGTTATTAAAGATGGAAGATTATTTTGCACATACGACAGCTGTAATTGATGAAGGCTGTGACATTGGTAAAGGAACTAAAATTTGGCATTTTAGTCATATAATGCCAAATTCAAAAATTGGAGAAAATTGTAATATTGGTCAAAATGTTGTTATTTCACCTAATGTTGTTCTGGGTAAAAATGTAAAAGTACAAAACAATGTTTCTATTTATTCTGGGGTAGTGTGCGAAGATGATGTTTTTTTAGGGCCTTCTATGGTATTCACGAATGTTATAAATCCACGAAGTGCCATTGTTAGACGTGGAGAGTATTCACAAACTTTAGTTAAAAAAGGAGCGAGTATTGGAGCAAATGCAACAATTGTGTGTGGAAATGAAATAGGTGAATATGCTTTTATTGGTGCAGGAGCAGTAGTAACAAAACAGGTTTTACCGTATGCATTGGTTGTTGGAAATCCATCCAAGCAAATAGGTTGGATTAGTGAATATGGTCATAGATTAGATTTCGATGAAAATAATATAGCAACTTGTAAAGAGAGTAGTGAAAAATATAAATTGAGTAATAATAAAATAACGAAACTCTTGTAATGTAACTATGAAGAAATTTATTTTTAGTTTTATTTTCCTCTTTTCTGTCTATTCAGGTTTTTCTCAAACAGAAAAATATCCTGTTTTTGAAGCTTGTATTGAAGTTGATGTTTCTGAGATGCCCTCTTGTTTTAAAAATGAAGTTAAAAGAGCGATTGTAAACGAATTTAATATACCCCAAAGTATACAACAAGAAAATTTTAATGGTACTGTAAATATTGTTTTTTTAGTTACTACGTCTGGTGATTTCAAAGTAATTTATGTTAATTCACCTTATAAGGAATTAAAAACTGAAGTTGAGAGAGTTTTTGCAACTTTGCCTAGAATTACACCTGCAAAATTCAATAATCATCCTATTGAAATGCAGTTTGTTTTCCCATTAGCTATTCCGTTAAAAAATAATATTCAAGAAGTAATTGCCGAGAAAGTTGAAAAAGTTAAAGTTCTTCAAATTCAAGAGGAGCCGTTTAAAAAGGCAGCAATAAACACATTATTTCCTGAACATAAAAGCGAATTAAATATACCTTTTACACACGCAGAATATAATTCCTACGATTATTATTTAAATCAAACGTATAATTCACATACAGCAGTAAAACCATATGTATATGCTGAAGTTACTAAATATGTAGATTTAGATGCGCAAAAAAATAAACTAATAAAACCAAAATCTACTTGGTTTGGTAAAAAGCTATTGAATGAGCATATGGCTTTTGTGAAAGGAGACAATTTTTGGTTTACGGTTGATCCTGGAGCAGATTTACAAATTGGAAATGATAGTGAAGGCATTAGCACATTTAACAATACTAGAGCAATTCATATCAATGGTGGAATTGGCAAAAAGTTTAATTTTTCAACTAGCTTTTATGAAAGTCAGGGACGATTTGCAGATTATGTGAATAAGTACGCTGAATATTTAAGGCCAGATGGTGGTAACCCCGCTATGATTCCAGGACGTGGGATTGCAAAAGAATTTAATTCAGATGCTTATGACTATCCAGTTGCTGAAGCTTATATTTCATTTACGCCAAATAGTACGTTTAATTTTCAATTTGGAAATGGTAAAAACTTTATTGGTGATGGGTATCGTTCATTATTTTTGTCTGATGTGGCATCACCATACCCATATTTTAAGATAAATACTAATTTCTGGAAAATAAAATACACGAATTTATGGATGTGGATGCAAGATGTTAGACCAGAATTAACAGTTGATGGTGCTTATAGACAAAAGTTTATGGCGATTCATTATTTAAGTTGGAATGCCACTAAAAAATTAAATATTGGATTGTTTGAAACTGTTATTTGGGAAGATACAAACGATAGAGGTTTTGATGTAAATTATCTAAATCCGCTTATTTTTTACACAGCTGCTGAGTTTTCAACTGGATCTAGAGCTGGAAATACCTTGCTAGGATTGAGTTTAAAATATAAATTAAAAACCAATCTTTCATTGTACTCACAACTTATCTTAGATGATTTTAGAGGTTCTGAAATAACAGGAAGTAATGGTTGGTGGGCAAATAAATATGGTATTCAATTTGGAGTAAAATACCATAATGCATTTCAAATTAATAACTTATACTTACAAGCAGAGTACAATGCGGTAAGGCCATATACTTATTCTCATGATGAGTTAAATTTAAATTACGGTCATAACAATCAACCGTTAGCCCATTTGTGGGGATCGAATTTTAAAGAAGTGATAGGAATTGCTAGATATACAAAGGATAGATGGTTTGTAAATTCAAAAGTAATAATTGGTGAAAAAGGATTCGATTTTAATAACGGATCAGATACATTTAGTTATGGCGGAAATGTTTTTGCAGATAATGATAATAGAGCTTCAGATTATCAAAATGAAATTGGACAAGGTAATACGGCAACTGTTTTTATAGGTGATTTACAAGTTGGTTATTTGGTAAATCCATCAACTAACTTAAAATTGTTTGGAGGAATTACTTTTAGAAACTTCAATCCAGATGCGCCAACAGGTGCATTTGACAAAACCAATTCAACATGGGTTTCTTTTGGTTTAAGGACCGATGTGTTTAATTGGAATTTTGATTTTTAATTACCTTCTGCAACATCCAAATCGTGGAGTTCTCCTAATTCTTTTAAGAGGTCAAACGTTTTTTTAGCTTCGTCTTCGTCAATGGTAGAAATTGCGGCACCTACGTGAACCATCACATAGTCGCCCACGTTTGCTTCTGGTACTAAAGTTAAACTAACTTCTTTTAAAATACCGTCAAAAGATACTTTTCCAATTCTAAAAGTTTCATCTAACTGAGAGGTGATTTCTATTAATTTTCCTGGAATTGATAAACACATATTTTTTCAAGTTTCTAAATTCAATTAATTATTTTGGGCGTTCCTTTTCAGGTTGCGCTTTTCGTTATATCTTTTTTTTGCTTAGTTTAAAAAAAGGATACCATTTCAATCACTAACGCAAAAAAGACTAGCTAAGAGATATTTTCTCGTAACCATTTATACCAATTTTCCATACCTTCGCCTGTAGTTGCTGACACTTCAAAAAACTGCAAATTAGGATTTACTTGTAAGGCATAATCCTTTAATTTTTGAAGATTAATATTTAAATATGGAATTAAATCTATTTTATTGATGATACAAATATCTGAAGTATGAAACATATCAGGATATTTAATCGGTTTATCTTCACCTTCTGTAGTACTTATAATTACAACTCGTTTGTTTTCACCCAAATCAAACATAGATGGACACACTAAGTTCCCAACATTCTCAATCATTAAAATAGAATCATTTTTCATTTCCAATTGCTTTACAGCATCAAAAACCATATCACTTTCTAAATGACAACCTTTTCCTGTGTTGATTTGAATTACAGGTATTGATAAGGCATCAATTCTATTTGCGTCATTTAGTGTTTGTTGATCCCCTTCAATAACATAAAAAGGTATTTCATCTTTTAAATCGGCCAAAGTACGCTCTAGAATAGATGTTTTTCCAGATCCGGGAGAACTTACTAAATTTAAAGCAAAAACATTTTTGGCTTCAAAGAAACCTCTATTTCTAGCTGCTAAAACCTCATTGTTTTGTAATATATCTTGTTCAATTTCTAAAATTTTATGCTTCGGGTCGTTAGAATGACTGTGGGAATGAGAATGCCCATCGTGATGATGGTCGTGATCACCATGAGAATGAGAATGCCCATCGTGATGATGGTGATGTTCGTGATGAGTATGTTTATGTTCTCCAGGTTTTATTATTGTTGGACCATTTGAATCTGATCCGCAGCCACAAGTTCCGCACATAATTATAACTATTTAAATTACTTCTAACGCTTTTACTCTTAATTCTTTTCCTTGCAATATACCTTTAAAATTACTTCCACAATTAGGGCAGCAATCATAAATTTTATTCATATTAAATTCAGTATCACAATCAGCACATTTTCCTTTTCCTTTGATAATAAAAATTTGTTTTTCAGCTTTTTCAAGCACGGTATTTTTAACTGCACTATCCCAAACAAAATTTAAAGAATCTATTTCAACTCCAGATAAAGTACCAATTTCTAACTCAATTTTTGTAACTGTATTTATGTTTGCTTTTGCAGTTTCATCTTCTGCAATTTTAACAATTCCCATTGCTATAGATAATTCATGCATAACTTTAAAACGATAAACTCAAAATTACAAATTATATAATTGGAAAGCAATTTATAAAAATCACAAACGTAAAAGAGGTAACAATTGTTACAATAAAAGATAAAATTACCTTATTTTAAATCATTCTATATTAGATTGTTATGGTTGTTAAATTAAATAATTTGTTATAATTTAGTTCGGTGCTTTTTTGTAATATATATGAAGAGCATACTACTTTTAAATAACACTTAAAATTTTGCATATGTCTAACTCTTCTAAAAAAATGAAAACCTATTATGAAAGTATCATAGAAAAAGGATATTCACGTAGAGATTTCATTAAGTTTACAACCTATATGACCGCCTTCATGGGATTTGAGGCGTCAATGATTGGTCAAGTTACTAAAGCAATGGAAACCAAAAAGCGTATACCTGTTATTTGGGTGCATTTCCAAGAATGTACAGGTTGCTCAGAATCTTTTATTCGATCGGATCACCCTTTGGTTGCCGATTTAATTTTAGATCATATCTCATTAGATTATACGGAAACCTTAATGGCAGCTTCAGGGCATAATGCAGAAGAAGCAAAGCAAGAGTCAATGAAAGAGAATTATGGAAATTACATTTTAGTAGTTGAGGGCGCTATCCCGATGAAAGATGATGGCGTTTATTGTTCAATAGGAGGTAGAACAGCAATTGATATTTTGAAAGAGTCTGCTGCAGGTGCTGCTGCAATTCTTACATTTGGTAGTTGCTCATCTTGGGGTGGAGTACAAGCTGCACATCCAAACCCAACTGGATCTGTTCCAGTAGATGCAATTATAAAAGATAAACCAATAATTAGAGTTCCAGGTTGTCCTCCAATAGCGGAGGTTATGACAGGTGTAGTTATGCATTACGCTACGTTTGGAAGACTTCCAGAATTAGACTCTTTAGGTAGACCAAAACAATTTTATGGAAAGAGAGTACACGATACGTGCTATAGAAGACCAAATTTTGATGCAGGTTTATATGCAGAAAGTTTTGATAGCCAAGAAGCTAAAGATGGATATTGTTTATATAAATTAGGCTGTAGAGGTCCAGTTTCTTATAATGCTTGTGGATCTATGGGATGGAATAACGGTGTTAGTTTCCCTATTAAATCAGGTTATCCTTGTATTGGATGCAGTGAGCCGGACTTCTGGGACAATAGTCCATTTACTGAAAGATTAATGAATATTCCAGGCATAGGAATTGAATCTTCAGCGGATACTATTGGAAAAGTTACAGTTGGAGTTGCAGCAGGAGCTGCTGTTGTGCATGCGCTAGCAACCAATATCGCAAAGAAAAAAGAATTACGTGAAGCAGAAGAATGTGGTGAGGAAAACGAAAGAAATATTAAAGCTTAAAATAACTAATCATGGCAAATAGAATAGTAATAGATCCAATTACTCGAATAGAAGGACATTTACGTGTTGAAGCAGAAATTACTGAAGGTAAAGTAACAAATGCTTATGTGTCTTCAACAATGGTTCGAGGAATGGAAAAGATAGTTCAAAATAGGGACCCTAGAGATGTTTGGGCATTTGTGCAACGTACTTGTGGGGTTTGTACCACAGTACACGCAATTGCCTCAATTAGATCAGTAGAAGACGCATTAGATATTGTAATTCCACCAAATGCTGAGATTGCAAGAAATATTATCACAGTATCACATGCAATGCAAGATCACGTGGTTCATTTTTATCACTTGCACGCATTAGATTGGGTAGATATAACTCAAGTTTTAAATGCTGATCCAAAAGCAACATCTGAATTGGCTCAAAGTATATCAAAATGGCCAAATAGTTCACCAGGCTATTTTTCTGATGTAAAAACACGTATTAAAAAGTTTGTTGACAGTGGCCAATTAGGAATTTTTGCCAAAGGTTATTGGGGGCACAAAGCAATGAAACTACCTGCAGAGGTTAATTTATTAGCAGTTGCACATTATTTAGAAGCACTAGAATGGCAAAAAGAAATTGTAAAAGTTCATACCATTTTGGGTGGTAAAAATCCACATCCTCATTTCTTAGTAGGAGGTATGGCTAGTGCAATTAATGTAAATGATGCTGGAGGTTTAAATACTGAAAGATTGGCTTACGTAGGTCAATTATTAAAAGATGCACATAAATTTATTAATGAAGTTTATGTTCCAGATTTATTAGCAATTGCATCTTTCTATAAAGATTGGGGAGCAATAGGAGGCTCTAAATTCAATAATTATTTATCTTATGGAGATTTACCAACCGATCATTATAGAAATCCTGCTAGTTTTAAATGGCCACAAGGTGTAATTTTAAATGGAGATTTAAGTAAAGTTCACGAAGTTGACCTAGAAAACACTGGTGAAATTCAAGAATTTGTAAATAAATCTTGGTATAATTATAAAGATGGAAATGAAGTTGGTTTACACCCTTATGATGGAGAAACAGATATTAATTATACAGGGCCAAAACCACCATATGATTATTTAGATGTTGATAAAGAATATAGCTTTGTAAAAACACCAAGATGGCAAGGAAAACCAATGGAAGTTGGTCCATTGTCAAGAATGTTAATAGGGTATGCTAAAGGAATACCAGAGTATAAAAATGTTGTAGATGGCGCTTTGAAAGCTTTAGATGTTCCTGTATCTGCATTACTTTCAACACTTGGTAGAACTGCAGCTAGAGGATTAGAATCTAAATTATTAGCAGATTGGGGTCTTGAATTTTTCGACCAATTAATTGGAAATATTAAAAATGGAGACACCCGAATGGCTAATATGGAAAAATGGGATCCTACAACTTGGCCAAAAGAAGCTAAAGGAGTTGGCTATATGGAAGCTCCTAGAGGTGGTTTAGCTCATTGGATTAAAATTAAAGACCGAAAAACAGAAAATTATCAAATGGTAGTTCCAACAACTTGGAATGCAGGACCACGAGACCCTCAAGGTCAAATGTCAGCTTATGAATCAGCATTAATTGGAACTCCTATTGAAGATCCAGAAAATCCAGTAGAAATTTTAAGAACCATACATTCATTTGATCCTTGTTTAGCTTGTGCTGTACATTTATATGATGAACACGGTAAGCATGTAAGTCAAGTTCAACTTGATGGATCTTGTAGTATTTAATTTAAACTTGTAAGTAATGGCAACAACATTTAATTTTAAAAGAGTATATGTATGGGAATTGCCTGTGCGACTATTTCATTGGGTAACTGTATTTTCAATGTTAGTGTTAACTATAACAGGTTTTATTATTGCGGACCCTCCAGCAATCAATACAAATGTAGAGGCAACAAATTCTCATTGGTTTGGTTATGTAAGGGCGATTCATTTTATTACAGCTTATTTATTAATCGCAAATTCTATTTTTAGATTGTATTGGGCATTTGCTGGAAATCAATTTGCTAACTGGCGTAATTTTATTCCTTACACCAAAAAAGGTTTAAAAAATATATTTCACGTGCTAAAGGTTGATATATTTTTAATGGAAGACAAAGAGCATAAATTACACAATATTAGTATTGGGCACAATTATTTAGCAGCATTCTCTTATTTCATTATGGCCTTGTTTTTTATAGTTCAAGTTGTGACAGGCTTAGCTTTAATTGCTGATACTTCAGATTGGTGGTTCCCAAATATGTTTAAGTGGGTTTCTAATATGCTTGGTGGTGATATTTTAACCAGATATATACACCATATTTTGACTTGGGTATTTATGGCTTTTGCAATAATTCATGTATATTTAGTTTTATTCCATGATTATGTGGAAGCAAGAGGAGAAGCATCTTCAATGTTTAGTGGTTTTAAGTTTATTCGTTCAGAAAGAGTTAAAGAAACAGAATCTGAAATTATAAAAAGAGCAACAGAACAAATGAGAGAAGGAAAAACTATAGAAACTGATATAGAAGAAACAAAAGAATAATATGATTTCAGATGATGTAATTGAATTACAAAAGCTTTTTTATCAAACCCATAATTATTTAGAAAGTGATAAAAAAGATAGAATTTTAGTGCTAGGAATTGGTAACTATTTAATGGGTGATGAAGGAGTTGGAGTTCATGCAATACATGCTTTAAGCAAATTAGATTTGCCAAGCAATGTAGATATTATGGATGGAGGAACAGGAAGTTTCAATTTAATGCCAATTTTATCTCAATATCCGTTAGTTATTTTTATTGATGCAACTATGGATAAAAGACCGCCAGGAACAATTGGTGTGTTATACCCAAAATTTGCGGCTGATTTTCCAAGTATTTTAAGTGCTCATGATGTTGGTTTAAAAGATATGATTGAAGCGTTAGAGTTTCAAGGACAATTACCAAAAATTATATTAGTAACTGTTTCAATAAAGGAAATGATTCCTATGACCATAACTTTAACAAACGAAGTTCAAAATAGCATACATAATTTAACCGATAAAATTACTGAAATATTAAGCAAAATATTAATAAACAAAGCAACTTAGATTACGCTTTATTTCTTTAAATTATCCCTATAAATTCTTTAAATTATTGTAATTTTATAGGGATAATTTTTGTTTCCTTCATGCTTAAAACATATAAAATTTTAATTTCCGGATTGGTTCAAGGTGTTGGTTTCCGACCACATGTGTATAATTGGGCGTTAAAATTTTCGTTGTCTGGTTCAGTGTCAAATAATGAAATAGGAGTAATTATTTATGTCTCAGGAATAGAAAAGTGTGTTAAAGATTTTTACAATAAATTATTAAATTTTCCTCCGCCGGTTTCCTCTATAAAAGAGAGTTCAATAGTAGAGATTGAATTTCAAAATTTTGAGGATTTTAAAATTATTCCTTCAAGTAAAGATGGACAATTAAATTTACCATTAACTCCTGATTTTGCTATTTGTGAAGATTGTAAAAACGATATTAAAAGCACTAATAATCATCGCTATAATTATGCTTTTACAACCTGTGTTAATTGTGGACCAAGATATGCAATAACCGAAACATTTCCTTTTGAAAGAAAAAACACTAGTATTCATGAATTTCCAATGTGTACAACTTGTGAAGATGAATATATGAATCCAAGTAATAGGCGTTTTCATTCACAAACGAATACCTGTTCAACTTGTGGTATTTCATTAAAATTGATTAATAAAAAAGGAGAAATAGTAGAAACTTCAGAGTTAAATTTGTTTCAAAAAATTAATAATTTACTTTCAAATGGGCATATAATAGCAATTAAAAACACAAGTGGATATTTATTATGTTGTCAAGCTGATAATGAGGAGGTTGTCAATAAATTAAGAGTAAAAAAAAATAGACCGAAAAAGCCTTTTGCAGTTTTGTATCCTTCACTTATACAGCTTCAAACGGAGTTTATTTTAAACGAACAACAGCTTAAAAGTTTAACTTCAGTTGTGCGTCCAATTACTATTATTTCTTCCCATAATTACAAGGGAAATTTAGCATTAAATGCAATAGCTCCAAGCTTAAAACAACTTGGAGTTATGCTGCCATATACTGGAATTTTACAATTATTGGCGAATGAGTTAGACTTTCCAATTGTTGCAACAAGCGGAAATATTTATGGTTCTCCAATAACAAGTAAAAACGAAGATGCTTTTGAAAAATTAAAGGAAGTTGCGGACTATTTTTTACAGCATAACCTTAAAATTCAACAACCTCAAGACGATTCAGTTGTAAAATTTAGCACTAAATTTAAACAACAAATTTTATTTCGCCGTTCACGTGGTTTAGCTCCAAATTATTTAGATTGCAATATAAATTCTAATGAAAAAATACTGGCAATGGGTGCTGATTTAAAAAGCAGTGTTGCTTTTTATCCGAACCAATATTTGTACATAAGCCAGTATATTGGAAATCTAGAAAATTATGATGTTTATAACCGTTTTATAGAAACAACAGGTTCGTTTCTAACTGTTTTTGAGCAACAACCAAGTATTATTTTAATAGATAAACATCCAAATTATCATAGCTCCGAGTATGGGAAAGAGTTAGCACAAAAGACTAACTCTACGATAGTAGAGGTACAACATCATGAGGCACATTTTTCCGCAATTTTGGGAGAACATAATTTGTTTAATGAAAAAGTTTTAGGAGTAGTTTTTGATGGTACTGGTTTTGGAGATGATGCCACTATTTGGGGTGGAGAATTTTTTAATTATGAGGAAAATAAGATTGATAGAATAAATCATTTTGAGTATTTTGATTGGTTGTTAGGAGATAAAATGGCAAAAGAACCTCGTGTTTCATTACTGTCTTTAATTTCTGAAGAAAAGTATGAATTGGTTACTGAAAAATTTACTTCAAACGAACTAAAAACATATATAACCTTAAAAAAGTCAAATACTCTAAAAACTTCTTCTGTTGGAAGGTTGTTTGATGCGGTTTGTTCATTATTAAATATTGTTGATTACAATTCATATGAAGGAGAGGCTGCAATTTTAATGGAAAATAAGGTAATTGATTACAAATTAAGTTCTTGTAAAAGTTATTTAAATACTATTGAAAATGGAATTTCTTCAAAAGAAATTATTGAAAATATTGGAGTAGATTTCAAAAATGGGAATTCTAAAGAGCGTATAATTCTAAACTTCTTATACACTTTGGCACATGTAATTGTTGAAAATGCTATATCAAATAAATACAAACATGTTGCTTGTAGTGGTGGTGTTTTTCAAAATGCAACATTGGTTGATATGTTACTTGAATTAGCGCCAAAAGAAATAAATTTGTATTTTCATAAGAATTTATCACCAAACGATGAAAATTGTTCATTTGGACAACTTATGTACTACCTAAATATTAAAAACTAGAAATGAAATATTTATCTGAATATAGAAATTTAGAGGCCACTAAAAAAATGTTAGATGAAATTCACAAAATAACTACTCGTGAATGGAATATTATGGAAATTTGTGGTGGACAAACTCACGGTTTGGTAAAAAATGGAATTTTAGAATTACTTCCTGAAAAAGTAAGAATGATTCATGGTCCTGGTTGTCCGGTCTGTGTAACACCTTTAAATCTAATTGATAAGGCTATTGAATTATTAGAACAAGGAGTAATTGTTTGTTCATATGGCGATATGATTCGGGTTCCAGGAAGTAAAAAAAGTTTATTGGAAGCGAAAGCTCTTGGTGGTGATTTACGTGTTTTATATTCTCCAATTGAAGCGGTTTCAATTGCCAAACAAAACCCTGATAAAGAAGTGGTATTTTTTGCTGTAGGTTTTGAAACAACAGCACCAGCAAATGCCCTTTCAGTATTACATGCAGAAAAAGAGAATATTGATAACTATTCAATATTGGCATCTCATGTTTTAGTTCCACCTGCAATGGAAGCTATTTTATCTGATGAGTTGAGTACGATTAATGCATTCTTAGGTGCAGGACATGTATGCGCCATTATGGGATTGCAAGAATATTATCCATTAGTTAAAAAGTATAAAATTCCAATTGTGGTAACAGGCTTTGAACCTTTAGATTTGGTTCAAGGAATTTATATGGCAGTAAAACAATTGGAAGAAGGAAGATTTGACTTAGAAAATCAATATGCTAGAGTTGTTAAAGAAGAAGGTAATATATCAGCTATAAAAGTTATAGAAAAGATTTTTGAAATAGGCGCTAGAGAGTGGAGAGGAATTGGAAAAATTCCAAAAAGTGGTTATGTCATAAAAGAAGCATATAGAAGATTCGATGCTGAAGCAAAATTTAATATAAGTGATATAAAAGTACCAGAAAATTCAAATTGCATTGCTGGTGAAATTTTACGAGGTATAAAAAAGCCACATCAATGTGAGCAATTTGGAAAAGCTTGTAAGCCTTCGAATCCGTTGGGAGCTCCAATGGTTTCTTCAGAAGGGGCTTGTGCTGCTTATTATCATTTTTCAACTAATTTAATAGATTAACAATGAATATTGAAAACTTAGGATTTGAAACCATTAATTTAGGTCACGGAAGTGGGGGAGAATTAACCAGAAATTTATTAGATAAAATAATATTTAAAACTTTTAGTAATCCATTTTTAGATCAAAAACACGATGGTTCAATTGTAAAAATCGAAGGGGAAATTGCCATTTCAACTGACAGTTTTGTAATAACTCCTATATTTTTTAAAGGTGGGAATATTGGAGATTTGTCAGTTCATGGAACTGTAAATGATGTTGCCATGTGTGGTGCTATTCCAAAGTATTTATCATTGGCTTTTATTATTGAAGAAGGACTTAAAGTAACTGAATTTATTGAAATTGTACAATCGATAAAAAAAGCAGCTGATGAAAGTGGAGTATTAATAATTACTGGTGACACTAAAGTAGTTGAAAGAGGAAAAGGTGATAAAATTTTTATAAACACCACAGGTTTTGGAGCCATGCATCCAAAGGCAAATATTTCAGTTCATAACATAAAAGAAGGGGATCAAATTTTAGTGAATGGTTTTATAGCACAACATGGAATGGCTATTATGAGTGAACGAGAAGGATTGGAATTTGAATCAACTATTGAAAGTGATTCAACTAATTTAAACTTTTTAGTCAAAGATTTACTAGACAAATTTGGGGATAAAATTAAACTTTTTAGAGATCCTACGCGTGGCGGTTTAGGCACTGTTTTACATGAAATAGCCAATGATATTTCAAAAGGTGTTTTTTTAAAAGAGGTATCAATACCAATGGAAAAACAAGTGTCAGCAGCCTGTGAAATGCTGGGTCTAGATCCTATGTATGTTGCTAATGAAGGTGTTTTTTTAGTAGTAGTAGATAAAAGCATTTCAGCGGAAGTACTAGCACTGATGCGAGCTCATGAAAAAGGACAAAATGCTGCAATAGTTGGTGAAATCACCACTGAGCATCCAAATAAAGTTGTGATGCAAAGCTTGATTGGAGGAAAGCGAATTGTAAGCCCATTAGTTGGTGAACAGTTACCTCGTATTTGTTAGTTAGAAAGAACCCAATAAATACCTATTATTAATGCAAATAATCCACTTGCAAATCGAATGCCTTTAAAAAAATTAGCATTGTGGTTATTTTTTGAGACTTGAGAAATACGTCCTATTACAAAAGCATAAGAAATCATTGCAACCAGCGTTCCAATTCCAAATCCTATAATATACTGAGTGGAATCAAAATTTGATTTAAAACCAAGAACAGGTAAAAACAATAAAAAATGAGCAATACCAGCCAATCCATGAACAAAACCAAAAGATAAAGATGCAATATTGTTATGTCTTATATTTTTGTGTGTATGGCTATGATTTGATACAGAGTCATGCTGATGTGGATGTTTATGAATAATATGATTTGTTTCACTATGAACGTGGGTATGTGTGTGATTTTTTTCCTTTCTAAAAATTTGAGAAAAAATCCAAATACTCAATCCTATTAATAAGAATCCAACGAATTTTTCACTGTTGGCTGAAATTTTTTCGATAGGTATAAACTCTTTGAATAGTAAAAAAAGAACACCTATTGAAAGCATTCCTAATAAATGCCCGAAACCCCAAAATAAACCAACTTTCCATGCTTTCTTTTTACTTTCAATAGCAAATGGAGTTACTGCGGCTAAATGATCTGGTCCAGAAATTACGTGAGCAACTGCAGCAATAATTCCAGCAAATAAGGGTATATTGAAATCCATATATAAAAAAAGCTATAAAATTTAAAAATACAAATTATTCTAGTAATGTGATTAAATTTAAAAAAAAATAGTAAAAATTTAATGGTGTGATCTATCAATTGTATTTTTGAACCATTAAAAATTGTAAGTTGGAATAAACATGTTAAAAAAAATAGTTTTAGTTAGTCTCTTTTTGATGAATTTGAGTACTGTTTTTGCACAGACCAGTACTATTAAAGGAAGAGTTTTTAATAGTATAAATAATGAATCAATAGCATTTGCTTCTATTGTTATTGATAGTACATCAGTTGGTACAACTTCAGATATTGATGGAAACTATCAAATAGAAAATTTAAAACCAGGAACCTATAATGTGGTTTGTTCTTTTTTAGGATTTAAGAAAAAAGTATTTTATGAAGTAAGAGTAACTTCTACAAGAACCACCACACTTGATTTTGCTTTAGTAGAAGAAAGTACGGCTTTAGATGAAATTCTAATTAGTAAATCACCGTTTAACAGACCAGAGGAAAGTCCCGTTAGTGTTCGTACAATTGGAGCTTCTGAAATTTACAGAAATCCTGGTAGTAATAGAGATATTTCCAAAGTAATACAAATTTTACCTGGTGTTGCTTCTTCTGTTTCATTTAGAAATGATATCATTGTTCGTGGTGGTGCTCCAAATGAAAATAGGTTTTATCTTGATGGGATTGAAATTCCAAACATTAATCATTTTGCAACACAAGGTTCTTCAGGAGGACCAGTAGGTATGATTAATGTTAATTTTATTCAAGAGGTAGATTTTTATGCAGGTGCATTTCCTGCAAATAGAGGGAATTCATTGAGTTCAGTTATGGAGTTCAAGCAAATTGAAGGGAATGATGAAAAGTTAAGAGGTTCTTTAATGGTTGGATCGAGTGATATTGGACTTACTTTAGATGGCCCTATAGATGAAAAATCTACCTTTATTTTTTCAGCAAGGCGCTCTTACTTACAATTACTTTTTAAAGCTTTAAACCTACCTTTTTTGCCTACTTATAATGATTTTCAATACAAACAAACTATAAAGGTTGACGATAAAAATAGAGTAACAATTATTGGTCTTGGAGCTATTGATGATTTTGAATTAAATAAAGACGTAAATGATGGTTTAGATGATGAGGAAGACATTAAAAGAAATAATTATATTTTAGGAAATTTACCGGTAAATAAACAATGGAATTATACTGTTGGGGCTAACTGGAAGCATTTTGCATCAAATAGTTTTCAAAATTTTGTAATAAGTAGAAATCATTTAAGCAATAGCGCTATAAAATATCAAGGTAATATTGAACAACAAGATTTACTGTTATTAGATTATAATTCTGAGGAAATTGAGAATAAACTGAGGATAGAAAATACCTATCGGAAAAATGGTTGGAAATGGAACTTAGGAATAGGATTTGAAAATGCGACCTACAAAAATTCAACATTTAACAAAATTGAACTTGACGGAGCAATAAGCACTATTGACTTCGATTCTGAATTAAAACTGAATAAATACGCACTTTTTTCGCAGCTTAGTAAAGAATTTTTTAATGATAGATTATTGCTGTCATTTGGTTTTAGAACAGATTTTAATGATTATTCAAATGAAATGAATAACCCAATTAAGCAGTTTTCACCAAGATTTTCAGCATCCTATACATTGATAGAAGATTTCAATTTCAATTTTAATATTGGTCGTTATTTTCAATTACCTGCTTATACAGTAATGGGGTATAGAGATAATTCAAATGTTTTAGTGAATAAGGAGAATAACATAACTTACATTAGTGCGAACCACTTGATTGCTGGATTAGAATATAACCCAACCAGATTGTCTAAAATAACATTGGAAGGTTTTATTAAAAACTATGATAATTACCCGTTTTTATTAAGAGATCGTATTTCGCTTGCGAATTTAGGAGGAGATTTTGGAGTTATTGGTAATGAACCTGCCACTTCAACTTCTATAGGGAAAACATATGGGGTTGAATTTTTAGTTCAGCAAAAATTAAGTTCTTCTATTTATGGTATTTTGTCTTATACATTTGTGAAGAGCGAATTTTCAAATAACGATAATGAATTAACTCCTTCATCTTGGGATAATAGACATATTTTAAATATTACGGCAGGTAAGAAATTTAATAAAGGTTGGGAAATGGGTTTAAAATTTAGATATCTTGGTGGTGCTCCTTTTACACCTTATGATATTGAACTTTCATCTACTGCTGCCATTTGGGATGTGAACCAACAAGGTATTTTTGATTATGATAGGATAAATCAAGAACGAAACCCAGATGCGCACTTTTTAGATCTTAGAATAGATAAGCAGTGGTATTTTAATAAATGGGCATTTAATTTGTATGTAGATATACAGAATGTTTATAATTTTCAGGCAGAAGGACAGCCATTTATTGATGTAGAACGAGATGCGTCTGGAAATCCAGTTGTTGACCCAACAAATCCTAGCGCTTATAAAGTTTCAGAAATTGAAAATACAAATGGAACGGTGTTACCATCAATTGGAATTATGATTGAATTTTAATAGTAAGGTTAAATTTTATTTTCGTTCAAATACTAAATCAGGTCCATCAACATAAGATAGTCCTAATGTCATTTTTTTATTAGCTAAATTATAGGTCCATTTAGTATCATTAATTTTTATCAAAATAATCTTTGGGTCGTTCATACCTCCTAAATAATCTTCACCAAAAAAGTAGTCATATGCTCCAATAGGGTACCCAACATTTTCTCCTCCAGTTACAATTAAAGTTCCGTTTATTTGAAAATTGTAATAAATAGTATCATCTGAATAATCTATAGTGTTCAGACCTTGAAATCCATAGATATTAGCTTCAATTAATTTCCAATTCCCAACTATTTGGTAAGCGTTAGTTTCTTCATTTGAGCAGCTGAATATTAAAATTCCTATTAAAATAATAGATATAATTTTTTTCATATTGAAAGGTTATATTTGGATACTCTTTCACCTAACCAAGTAGTTTTATTCTATGATGTTTCAATAGTATTAGACTTTTTCTTTATTAAGATTCCAGATGTTGTAATATAGCTAAAGCTGCCCTTTCACCAGCAATCATTGCTGCGTTTAATGATCCGTTTAGTTGAGTATCACCAGCAAGAAAAATCCCTTTATTTAGTCTTGTTTCTGAAGGTGATATTTCATACTGTAAATTAGCAAGTGTTGGCAATGCTTGTGCAATTGAATAGTGTTTTATACAGCGTATAACATCAATGCCACAATATTTTTTCAATTCTTTCTCAACTTGTATTTTTAATGCTTCATTAGAAAGTTTATGATCTTTAACAACGGTAACAGATAGTAATTGGTTTGCACCTTTTGATTTTGTAGCGATGCTTGTATGGTAGAAAATATTATTAATTAGTGCTTCTCTGTTCGAGATAAGTCCTATTAATGGTTCTTTAATAGTTTTAGCATTGGTTTCAAAATAGAGCGTATCACAAGATTTCCATTGGGTTTCTTGATTTTTTAGATTTGAGACAAATGCACTTGGTTCTGTTGCAATAATTGTGAAATCACTTTCTAATATTGTTCCGTTAGTTAGAAATATTTTTCCATTTTCAACCGATTTGACCTTTGTGTTAAATCGAAAGGTGGTTTGCTTTAAATTATTTTTTAATTGCCTTGGTATAGCTTCAATACCAGCTTTTGGTAATGCTGCAAAACCTTCTCCAAACATTTTATAAACGAATTCAAACATTCTGCTTGAAGTCTCTAGTTCTGATTCAAGAAATATACCGCTGAAAAATGGTTTAAAAAAGTTTGAAATCATATCTTCTGAAAAGCCGAAGTCTGATAAATATTTAAATGTAGTTTTTTCAGGTTTTGCAAAAATTTCAGTAAGTGTAGTTTTTTTTAAAGCGTTGTTTAGCTTCAGAATTTTTAGTTTATCAGAGATTGTTCCTATTCCTGAAATTAAGGTTGGTATAAGTAAGGAAATATTACGAAGCGGATCACCAATGGTTTTTGAATTTCCATTATTAAAAATTGTAGCTCCTGGAAGAAATGATTGAAGTTCTAAAGCTCCAAAATTTAAATATTTTTGTGCAGCTGGATATGCTGTAAGCAATACTTGAAAACCATGGTCGAGCTGATATCCTTCTACAATATCCGTTTTAACTCTGCCACCAACTCGATCAGTTCCTTCAATAATTACAGGAGCTAAGTTATGATTCTCTAAAACTTGAGCGGCAATTAGTCCGCTTACGCCGGCACCAATAATATGTATTTTATAGTCTTTTTTGTTCATAAGTAATTGATTAGAAATAAATACAAATCTTTTAACAAATTTAAGTTTTTTCTATTTGTTTTTCATTTCATGAATCATAATAAGAAAGATTTAAATAATCATTTTTTATATCAATCATTTTATCAATAAATTTTTTATTAGCAATGTAATTCTTATTTTTTGAAAATTGAATAAAATTTCCATTGGCGTGAATACTAAAAAATTGAGAATTATAAATAACCAATCGGTAGTAAGGTATAATCCAAGAGAAACGTTCTAATTTTCTGGTATAATGCACAATAATACCTTTTGGGCGTAATTCAATATTACCATAATCTGTTTCTGAGAATTTCAATTTTCCAAGATCTAATTTTGGACTTATTGATTCAATAATTAATCTGCTAGAGCCAATACCACCTTGCTTTATTCGCTCTAGAAAGCTAAACGATTTTCCCAACAGTAATACACTCTGTTCGTTAAAATCTTCATTATTATATGTTGTATCAAATACCATTGTTTCTTATTTAGAGTGTTAAACTTTGTATATATTTTTCCCCATTATTAATATGCATTAATTGTTTTTCTTGTGGCATTTTATCAAACATAGCAACTAACATTCCCAATCTCGGGTTTTGCTGAAAGAAATTTCGATGTGTATTCATAAAACGCCAAAAAAGTCCGTCCCAAATAGCTTGCCATTCACCTTTTTTAAAATTGCTCATCTTTATCAAATAGTTACTACCACTTATATATGGTTTTGTTGCCATGAATCCACCATCTGCAAATTGACTCATTCCATATACATTGGGAACCATAACCCAATCATAACTATCAATAAAAAGTTCCATAAACCATTGATAAACTTCGTCTGGATCAAATTCACACAACATCATAAAATTTCCTAGAATCATTAATCGCTCAATATGATTGCAATAACCTGTTTTTAGAATTTTTTTTATCGTTTGATCTATTGGTAAAATTCCAGTTGTTCCGTTGTAAAATGATGCTGGAATTTTTTTTGTAAAACCCCAAAAGTTTTTAGTACGTTCATCACTACCACGACTTTCGTACATTCCACGTATAAATTCACGCCAACCTATTATTTGTCGCACAAAACCTTCTAATGAATTTATAGGAATATTGTTTTCTTTTGCATAAGCAATACTTTCATCTATCACCTTTTTAGGTGTAATTAAACCTACATTTAGCATAGGAGTTAAAACACTATGATTTAAAATTGAATTTTCTGAAATAATAGCATCTTCATAGGCACCAAATTCTAGAAAACGCTGTTCTAAAAATTGTTCAAACCAGTCTTGAGAAGCCTTGAAATTTGCTGGGTACAAAGAGTATTCTGTTAGTTGTCCAAGGTTTGTTGAAAAGTTTTTTTGAACATATTCACAAGCTTCTTTGTAAAAACTATCTACTACTGGAAAGTGAATTGAAGGAGGTGTTTTTTTTGCAGGATATTTTTTTCTGTTTTCAGTATCAAATGTCCATTTTCCACCTGTTGGCTTTTTGTCTACATCAATTAGTATATTTCTTTTAATTCGTTGTTCTTTATAAAAAACAGTTTGATGATATTTCGTTTTATCACTTCTAAAAAATAGTTGTAAATCTTCTTTGGTATTTAAAAACATTGGAGAATCAAATACCGTTCTTTCTATTTGGTGAATAGCACACTGTTCTTTTAGTCGCTTTTGAAGCCAATTATCAACAGGATCTATATAGTTGATTTGAGTGATTTTTTGTGATTTCAAATACGGAATCAATACTCGAATATCTGAAATGTCTTCTGCGGATTCGATATATAAAACTTTCACCCCTTTTGAAATCAAGAAAGCTTCATATTGTTTCATTGTTGCTCTATGAAACGCAATCTTTTGTTTATGAAAAGGATACTGTTTAAAGAATAAATACTCTTCAATTAAATAAACAGGATGTTCATTTTTTAAAAGAGAAGAACTTTCAAATAATTGATGTGGAAAAATAATATTTACGGTTTTCATTTAGATTTTATTTCTTTTACAACGTTCACTACAATACTTAACATTTCCCCAGTCTTTTTCCCATTTTTTACGCCATGAAAAAGGTCTTTTACAAACGATACATATTTTTTGAGGTAAATGTTCTTTTTTCAAAATTATTTATTTACATGTGATTCTAATATTCGTTTTTTTTCAGCTTTTACAGAAGGATGTTCTTTATGTCCCCAAATTTTTTCTCTAGCTTTTTTTGCACTTTTTTTTAAATCTACAATAGGAGCAGGATAGTGTTCACCAATGGTAACGCCGCAAAAAGTTTGTTCCATCAAGCTCATGGTCCAAGGTTCATGTATATACGCAATTGGGACATTCTTGAGTTCAGGAACCCATTTTTTAATAAATTCACCGTTAGGGTCGTGTTCTTGTGAATTTTTCACGGGATTATATAAACGAATGGTATTGATTCCCGTTGTACCGGCTTGCATTTGAAATTGTGGATAATGTATACCGGGTTCATAATCTAGAAATTGTTGTGCTAAATGATATACCCCTTCTCTCCAATCTTGGTCCAAATTAAGTGTTAGAAAAGAGACTAACATAGCACGCATTCTAAAATTTATCCATCCTGTTTTCTCAACAGCTCGCATACAGGCGTCAATCAAGGGAAATCCAGTTTTACCAGTTTCCCAAGCTTTTATAAATAATTCATTTTTCGGATGCTCCAAAAGTTCATAACCTCTATTTACACATCGAGTTTCATAGGTGCATTCTACTTCAAATTTCTGAATAAAATGGCAATGCCAGTGCAAACGGGTTAACATTCCAGAAAAAGCTCTATTATGTAAGGTTCCGTTTTGATGCGTACCTACAAATTGAAACACTTGTTTAATACTAATATTTCCCCAGGCCAAATAAGGTGATAATCTGCTACAGGCTTTTCTACTTTCAGTAGGTTTAGAAATATGCTTGTGATAAGTAAATCCTCTTTTTTGAGTGAATGAATTAAGGTAGCGCCAAGCATTCTCTTCTCCTGCTGGTTGATATTCTATAGGATACTGCTTAAGCTTGGAAATTAATTCTGAAGGTAATTTAAACAAATGTTCAAGTCTATTTAAAGTTGAAATCGAATACTTATTTTTAATAACAGAAGTGTGCATAGTAGTATGCCATTGTTTATTCCAATTTTTTCTGTTTTTAATGCCTCTTATAATTCCATCACGTTGATATTCTGTCCAAGTAATATTGTTTTTATCACAAAATTGTTTGATATTTTTATCACGTTTCCACGTAGTTTTAGTTCCACTTTCTTGGTAACTAAAGAGCTGATTTATGATGAATTTTTCTGATAAAAAATTAAAAACAGCAATTGCTTCTCCGTAAAATATATCAACATTTCGTTTGTACTTTATCAATTGTTCATCCATTGATTTTATGGAGTGATATCTAAATTGTAAATGTCTTAAACTTGTATCTGGATATTCAATAATACTAGGTTCAAACAAATATATGATTAAGAATGGGATGCCTGCTTTTTCTGCTGTGTCAAGAGGTTCGTGGTCTTGTAATCGAAGGTCACGTTTTAGCCAAACAATATTGATAGTTTCCCTACTCAAAATACAATTTCTTTTTTGCATTTTTTCCAAAAAGCAAAGAATGATGGATAGTAACCTTTTACAGAAAACATCCAATCTCTTTCCTCTTCAATTCCAAGATAATGTTGGTTTAATGGATGTTCTTTGTAATAAATGCTATCTAAATTATAGATTGATTTCAGTTCATTGAACTCTCCAACAAATACTTGTATATCTTCTATATTCTTAGAAAGGTTACTTATAAAATCAATAGACTTTTGCGAGACAGGATATTGTTTAAATTGTGAGGGCTCTAATAAAAGAATACGATTGGCATTTTTTTCTTTTTTCCAAAGCGGATCTAAATTGTAAAAATTATAAATTAGTGTTGGAAGATTTCTATTTATTTTTATTTCTTTTTGATTCGGAAGAGGTGTTATTAATTCTAATGTTTCTGAAGGAAGCAGTACTTCAGGTATCTTTAAATTTGTAATTTTGTCATAAGAAACATCTAGAAATGTATCTGTTTGGTTGCTGTAGCAAAAGTTATTTATGTTTTCTTGATTCGCATAATATTTCTTATTACTATTTGTACCTGCTACCCATTGCCAGCTTAGTGCATTACTAGCCCAATCGGCATCAAGTAAATGATAGTACATCCATTGGGCAGGATATTTCCAATGATTTTGACCAATATTACAGGCAATTGAAGCAATGTACATTCTTAAATGATTGTGAAGATACCCTGTATTATAAAATTCATAAATAGCAGAGTCTATAACATTTATTCCCGTAGTACCTTTTTGAATAGCTTTAGAAAGACCATTTGTTGTAACAGGTTTTTGAGGATGCTTTAAGTCTTGGTTTATGGCTTCCCTTTTAGCAATCCAAACTTGTTGCCAATAATCTCTCCAGGCTAGCTCTTGAATGAATTTGAGCATAGAATTGGGTTGATAGCCACTTTTCAATAAATATTGAAATACAAATTTTGTTGAAATTACACCACGTGAAATATAGGGAGATAAATAACTTACGGCTCCATCCAAGTAGTTTCTAGATGAACCATAAGCAATAGGATCGATTTTAGTTATTCTGTTAATTATAACATCATATGCTGTTGGGAAGTTCTCTTGTATATGTGTTTCATTATACATTAACGCTTACTTATTTTATTCCCTGAAATAGCTCTTTGTCTAGAACACTTAAAGCGACTTATTTCGTTGCTTCGCTTTTTTAAATGCTTGGTGCTGATACCACTATTAACACGTTTTCTCCAAAGTTTAAAGCTAGATTCTTTGAGATTACCACGCATTAGTTTTATAACTTCTTTTTCTGCCAATCCAAACTGAAAAGTTATGGCCTCAAACGGTGTTCTGTCTTCCCAAGCCATTTCTATGATTCGGTCGAGTTGTCTTTCAGTTAATTCTTTTTCAAGTACAATTTCTAAACTACTTTTTCCCATATTTGATCTGCATTTAAACGGAAACTTCCTAATGAGTTAAAATTACATTGATTGGGTGCGATAATTGATAAAAATGTATCACCATTTTCTCTCTTGTATAAATGGTAAGTGTCTCCTATACTAGGTTCAAAGTTAAACTTTGCTTGGTATATAAGGTTATTTGACTCATATTCTTGGATCAATTCCTCATATTGTGCTTTTATTTCTTCGTACCTTGTTTTTATTTTATGATTTAGCTTATTAATGCTTCTGTTTTTCCAATCAATTGTATCTATTGTTGTAATTACTGGAGCGCCAACATTGGTCGCATAGCGTTTTAAGGCAGCGTCATATTTTTGATTTTCTTCATCAAAAACAACATAATCGGGTTTCTTGTTACTAGCCATTTATGAATTGAGCATTTCTAATTTTTTCATAATTTCTTCTGCTTCAAAAGTCTTTTGGTCGCTTAACTTTCTGTTACTAGTTGAAAGAGTAAAGGCCTCTTTAGTAAGTTTTTGGTATTGCTCTTGTAACTTTTCTTTCTCTGATTTCTTTTTAAAAAGACTAAACATTCTAATATTTTTTATGTGTGATTACTTTCTTAAAATTTTGGTAAAGATACAAAATGTTTAACTATTTTTAAATAAAGTTAGACAAAAAATATTATTAGTGTTTTAATAGGCTATAGGTTTGGTTAAAAATAATTTTCTTCAAACTAATTCTAGGCGACTAACTTATATTTTGGTATTGCAGATTTAGATATAATTTTAACTTATTTAATAGGTTATTTCTAAGTTTAACTGCCTTCCTTCTTTAAATGCTTTTTTGTCCATACCGGTTCCAACTGCCATACCAATAGCCATTCCTAGCGGTAGGCCAATTCCAATGAGTCCCATATTACCAATGGTTGTGCCAAAAGCCACTCCAAGAGGAATGCCAAATGTAGCCATACCAAGCACTAACCATAAATTTCTATAATAATTTTTTGTTACAATTTTAAGTTCTTTCTCAAGCTTTTTAAGTATGCTTTTTTGAACCTTTATAATTTCATCTTTCAATTTTTTTTCTGAACTAACCGAGGTATCCAATTGCTCTATTGCTGCATTTATCAAAATTATCATATCATCAGGAATATTGGTTTTTTTCAATTCAGTACATAAATTATTGAATTGCTGAAATGTAGCTTCAAGCTTTTTGTTTTGGACGATGTTTTGTCTTTTTTTTAGTTCCTTTATTTCCATATGTAATAAATTTTTGATCCGCTATCACTTATTCATTGCACCAAAATAGAATCTTCTATTTTTTTTGATGTTACTAAATTAAGTTATTTATTTCCATAATTGCTTCTAGATGCATTAGAAATTAATAATTTTGTATTTTACTTTTGTTCATTCAAGATTATTTTAATTAAGATCTCTAAAATGAGAAAAACCCACTTAGAAAATTAATTCTAAGTGAGTCTTCCAAGATAAACCAATTATCAACCAATATGTAATTACTTTTTACTCTCCTTGTCCTAAAGAAAATCCTCTTATACCGTCAAACTCATACAGATTTTCTGTTTTAATTAGATCAAAATCATTTTGATGAAGCTTTGATAATAAAGCGATTACTTGTTCGTATTCAACAGTTTCATAATGCGGTTCTGTTGTTTTAATTTCTGCATTTTGTGCAACAAATCTACATCTCCAATGGTCTGTGCAATACGTTTCTTTTAATCCATTCGGAAAAACTTTGACACCTCTATTTGTAATCATTTTAAGTTTAAGATTATGAGACTTGATCTCACTTAAGTTATTTCCAATAGCTTCCGGATTGTTTCCTTTCCAATCAATAAATACATCAACACCTACTAATTTTTTTACAGAATTTTTTCTTTTGTATTCTGGAATTGTAATGGTTCCAGATCCTTTTGATAAATTGCTCACTGGAAATTTAAACGGATTGGAATCTAAGCGCTCAATAATAGCGTCAGCAAACTCTTCAGTGGTTACTTTTTTGCTACTTACTGATTCTTGATATACATCTGCTGTGTGGATTCCAGCTTCTAAAGTAGCCAACCAAGCATTTTTAATTCTGTCAGCAACCTTAGGTTGACCTATATGTGCAAGCATCATAACGGCAGCGTTTAGTAAACCAGATGGGTTTGCAATTTTCTTCCCTGCAATATCAGGTGCAGAACCGTGAATGGCTTCAAACATAGCAACATTTTTACCAATATTCGCTGATCCAGCCATACCAACTGAACCTCCAATTTCTGCAATAATATCAGAAATTATATCGCCGTAAAGATTCGAAGTTACAATAACATCGTAATTTTCAGGGACAGTTGCCACTTTCGCAGCTGCGATATCTATTATTTGTGAGTTGCTTTCAATCTCTGGATATTCCAATGCAATTTCTTTAAATACTGTATGAAATAACCCATCAGTTAGTTTCATAATGTTATCTTTAATCATACACGTAACCTTCTTTCTGTTGTAAGCTCTTGCATATTCAAAAGCATAACGCACAATTTTCTCACAGCCAGGTCTTGTAATTAGTTTAAGGCATTGCACTACATCTTCAGTTTGTCTATGTTCAATACCCGCATAAAGATCTTCTTCATTTTCTCTTATAACTACAATATCCATAGTTGGGAAATTCGTTTTCACAAATGGGTGTAAAGCTGTCACAGGCCTTACATTTGCAAATAATCCTAACGATTTTCTAAGTGTAACGTTTAAACTTTTATAACCTTTTCCTTGCGGAGTCGTAATAGGAGCTTTTAAGATAATTTTGTTTCGTGAAATTGCATCCCAAGCAGAATCTGTAATACCAGCACTATTTCCTGATAAATAAACTTGCTCTCCTACATCTATTGTTTCAGTTTCAATTTTGGCACCAGCAGCCTTCATAATTTTTAAGGTTGCTTTCATAATTTCAGGACCTATACCATCGCCTTTTGCAATCGCAATTTTGGTTATTTTTTCTACGTTATAATCTTTCTGTGTGGCTATAATGCTTCTATTTTTCATACTGCTAATATTTATGTTTATGCAAAGGTTAGAAATATAAAACATAAATCATAATTTATAATTATTATACAAAGTATAAAAATATTTTATGTATTAAAAAACTAAGATATCACGAATTTTAGCTAGAACTTTGAAGAATGTAGTTATAAATATAATTGAAAACTCTAATTTTTTCAAAAGGTTGCAAAGCAAGTTTTACATTTAATATCTTATAGGTTGTTTATTATTTTTTGAGCAGCTGCATTTCCAGAATAAACGGCACCATCCATATAGCCTGGAAATTTTAGAGCTGTTTCGGAATTAGAAATTAATAGTTTACCGTCAAAAAGACGATTACTAAAAATTGGGTTTCCATTATTTTGATGTGGAAATAGAAAATCTTCAGATGGCTCAAAAGTATGTTCTTCTTGGCTCCAAACGCAATCAGTATAGGTCGTAAATTGTTCTACTTTTTTACCAAAAAAAGGTTTCAATTGCTCGATTATGTTAGCACGCCTTTTTACAATTGAAAGATTATTATTGGATGAATTTATAAATCCACAGAGTGCATATTTTGATTTTTCGTGATTACAATGATCGTAAAGTTCTGTAATAGGTCCAGAATTACTAAATAAAGTTGAAGGTAGATTTTCATGTTCCCAAAAAGGATGTTCGTAGTTCAAAGCAACTTTAATAGAATCTTCCATCCACGTATGTGTTTGTTTGGCAATACGTAACAAATCACTTGGTAAATTTGGTGTGAATATAATTTTTTTGGACCATAACTTTGGAGGAATGGCAAGTACTACCTTAGTTCCTTCAAAAACTTCATTTGCAATTATTTGAACAGTATTATGATGGATTTTAATTTCTTTAACTGATTGATTTAGCAGCACATCATTTTTATCTAATTTTTCATATAAGGTATTTATCAAATAAGATGTTCCATCAGAAACCCTATAACTAGGAGACTGGTGAGGTATTTGAATGATATTTGCAGATGAAGTAGGAGAAGATTGATAAAATGCAGTGTTATTCATGAATTGTTTAAAGTATCCAATTTCTAATTCATGTAATAGAGCTATTAAATTTTGATGCTGGTGAGTAAACCAAGTTGCTCCCATTTCAATTGGAGCATTATTTAATTTGTAAATGGTGTTTATTCTTCCACCAATTCTATTTCGTGCTTCAAGAATTTTAAATGGAATACCTGCTTGTTTTAATCTATAGCCCGTTAATAGGCCAGATAATCCAGCGCCAATTATTAGTATCATTTTGCAAAAATAATAAACAGCAAATGAAAAGGTCTTAGTTTATCTATGAATGTTTAGATTATCGAATTCTTGTTAAGGGTTCTTTGAAAGTTATTTTTTATTAAATATGTATTCCTTAGAAGAAACTATAAATACACTTCAAGTATTCTCGCTTGATTAGACTTTAAGATAACCTCTGAAAAAGTTGCAGGAATTAATATTGTTTCTCCTTTATTTATATTAATTGATTGATCTTCCCAGTTTATATCAAAATTCCCATCCACACACATATAAATTACAAATGAATCTAATTTAGTATAGTCCTTTTCTATCACTCCTTTTAGGTCGATAACATCGGTTTTAAAATAAGGGGAGTGCACTAATTTAGATGCGGAATTTTCTATTAATTGATATTCCGTTTTATAATTTTTGTGCAACTTATAGTCGATTGCATCTAAAGCTAAATCTGTATGTAATTCTCTCTGTTCACCGGTTGTAGTATCTAACCTTTCATAATCATAAATTCTGTAGGTAACATCAGATGTTTGTTGAATTTCTGCCAAAACAGTTCCCGCACCAATAGCGTGAACTCTTCCTGTTGGAATGTAGAATGTATCTCCAGTTTTTATTTTTTCTGAATTTAAAATCTCCAAAACTGTACCATCAGCTAATGCTTTTCCATATTCATTTTGTGACACTTCTTTATTAAAACCAACTATTAAATTAGCATCTTCATCACAATCCATTATGTACCACATTTCATTTTTTCCGAAGGAATTATGACGCTCTTTTGCTAATTCGTTATTTGGATGTACTTGAATTGAGAGTGGTGTTTTTGCATCAATAAATTTAATTAAAATTGGAAATTCTTCTCCAAATTGTTTATAAACTTTTCCTCCAAGAAATTCAGACTTATAGTTTTTTATTAAATCTCTTAAGGACATTCCTTTTAAAAATCCATTTGCTACAATAGAAATGTCTCCTTCAACATCTGATATTTCCCAACTTTCGCCAATATTGGTTTTAAGAGATTCTTTTTTAAAAGTCTTAATTAATTTTTCTCCGCCCCATATTCGCTCTTTTAAAATGGGTTCAAATTTTATTGGATATAATTGCATATTCATTTTTTTTATTTTTTTTTATACAAAGTGGATAACTTTTTTCTTTTAAATGTCGACTAAAAAATTAGTGGAAAATTCTGAGAACCTCATTATTTGATTTAAATTAAACTTGGTTGAAAAGTTCAATTTGGAAATATTTTTCTTATTTAATAAATACCTAAACCCAACTTTTAAAGCGGCATCTTCACCTTTGTTTTTTTTAATATTAACAACACTTGAATTGGATGGGAATTTTTTATTTAATGTTTCTAAAATATTAGAGGTTTTATCCTTACTCCCATTATTTACAAAACAAATATCGATGTCTACGTTTTCCTTTAAAAATCTCTCAATTCCTAAAATATTGATTTCCTTTTGCCTATTTGTTAGCACAATTACAATTCCTGTTCGCATATTTGTTTTAATTTTTAAATAAACTATTCTTTATTTTGTTATAAATATTTGAGTAAAATAATTTCTACCTTTACTATTTTTCTCTGTTGAAATACCAAAATGAGTAAATTTTGAATTTTCAATCAATTGTTTATGAGAGTCGCTTAAAATCCAAGCATTAAAAACACCATTCGCAGAATTATACCCATACCCTACATTTTCACCTACAGTTTTAGCATTCGCAAGATTGACTAACTCTTGATGGCGATCATAAAAATTATCATGACTTACCTTTCCCACTTCTGCCATATACGTTGTATGTGAAAAGGCTACTGTAGATACTATATCCAGTTTACTTAATCTATTTATTCCTAGGCTGTCTCTATAATTATTAACCAAATTTAAAATCTCCAATTCCATACTTGAATAGGTGTTTTTATGATCAATAATCTGAGTCATGTAAATTTCTTCATTATCTTGTGAACAAGAAGCTACGCTGATTAAAATGGCTACTACAAAAAGCAGTATGAATACTTTCATTTTTTTCATTTTTTTTAGTTAATTACACTTCAAAAATACTGTCAATATTCTCTTTTTATACATTTATTCGATTGGTAATAAGGTTGTAACGTCGAATGGTAATTATCCTTCGATTAACAAAAAAAGTAGTTTTAAATTAAGTTTTAAGCACCTAAATTTTAGTTATTACTATAATTAAAACAAAAAAAATGCAGCTTAGAACTGCATTTTTTTTAAATCATTTAAATCGTATTTCAAGACGTCTTTATCTTAAAACCCATGCTATTTGACCAAGTTGTCCAATTATTTTTACGGAGTCTTTCATAGAAAGTTTTGACCCATCCGCATGTATCCATCTTTTTAATGGTTTTTCACATAATATTTGTTTCGCTTTTTGCAGTCCATACTGTTTTCTTACTCTTATGAAAATCTCAACATCGAATAACCACTTTGTTAAAAATTTAGAATCAAATGCAGTATTAATAATATCTTTATGAAAGATTTTAGCTCCACATTGCGTATCTTTAAATTCCATTTTTAATATTTTACGAATTATAAAATTAACTGTTAAACTTATAATTTTTCGAGCAGATTCTTTTGTAATATTAGCTCCCATTCTAGCAATTCTAGATCCACTTACAATCTTATATTCAGAGTTTTCAATTGTTGAAACCAGGTCATCAAAATCGGCTAAATCTGTAGAAAGATCCGCATCTAAAAAACCAATATAATCTAAATCTACTTTTTTAGCCATATGAAGCATTCCAAGTCTCACAGCTTCTGCTTTTCCACCATTTTTTTCGCAATCATAAACGGTAATAAAACTTTCTCTACCTTTTCTTAAATTATTTAAAACTTCTAATGTTTTATCTTTACTTCCATCGTTTACAAAACATAAATGATAACCTGAATGCTTATCAACAAAATCTAAGAATTCTGTACTTAACAACCTTTCTTCCTCATCATAACAAGGTATTACCACTCCAACACATCTTTGTTCTATAATAATATTATCATTATTTTCAACCAAGTTGTTTGTTTCTGGAGTACCAACAAGTCTTTTTACTCTTGCGCTTATTTCATTTAAACTTAAAGGCTTTTTCATATAATCGTTAATACCTAATTCGAATCCTTCAGTAATAATAGCGTCATCTGTATTTCCTGAAAGCACCATAATTGGAGTTGTTGATTTTTCTTCAATTCTAATAAATTTTACTACATCAATTCCAGACACCTCTGGCATATTAATATCTACAATTACTAAGTCTGGTTGAAATGATTTATAGGTTTCAATTCCAGTTTCAGCGTTAAATTCTGTTTTTACTTCATAACCTAATGCTTCTAATCTCTTCTGAAGTGGCAATAAAACTAATTGTTGATCATCAATGGCTAATACTTTCATAATTTTGTTTTAATTGATTTATACTTCAAAAGTATGGCAGTAAGCTTTTTATAATTTAAAAATTAGTTGAAACAAGCTCTAACTTAGATGAAAGGTAGTTTTATGTAGATAAATAAAATTGAGTGAAGTAACAAATTCTTTATATTTACATATCAGAAGAAATTTTTATTCTTAATGCAGGAAAAGACAAATAAATATTTAATTGTTGCTCTATTAATTGGTGTAATCTTTCATGGATCCTCTATATTTTTCACTTTAGAAAACACATACGATGCATTAATTCATTTGTTTTTTGCAGAACATTATTCAACTAGCTGGTTCGAACCTTGGAATTATAAATGGTATACTGGTTTTACAGTAATGGGATATCCACCGCTAGTTCATCAAACTATTGGTTTATTATCATTAATTGGAGGTTTAAAATTTGGAATGTTTACAGTTGCAATTATTGCCGTAATACTTTTTATAACTGGATCTTATCGATTTTCATTATTAATAACCGCCGATAGAAAAGCTGCAGGTTATGCGGCTATTTTGGCGACACTATCTTCTTCATTTGTTGAAACGCTGCATATTTTTGGGCAATTACCAAGTATCATTGGTATTTCAATTTTAATGCATTCCCTCCCTGAAATTTATTTATGGATTAAAACTGGTAAGTACCGTTATTTAATAACATCTATTTCTTTAATAGCAGTTACCGTAACATCTCATCATGTCACGCCTATTTTTGGAATGATTTTCTTTATTTTTCCCTTGATTGGAATGGTCATCATGGATCATTCAAGAGACAAAGTAAACACGATGAAAGAAGTAACATTTAAAGTGTTTTTACAATCATTTTTCAAGTTATTTAAAAGAATTATAGGTTTTGGGGTACTTTCTCTAATAACAATCGTGTTTTGTATTTTACCGTATTGGATGAATTCTAAAGCAAATCCAATTACTCAAGTTCCCATTCCACACGGAAGTAGGGATAATTTTTTAGAAATAACCTCATCTGGTTTAGTTTTTTTTCTAATTCCTTGGGGAATTTTATTGTTCATTTTACCCTATATTTATTATAGATATTACTCAAAACGGTATTTATTTTTTGGTCTTTCATTTACAATACTTTCAATTTTAGGAACTGGAGGAACTACTCCGATACCACTAAAATTATTAGGAGAAACAGCCTTCAATATTTTAACATTAGACAGATTTACATTATGGGCTTCAATAATGGCTATCCCAATGTTTGGAGAATTTGCCTATCGCTTTGTTGAAGGTGACTTAAAAGAAAAACTTCAACAAAAATTTGGTGCTGTGTACCATAGGATTTTAGGGGGTACTTTTATGGGCATATTTTTATTTTTCACAGCTTTCACCATTACTTTAGGTTATTTTAGACCAACGCAGCCTCAGCAAATTAAAATGCTGCCTATTTTAAATTTTCTAAATCAAGACCAACACGATCATTGGAGGTTTTTACCTTTAGGGTTTGGAGATCAAATAGCATGGCTTTCAGCACAAACAAACGCAATGACTGTTGATGGAAATTACCACTCAGCCAGAAGGTTGCCAGAACTTACAACCAGAGCAGTTGAACGACTGGAAAATTCAAAATTTAGAGGTGTAGAAGGGATTGGAAGTTTACAACAGTTTCTTACAGTTCCAGAAAAGTATAATTTAAAATATGTGTTTTCTAATGACAAATTTTACGACCCTATATTATATTTCTGTGGATGGCAACGGTTAAGACAACTAGAAAATGGAATTATGGTTTGGGAAAAATTAAACGTCCCTCCACTTTCTAAAATACTTCCTAAAGATGAAGTTCCAACATTTTTAAAATTAATGTGGGGAATTATTCCTTTATTAACAGTTCTAATTGCGTTTATATTAAATATTCAAATGGTTTGGTATCAAACCCTTAAAATTAAAATTAAAGCGACTCCACCGTTTTTAAAATATAAAAATAGTTACATCAACTTCCCTAGTCAATTAATTCTAATCAATCATATTTGGGCTGTTATTTTAACCTGTGTTTTCTTTTTTGGTATCTATTTATTTTATGTTAAAAATACTGCACAAATAAGCCCTAAAAATGTTGTTGAAGCTTATTATGATGCTCTAGATTTTAAAGAATTTGAAAGAGCACATTCTTATATTAGTCCAGACAGCGATATTGATATAGCACAATATATGTTAGAAGTTTCGGTAACCGATGGTATTTTAAGTTCATATGCAAAATTAGACGCCATAGATGTAGAGCTTGTATCAAAAACCAAATCAAACGCAAAAATAATTGCTAAAACGGAATGGATTACGCCTTTAGAAACAATTAGTAAAACCTTTAAACACGAATTGGTTAAAAAGAATAACAAATGGTATGTTATTCCAAATTCGTATGATTTAGATATTCCACCTGACCAGTTATTTTCAGATAATATTCCTGAGTATTACAATCATGGAAGAAGACGTATTACAACGCAACAGACTAATCATGAGGACGTTTTAAAACAACCAGTGTTAGAAATTTTATCTGCTTCATTAGTGAAATATAAAAATCAATACGTTATTGTTGGAGAACTTCAAAATATAGATAATGTGCCAGCTGATGTTGTTTTAAAAGGAACTTTATATTCTGACAATAATGAGGAATTAGCAAGTTACAATGCAAAATATGTTATTAAACATAAATTATTACCTAAGGAAATTACAAGTTTTCGCATCGATTTTGAAGGAATTTCCTGGTTAAATCCAAATGAAAAAATTCCGGCAACTTTTAATCCTGATGAATTTACTCCAATAGAGCTAGAGGAGCAACCAACTAAATTTAACTTACAAGCAGCAGGAAATGTTGCTACAACAGATTTATATAAAAATGTTGCAATTACAAATTTAGATATTGATAATAAACATATTGAGGGAACCTTATTTAACTATGGAATACAAGAAGTTACTATTCCTCAACTCTTGGTTACTTACTACGACAATAAAAAAGAAATAATTTGGGTGGAGCATCAATTTTTAAGAGAAGGTGTTAGAGTACAACGAAAACAATATTTCAATTATTTGCTTCAACAAAATGATAGCATGGAAGTTATAAATAATAGTATCGAGAATTGTTTTGTGAATGGTTTACCCAATAAATCAATTGCAAATAAGGTAGTTCCAAATAGAAACGAAAAACATTTAAAAGAACAATTGCAACTTATTAATAACGAATCCGATTTTAAATTTATTAAAATTGAACTTAACAATTATATAGGCAATCCAAAATAATGAGAAAAAGTAACTACATATCATTTTTTATAGTAATTACTCTGCTAATTTCTGCATTCTCGATTAAGACCGAGAGCTCTACATCTGACAAATTTAAACTTGAAACTGTAGAAAAATCCTTTTTAGCTGGTACTAAAGTTACCTTAACTTTTTTTACTGAAAATGGTAAAAAACCGCTTCTTTTTATTCATAATTCATACGGTAGTACCGTCATAAGTCCTAAAAAGGTAGAGGCAAAATTAGATTTTATTATTCCACCTGTTTTTTCTAAAAAGACCGGGATATTGAATTGGACTTTAATTTATGAAGGAAAATCTCAACTAAAAAGCAGCATTGAAATTCTCCCAAACAATACTACTAAAACACTTATTGAAAGCTATTTGGGGCCAAGAAGCATTCAGGCTGGGAAAAGAGATTATTCAATGTTTGTTATAATTCCTACTGATGAATTTGACAATCCTTTACTTGAAAATACTTCATTAAAAATTAATCAACAATTTTTAGACAATATTACTTCAACAGAAGAAAAAACTAAAAATCTAATTGCCTGGAATACTATTATGGCAAAAGAAAAAGCTGGATCTATTTTAGTTTCATCATCGTGTAATTCAACAAATTCAAATGAATTAACCACCATTATTTATCCTTCAAACCCAACAAACTTTATAATAAGTTTTAACAGAAATCACGATTTTGCTGATGGCAACCAAATTACGGAACTTACGACTTCAAAAATAGTAGATGAATTTGGCAATACAATTAGCGATGGAACTATGGTTGTATTTAATATCGTAAATACAGAAAATACTATTTTAAAAACCAGAGCAACAACTATAAATGGATTTGCAAAAGCTAAAATTTTACATCCAGATTCTAAAGATATTTGGAGCGTAAAAGGTTTTGTAAATGGCTTGGCTGAAAGTAATACCATTACCATAAATTATGAACCGATAACAACTAATTTTAATGTTCATTTTTCTGAAAATAACAGAAAAATAACAGTAGGACCAATTGAAAGTTTTATGAACCAATTAATCCCAGATGGAGCTTTGGTTAAACTTAAAATTTTTAATAACAATAATTTAGTAGAAACAAAAACAGGAACAAGTTATAAGGGGTTTATAACATTTGAAATTGCTGCTGAATTTTACAGAGAAAATAGTTATTCATTTATTGTAGAAGTTTTAGGGAATTCAAAAGAAATTGAAACAAAAAATTATGCAACAAAAACTGAATAAAAATATTTATAGAGGAATTTTAATTCTTTCATTTATTGCTGTAAATGTTCTTATAATTTATGGTGTTAGCTCTGTTTTGGCTTATTTAAAAACAGGAGCTGACAGAGCTAATATGTTGCATATTGATATTAAAAGTGAAACCGTTTATGCTCCTGAAATAAATTGGATAAGCGTAGATAATCCTGGAAGAGAAATATCAAAACAAGAATTAAAAAGTATTGAAGATCATTATTTGAAATCGTGGTATATTAAAAATATTGCATTTAAAAATAATAGCCCTTATGGAATTGAGGATTTTTATACAGATAGTGCACGTGTACATATATTTAATACACTTAAGTTAAATAAAGAACAAGAGATTTCTGTTGAAGCTACTACTATTAGTCATTCCCCAAAATTAGAATTTTATAGTGAAGACGGAAAATTAGCAGTTTTAACTGATAATAATGTGGTTGAATTTCAAAAAGTATTTCAAAATAATAAGCTGATTTTAAGCACAACCGACACAAGTTCGTATAAAATTGTGCTGTTATTAGAAGATGGTTTTTGGAGGATTAGACATAAGGTTAAGATTGAAAATGAACAAAAAAAAGACACTCTAAAAACAAAACAAATAAATGAAATTAAAGATTCAGAAATTTTTGTTGAAGGAACCCCATTTACAATAAAAGGAGTTAACTATTACCCAAAGGAAACTCCTTGGGATATGTTTGGAGAGAATTATAATTTAGAAGCAATTGAAAAAGATTTTAAACTTATTGAAAATTCTGGGCTAAATAGTATTCGAATTTTTATTCAATATGAAGATTTTGGAAAAGAAAAAATTCCTTTAGCAAAAATAGAAAAACTAGAACAAGTGTTGAATGCCGCCGAAAATTCAGGTTTAAAAGTTATTGTTACTTTATTTGATTTTTATGGAGATTACTCAGTTACAAATTGGACATTAACACATAGACATGCCGAACAAATTGTTTCAGCCTTTAAAACCCACAATGCTATTTTAGCTTGGGATATTAAAAATGAACCTGATTTAGACTTTGATAGTAGAGATAAAAATACAGTGTTGGCGTGGTTGTCTCAAATGATTAAAGAAATTAAAAAGTTTGATCCATATCATTTAGTTACTATTGGTTGGTCTTCTCCAGAAGCTGCTGTGAATTTATTAGATGAGGTAGATTTTGTTTCATACCACTATTATAAAAATATAGATAGTTTTGAAAATGATTTTAAAACCTTAAAAGGGCATTCTTTAAACAAACCAATTGTTTTGCAAGAATTTGGACTTTCATCCTATAAGGGTATTTGGAATTTATATGGTAGTAGTGAAACTAAACAAGCTGAATATCATAAAAAAATGCAAGCAATCTTTAAAAAAGAATCACTTGCATTTATGTCTTGGGGGCTTTATGATTTTAAACAAATTCCAACTTCAGTTGCGGGTCGCCTGCCGTGGAGAAATATAAAACAAAAATATTTTGGTTTTATTAATGAAAACGGAGTTGAAAAACCTTCGTTTTTATATATTTCCAACTAACTCCATACCAGCATTTTTAGCTGCAATTGTATTAAAGTACTCAATATACATATCTGTAATAGTTTCCATTGGTAATGAACATGCTGCTTTATAGTTATTTTTCCCTAATGCCATTCTATAATCATCTTTAGTAATTATTTCTTGAATTGCATCTGCTAAAGAAGCTGTATTTGTTGGGTTAAAAAATTCTCCTCTGTAGCCTTCATCTTTAACTAATAAACTTAAATCCCCTAAATCTGGTAATACCACTGCTTTTCCATAACTTCCAGCTTGGTGTAAAACCCCAGAACTTCCTGTTGTTGAAGTATATGGAAATACTACAACAGCACTTTCATTAAATATTACTGGGACATCACTTTCTTCTACATAACCTGTAAATGTTAAGTTTGGAACATGTGCATATTGCTTTTTAACATTTTCTAAATAACCTGGAGTATTTGGACTATCAGTTCCTGCAATAACAATTTCAATGTTTTCGTTTGTTCTTTTTCTTATTTTCTCAACTGCTTCAATCATTATTTCAACTTTTTTATAAGTTCCAAATTTCCCAAAAGTCATTACTTTTTTTGCGCCTTTTGGTAATTCAAAACTTGGTTCTGGTGGAGTTTCAAAAGAGCCATGAGGAATTAAAACAACATTATCTGCATTGTATTTTTCTTCTAATATTTCAACATATTTTTGAATAGTTACAGCAACTAAGTCTGCTTTTAATAAAAATTTAGTTAAGGTAGTTCCTATAAAATTATATGCTTTTTGTAATAATTTATTACTTGCAAAACCTGCACTATTTAAATCTACTTGTTCTAATATATTATGTAATAAAACAATAGAAGGGATTCTTTTTAATTTAAAAATCATAGGTAATAATAATCCTAAAGCGGCTGGTATTTTTTTATCACCAAACTTCATAAATTGAAGGTTGAATAAAACCGCATCTGGTTTTTCTTCATTAATAGCTTTATAAATGTTTACTACATTTGCGTAGCTATTAAATTTCCAAGAGTCTTTAACTGTAATTTTACAATTATTAGTTTTAAAATCAAGTTGTTTTTCTTCTTCTGTGTGGTCTGTAATTAAAACAATTTCGCTTATTTCATCCTTTTGAGCGAAGTGTTTTACTAAATGATAACCATACTCTGTTAAGGTTACTTTACTAGGTGGAAACGCTGTTACTATTGCTATTTTCATAATTAAATATTTTAGTTTTTTGTTTAAATTCTATTCAAAAATAATGGAACAATACAGCGTAAAATTTAATCTTCGATAGCTAGAAAGTAAGTGTCGACGAATGGAAAAAAGGTGTTGATAAAAGAATTTCGACTATACTAAATAAGAGTGCTTTTTAAAGATATTGATATTATAAAAGTGACCGTATTTCTTGATTATTTACAACTAAAAAAGATCAAGTAACTACTGTTTTTGTAGTCACTTGATCTTTGCTAAAATCAAAACATGAAATTGATAATTAAACTAGTTTTTCAGTTATGATTTATGATGATAAAAGAAATAACACAACTGAAAAACTAATAGTAAAAGCATTGTTATTACCTGCATTAACACAACTTGTTCTAATGAATTATGGTATAGAATTATTAATCCAATTTGGGTTAAACCCAAAAAAGCAGAAACTATAACTGGTATGTATTTACCTATTGATAAAAAGTAATAGGCAAAAATATTTGCGATTGCAAAAATTGAAGTTGCCAAAGCATATTTCCAAAGTAAAGATGCGATTGAAATGTATTGTTCTCCAAACATTAATCTTACCACAAATTCTGGAAATAACCAAGTAAAAGATACAATTAAAGTCGATAATGCAACTATATAACCCACATACTTTAATAATATTGGCAAGGTGTTTTTACCGTCTTTTTTTAGTTGAATAACTTTTGGTAATAATAACATTACAAACATCCATGATACAAAATAAACAACTCTACCTATTAAAGCTAGAGAAGCATATAACCCCGCTTGTTCATTATCAAAATAATGTTTTACTAAAATAATATCGCTGTTATTTATTATAATTTGAGTTAACTCATAAAATGCCGTTAATCCAAAAAAGATTATAATACTTTTTGTTTCAACTAATTTCTCTGATATGACAATAGTAGATTTAACAATGCTATTTTGAAAAGGAAATAATCCAAAAACAAATGAAATTACAATTCCAATTGCAATTGCAATTGATGATGGAATAGCAGGAATTAATAAAACAACTCCAATTGTAATAACTAACCTACTAATCATTTCATATTGATACGTAAGCGATAATTTATTTAATACATCTTTTCCCTGATACAACCCTCTGTTGACACTCATTAAAAAATATAGAGGAAGACCTAAAGCAAAAATCCAAAACATAGATGATGTTTGGGTATGAAAAATTAGTTGTAATTCTTTATGGAAGAAAAATATTGCTGCTCCAAATAAGATTCCAAAAAAACTTGCATATTTTGTAATTAATCTTAAAAAGGTTGCTAGTTTTTCCTCTTTAAATAAAACAGCATATTTAGCTGTTACAATTTGAAATGTCATCCCCACAAATGATAACACCAATAAAAATGTAATTAAAATCGCTGCATCTGCAAATTCTGAAGGTCCTAAAATTCTACCTAAAAGTAAATTATAAATGTAGTTACCTCCATTCACTAACAAAATAGACAACATAAAAACTTGCTCTGTACTAATTTGTTTGAAGAAAATTGGATTTTTAAATGCTAATGCTTTCATAAAAAAGATTTTAAATTAAAACTTATTAATAGGTAAATATTTCTTCTTTTTTAAATAAGGCTACCAATTCCTTATTGGCTAGACCGACAATAAAAAATACTTTGTTTTTTTCAACAGCCCTTCTATATAATGAGCTAATAAATTTTACACCTGCTATATCTAAGTCAGTTATTTTATTTATAGACATTTTAATAAAAGCTGATTGTTCTAATATCAATTCAAAATAGTTTTTGAATGAGCTCATACTTTGAGTATTTAAGGCTCCGCTTATTTCATAGACTCCCGATTGTTTTGTTATTGTAAGTGCCATTTTTGAATGTTTTATGTGTTATTGTTGATGCAAATATCTTATCAATCATTATGAAAAGCCTAAGTTATTCGATGAAGTGCAGGTTTTTGTCGACGAATTATTAGTACTTTATACTTAAATTGCAGGTATAAATAAATAACAAAAGGAAATGAATTTTCTTAAACAAATATGTTTTTTAATAGGGCTAATTTTTACATCAGTAACTTTTGCACAAAATATGCAAGAAGGGTTTCAATACCTAGAAACTGGAAAATTTGATAAAGCAGAAATCTTTTTTCATCAAATACTAGCAGACTACCCTAAAAATAAAACTGCCAACTTATGTTTTGGTAGGGCAGTTGGTTTAAATGGAAATGCACCGAAAGCCATTGGAATATTTACAGATTTATTAAAAGAGTACCCAGTAGATTTAGAAATACAATTAAACTATGCTGAATCTCTTCTATGGGGAAAGCAATTTGGGGAAGCAAAAGTTTACTTTACATCACTTGTTGCTGAAAACCCTGAAAATTTTGCAGCATTACTTGGGTTTGCAAATACTTTTTCTAATTTAAAAGAATATGAAAATGCCCTTATTTATGTAAATAAAGCATTGGAAGTTTCAGTTAAAAATCCAAATGCAATGGTTTCTAAAAAATACATTCGTTTGGGTTATGCAAATCAGTTTGTTCAAAAGCAAAATTATAGTAAAGCTATTTCACTTTTAAATGAAAACTTGATAGATTTTCCAAATGATAAAGAAACCTTATTAAATAAAGTTAATATTTATTTAATGACAAAAGAAACAGCTAATGCTACTAAAATTTATAAACAAATTGCAACCAACGCTAAAGATAGCTTGTTGGCTTTAAACGGATTGGCATTAGTTGCACATATTGATGAAAAAGATAAAAATGCATTAGAAATCTCTAAAACAGCTTTGTTAAAATCGAAAATTTTAAAAGATACTACTTTAACAAAACAAACTTTTGAACGCTATACTCAAGCACTAATTTGGAATAGAAAATTTAAAGAAGCCGAAACGAAAATTAAGGATTTAATATTGGATTATGGAGAACAGAATTGGGTACTTGCGCTTCGTGCAACCTTAGGAATGTATAGAAGTAATTTTAAAGAAACCATTGCAGATTATGAGCAAATATTAAAAAAAGATTCGCTTTCTTTTGATGGAAATTTAGGAAGTACAAACGCTTATTTTGCAAATGGTGAAGTAAAAAAAGCATATAACGGTGTTTTTAAAACACTAGAAATTTTTAAAAACCAAAAAGATGCTGTAGGATTTTTAAAGAAAATAAACAAAAACTATACTCCTTACGTTGAAGAAAAACTAAGCTATACTTTTGATAACGGAGATAACGTAGCTTATTCATCGTTTACAAAAATTACATTTCCAATTAATACAAGCTTAAGTTTTTCTACTAATTATGAATATAGAAAAACCGAAAATACTATTTCAAAAAATAAAGCGAAATCAAATAATTTTAATTTAGAATTACAATATCAATTTCATCCAAAAATTATATTCAATGCTAAAGGAGGTGTTTCTCGAGCAAATTCGTTTAGCAATAACTACTCTCAACTTTTAGCTGAAGTTTTTTTTAAAATGAAACCTTTAAAACTTCAAGATTTAGAGATTGGATATAAAAGAGAAGTTCAAAATTTTAATGCGGACTTGGTTGATAAAGAAATTGCATCAAATAACCTTATTCTAAATTATAATCTAAGTACAAATTTTAAATTTGGATGGTTTACTCAGTATTTATATACTACACAAACAGATGAAAATGAGAGAAATCTTTTGTTTACTTCCTTGTATTATAATTTTTTATCGAAACCCACATTTAAGGGAGGTTTAAATTTCCAATATATTACCTTTAAAAATCAAGTGCCTGAAACTTATTTTAGCCCTGAAAAATTTAATGCTGTGGAAGTATTTATTGATATTTCGAAAAATGATAAAAAGCTATTTTATAGTTTAAATGCCGCTACAGGTTATCAATATATTGAAGATCAGCCTAAGCAATCTACCTATAGAGTACAAGTTAAATTAGGCTATAATGTATCTGAAAGGTTCATAACAAATATTTATGGAACCAGAAGTAATATTGCTTCTGCAACAGCTGCGGGTTTCACTTTTACTGAGGTTGGTTTCGTAGTAAAATGGGATCTTACAAAAAAACCAATTTTTTATAAAAATTAGCAACTAATTCTTCACAATAAATTAAGCCTTTTCATTAATTCTGGTCTATTAGAACGGCTTACGGGAATGACATTATTTCCAATTAATACACTATTATCTTCAATGTCAATGATTTTCTTGGTGTTAATAATAAAAGATCTATGGACTTTTAAGAAAAGATCATCAGGTAATTTTTCTTCAATTTTTTTCATTGTAGAATGTACCGTATAATTTTTGGATTCAGTTTTTATTAATATATAGTCGCCTTTAGCTTCTACCAAATTAATAGTTTCAAAATTAATTTTTACTAAACGTCTATCTATATTTACATATAATTCTTTAATTTCTTCTTGCTCTTCAATTTTAGGTTGTGCAGCATCATTTTGAACAAATAAAACTGCTTTTTGAACTGCCTTATTAAAACGCTCTTGTGTTACTGGCTTCACTAAATAATCAACTATACAATCGTATTCAAAAGCTTCAATTGCAAAGTTTTTATCGGAAGTAGTTAGGATTACTTTAGGAGGGTTCTTTAGAGTTTGCAATAAATCAAATCCAGTAAATCCCGGCATATGAATATCTAAGAAAATTAGATCTACACTATTTTGATTTAAATATTTTATAGCTTCAATTGCATTAGAAAAAGATTCCTTTAAATTTATTTTTTTATTATTCGAACTTAATTTTTCAATAATAGCACGAGCCATTTCTTCGTCATCAATAATAATAGTTTTCATAGAGAACCTTTTAAACTGTTTTTATAAAGCAAACCATAGAATTTAAAATTTCTTCAAATTCTTTTTTTAAATTTAAGTTATCTATTTTTAAATTCTCTTCGTAATCTATTGCAACTTGATAACTTTTTTCAAGCCCTAAAATACTAATTTTATGTTTAATTTTATGCACAAGTTCTGAAGCTTGTTTAAAATTATTTTCATTTAGAAATTTTTTATAGGAATTTATTTCATTTGGAAGCTCTTTTTTTACAATTTCAAGCAGTTTTTTTTCAAACTCATCATCTCCTCCAGAAATTTCATGTAAGTAATTTAAATTTGGCTTTTCGCTCATATTAATTGTTTTTTAATACTAAAAAAGAAAGTTGTTCCTTTTCCTACTTCGCTTTCTAACCAAATTCTACCTTTATGAAGTTCAACAATTTTTTTTACAATAGATAAACCTATACCAGAGGAATCCTCACTTTTATTTAGATAGTTAAATATTTTGAAAATCTTTTTATGATATTTTTTTTCAATACCTATACCGTTGTCTTTTACAGAAAACTGATAATAGGCTCCTGAATTTTTAAAATCCACCTCCACAAGTCCATTTTTTTTATCGCAAAACTTAATAGCATTGCCAATTAAGTTTTGAAATAGTTGTTGCAATTTAGTTTTATCACCAGTAAGTGTTGGAAGCTTTTTCTTTATATTAAACTTGATATGATTAGGAATATATATAATTTGTTCTAAATCAGATACTACCTCATTTAAGTTTACTTCCTCTCTTTGGGTTGATGCCGCTTCTAAACTAGAGTACTTTAAAATATTAGAGATGAGTTGTTCCATTTTTTCTAATGTAGATTCAATAAGTGCAACGTTTTTAAGACTCATATCATCTAATTTACCTTCATTGTCCTCTTTTAACCAGGCTACTAGGGCGTATATGCTACGTAATGGTGATTTTAAATCATGAGATACTATGTGGGCATACTCGTGTAATTCATCATTACTTCTTTCTAAATCTTTAAGCAAGGTTTCCTTTTGTAATTGCAAATTTTTTAAATCTGTAATATCAAGATGAATTCCTATTGAACCAATAACTTCACCATTTAAGTTATAGTTGGGAGCACCACTTATTAGCCAATGCCTTATTTGGCCAGCTTTGTTTTTTGCACGTACCTCATAAGAATTTAACTGCCCTTGTTGGCGTTTTAGGTTTTCATTATTAATAATATCTCTATCAATATCTATTATAAAAATATCACTAGCTATTTTTCCAAGAAGCTCTTCTAATTTATAACCTGACATTTCTTCAAAACTCTGATTGACTAACAGTATTTCATCATTGGCATTTACTTCTACCAATCCAAGATTCATATTAGTTATAATACTTCTGTACTTATGCCTTTGAGCTTCAATACTTTTTCGGTATTGACGTTTTAAAGTAACATCTCTATATTTCCATAAATGACCTTTGTAGACTTTATTCCTATATATTGGAACAAAATCACGCTCATATATTTTACCATTAACCATAGTGAGTTCTTCACTTAAAACCAGTTCTTTTTTTGAAAGAATGGTCTCAATATTTTTTACAAATTCTTCCGGATTTTGAAAAAGCGACTTGCTTTCTTCAGCAGAATTACTACAATCTTGCCCTATTAGCTGTTCCACCGGGACAGGAATTTCAAAAAACTCACAAAATTGCTTGTTGGTTAGAATTATTTTTCTGTTTTCATCTTCCAATAAGATACCACTATCCAAATTTAGAATAAGAGTTGATAATCGTTCTTCAGACTCTATTAATTCTTCTTCAGCTTTCTTCCGTTCCCTTAAATCAACAGCACTTTTTAATTGTAATGCTACCAAACTGGCAATATTATTAAGCATCTCTAAATGCTTTTGAGTAAAAAAGTTTTCTTGATCGTTTTCGGAGTCTATAACCCCAATTACTTTATCACCAATTTTTATAGGAATTGTAATTTCAGATTTTCTCCTTTCAATATCCACAACATATCTAGGGTCGTTAATTGTATCGTTAACTATTTCAGAAATTCCTGTTTGAGCAACGTGACCAACCACGCCTTCTCCTTCTTTTAAAAAAATTTTATTTATTAGCTGTTTGTTTTCATCTAATTTTTCTCCATAAGCCGCAATTTGTTCGAGGGTATTTTGTTCTTCATGATATAGATAAATTACACAGTCATTAGACTCTAAGTAATTGGCAATTTTATGAGCGATTTCGAAGGCAATTTCATAAATATCTAGCTTTCCTAAAATAGATTGTGCAATACTATTGATTAATTCAATTACTAATTCGTCTTCTTTTGATTTTGTAATGTCTCGAACAATACCTTGAGCAGCTACCGGAATTCCCTTATCATAAATAACGCTAGCATTAATATGAACTAGTTTTATTTTATTTTTCTTGCTTCTGATTTTAATCTCAAAATCAGTTATAAAACCTGTTTTAAGGAAATTCTTAAAAGCATTTGAAATGGTGTCATAATCCTCTGGAAATACCATATTCATCAGGTTAGCTTCCACTTTTTTGCCATCAAATTCAAATAGGCTTATTGCGGAAGTGTTCATTTTTAAAATATTACCCGATAAATCCATAATTACATAGGCATCCACAATATTTTCGAAAACACCTTGTAGTTGAGAATCTGCTCTTTGTAAATCAGATTCTGCATCTTTATATAATTTTTCTAATTTTTTCTTTGATGAAAAGAGCTCTGTAGATTTTTGCTCTAATATTTTTTCAGCAGCTTTTCGTGCTTCTCGTTCTCTTTTTAGTGCGCGTTGTAATATGTCAATTTTATCTTGACTCATTAATTTTTGGTAATACTAAACTTTACTTCTGTTCCGTCAGCTTTAATTTTTTCTAGAACAATAGTTGCCTTAGAATTAAAATGTTCAAATGTTTTATTCATTAATCCTAATCCAAAATGATGCATTGACCTACTTGATTTATAAATCATTATGAGGGAATTTTCTGCTCTCTCAACAACTTCAAACGTTGGTAATTCTGCTTCTGGATAGATTTTAATAACTTCCACATGAATATGATTTTCTATAGAAGCTAGCATTTCAATTGGATCTGTATATAATTTAAAAAAGGAAGGATAATTGGTTTCTAAAACCGAAAAAAAATGTTCTCCATAAACTAAGAGTAACTGATCAATAGAAATTGTTGTTTTGGCACTTAAATGTTGCACTAATTGAAGCATTTCTGAAAAGTCGTAAGTTCCTATTGAAGTATAAACTCCATTTGATTTTAAATCTGATTTTTCAATAATTTCATCAACTGTTTCAAAACCAAACTTTTCTTCAACTAATTCTAAAAATTCTGTAAATACAATGCCTTTCATTTTAATTAAGCTTTTATTAATTCATTAGCGCTCCAATAGTCTAATACTCTTTTTATGATTTCGATATAGTCATCAAATTTTAGAGGTTTTATAACATAACCTGCAATGCCAATTTTATAACATTCTAACATATCTTTTCTATTGTTAGAGGTTGTTAAAATTATTGTTGGGATATATTTTAACTCATTATTATTTTTTAGAATTTCTAAAAATTCTATACCATTTAATTTTGGCATGTTTAAATCTAATAAAATTATATCGGGTAAGCTATCTTTTTTGTATAAAATATCTAAAGCATCTTCACCATTTTTAGCTTCAATAATTTTATGTGGATAATCGAGTTTAGCAATAGTTCTGTTTAACTTCATAACCTCTATCATATCATCTTCAATAAGAAGAATTGTTAGCGTATTTTCCATGTTTTTATAATTTTTTTAGAGAAATGTAAATTTCAAAAATACAATCTCAAATTAAATTTAAATTCGATGAAATATATAACACTATCGTTGAAATGCAGTTTAGTATCGACGAATGGTTTTAAAGGTCAGTATAATAAGGGTAATATTTAAATTAGAGCTTATGGCAGTTAACTTTTTATTTGCTTTTCGGCAATTTCTTTACGTAAACTGCTACTTGAAAAACGATGTTCTCTTTTATTATAATATAATTCTATTCCTTTTTCTTTGCAATATTTTTTACCTGTAAAATCTTTAAATTCATATTCATCACCTACCACGCGCATATCAATTTTAAAAGAATGCAATATATCTTCTAAATCTTGTTCGGTTGCATAAGGCACAATTTCATCAACAAATGTGCACCCTTTAAGCTGTATGTATCTTTCAACAACTGATTGAATTGGCTGATTTTTTTCCGGTCTATCTAATGTTGGGTCTGTTTGCAAACCGCAAATTAGATAGTCACATTTACTTTTAGCTTCTTCCAACATTTTTATATGACCAGCATGAAATAAATCAAATGCGCTAAATGTAATTCCAATTTTCATTTCTTTTTCCATTTTAATTCAAATTTCTTTTTTTTTGACTTAAACTTATAATTACCATTCACGATTATTATACCAGTTCAAAATTATTTTCTTTTACATCATTATATATTCCTTTGACCAAATCACTTTTTGAGCGTGGTAAAATTAAGATACTATCTTCAGTATCGACTATAACTACATTTGCAATTTCAGCACCAACTACTTTCTTTTTACTAAAAACAAAACTATTTCCATTTGGGTTTTCAATTTGCTGCAAGTTATCTACTTGGTTTCCTTCTTCAAAATAATTGATGATTGCATCAAAAGAGCCCAAATCAGTCCAATAAAAATTAGACGCAACTGTTTTAATCACTTTACTATGTTCCAATACGGCATAATCAATACTATCTGCTGGGATTGCTTTCATAGCCTCCAAATCAACAACTCCTTTTTCAATTGTTGGCAATGCTTTTTCACATGCGGCTAAAATATCTGGATGGTATTTGTGTAATTCATCTAAAAATACACCTGCTTTAAAACAAAACATCCCACTATTCCAATAAAAGTTACCTTTTTCTAAAAATAATTGAGCATCTATAGCTGTTGGTTTTTCTCTAAATTGTATAACTTCCTCATTTTCAAACTCTATATAGCCATAGCCTGTATGTGGTTCAGTTGGTTTAATTCCGAAAGTAACAATTTTGTTTTCATTCGCTAATTCAATAGCTCTTGAAACACAGGTTTTGTAATGTTCTTCATCAGCAGTCATATGATCTGAAGGAGTGACAAACAAGATAGCATCTTTAGCAACTGACAAGGCAGCCAATGCGATGGCAGGTGCCGTATTTCTGCCAACAGGTTCAATAATTTTATGTGCAATCTCAATTCCTAGGTCATCGGCTTGTTTTTCCGCTGCCTTATATTGTGCTTCATTGGTAATCAGCATATAATCATTAGCTACTTGTTGGTTACGTAACAACGTATGCTGAAATAATGACTTTCCATTAAATAATTGTAAAAATTGCTTGGGATTACTGTTACGCGATAAGGGCCATAAACGAGTTCCTGACCCACCACTTAAAATAATGTTGATGACTTTTTGGGGTGTTTTTATTGTATCCATTTTTTAACTGTTTTTCTTTCTGTAGCTTTTATTGAAAATTTTTGTTCAGATATACGCTGTCTTCTTTTGCTTTTAAGAAATCTGTATTATTTAATCCTGTAAATTTCCATTCTTCTCTATCATTTTTAGATATTTTATGATAATATGCTTCCAATATATCTGCAAATTGATCAAATGATAGTTTGTTATAATCCTCTACAATTCGCAATGCATCTATTAAGTTATTCATTTTTTATTTCTTTTAAATTATTACTTTTATGTATTAGCATAATTGCTTTTTCAAAAGTAAAAACTAAAATTAGTGAATAATCTAATATTCGATGAAGTGCAGAAAAATATAGACTGATGGTAGTTTTAGTTCCATAAAATATGAAACATAAATTTATATTTGAATACTTAATGTGGGAAATAAAAAACCTAGAACTGATAAGGTTGGAGGATCTATTTTAGAGATAGTAGAAAAAGTGTTAACAGTTTTATTGAAATTTTGAAGGAATTTTCAATATTTGATTTTTAAAATAAAAAACCTTCAACGAATAAAGTTGAAGGTTTTACTTAGTACAGAAGACGGGACTTGAACCCGTACGGGCCTTACAGCCCACTGGATTTTAAGTCCAGCGTGTCTACCAATTCCACCACTTCTGCATTGGTATTATAAATGTAGAGCGAAAGACGGGATTTGAACCCGCGACCCCCACCTTGGCAAGGTGATGCTCTACCCCTGAGCTACTTTCGCAGTCATATTTTTTATAGAACGTGCATTCAATGTTCTCAAATGCGAGTGCAAATTTAAAATAATTAAACTAATTGCAAAGCCTTTTTTAAAAATAATTTAAATTATTTTTTTAATCATATGAAGGATAAGGTTGTAATTCTCTAAGAATAAAATATATTTGCAGTGTTTATTATAAAATTTAATGCAATTAACTTCAGATTCAAATTCGATTAAGGTAAGTTTATCATCAATTTTTGGTGATTTTAAGCAGCTAACGAAGGTTGGCTTATCGTTAAGTGTTGTGTTTTCGTCACTAGCAGGATATTTATTGGCTGTTGATAAAATAAATGTATTAACATTAGCGATGTTAGCCGTTGGAGGTTATTTAATGGTTGGTGCTTCAAATGCATTCAATCAAATTATTGAAAAAGATACCGATGCTTTAATGAAGCGAACTATGAATAGACCTTTACCAACGGGTAGAATGCATGTTTCTATGGCTTTGGTAATTGCAATTTCATTTACAATTTTAGGATTAGCAATTTTATATTCTATTAATCCTAAAAGCGCACTATTTGGAGCAATTTCAATATTTTTATATACAAGTATCTATACTCCATTAAAGTCGGTAACACCATTATCGGTTTTCGTTGGCGCTATACCCGGAGCTATTCCTTTTATGTTAGGTTGGGTGGCAGCAACTGATGATTTCTCTATTGAGCCAGGAATGCTATTTTTAATTCAGTTCTTTTGGCAATTTCCTCATTTTTGGGCAATCGCTTGGTTGCAATATGATGAATATAAAAAAGCAGGTTTTAATCTAATGCCAACGGGGCAAAAAAATAAGAAAGCAGTCATACAAATTATTATATACACAGTTTGTTTGATTGTGGTTTCAATTATACCAGTGTTAAAAATGACAGGAAGTTTTTATATTTTCCCGTTTACAGCGTTTATTTTGGTGCTTTTAGGAAGTGTAATGTTGTTTTACGGAGTAAAATTATATAAAAATCAAACAAATAAAGAAGCAAGACAATTAATGTTGTCAAGTGTTTTATATATTACATTAATACAAATAATTTACGTTGTAGATAAATTTTTACATTAAATGGAGAACACATTAAAACAAGAATTAAAACAAGCTAAAAGAAAATCAGCAAAACCAATGTTATGGGTTTCAATGATTAGTATGACCATGATGTTTGCAGGTTTAACAAGTGCTTATGTTGTAAGTAGAAAACGAGATGATTGGGTTTCGTTCGATTTACCGGATGCATTTTTTACCAGTACAATTTTAATAGTAATGAGTAGCATTACTTTTATGTTGGCTAAATTTTTTATTAAAAAGGATAATAGAAAGTTAACAACCTTATTTTTAGTGTCAACTTTAATATTAGGCGTGGGATTTGTTTATTTTCAGTTTAGTGGATTTAATGAGTTATACAATTCTGGATTGTTTTTTGCTGGTGCTCAAAGTACCGTAAAATCTTCATTTATTTATGGAATTACATTAGCCCATTTGGTGCATATTGCAGCCGGAATCATTGTGTTACTTATTGTATTTTATAATCATTTAACAAAAAAATATTCTTCAAAGAATTTATTAGGATTAGAACTAGGTGCAATTTTTTGGCATTTTGTTGATATTCTTTGGATTTACCTATTTTTATTTTTCTATTTTATTAGATAAAAAAAATATGTACTTTTGGCAAAACTAAAACTAAAAATCAAAACAAAACTTTATGGAAGCAACTATTGCTACTAACACCAATGATAATAATTGGGGTGGAGGAAATCAAAAACCATTAGGTGCAAGTTATGGTAAAATGATGATGTGGTTTTTCATTTTATCGGATGCATTAACTTTTTCAGGTTTTTTAGGAGCATACGGATTAATGCGTTTTAAATTTATAGACTCCTGGCCAATTGCCGATGAGGTGTTTACTCACTTCCCTTTTTTACATGACGTACATGCTCCAATGTATTATGTAGCGTTAATGACCTTTATTTTAATATTTTCATCAGTAACAATGGTATTAGCCGTTGATGCTGGGCATCAAATGAATAAAGCGAAAGTAACTTTTTACATGTTTTTAACAATTATTGGTGGTGCTATTTTCTTAGGGTCTCAAGCTTGGGAATGGAAAAATTTTATACATGGTTCTTATGGAGCAATTAAGCTAAATGATGGTAAAATTATTCAGTTTGTTGATGCCGAAGGTCATCAAGTTACTTTAGAGAGTTTTGCAAAAGAGATTCCTTCTGAAAGAACACAGCACATAAAAAGTAAAGGAGTTTGGTTTGTTGAAGAAGCAGCATTGCCTGCAATAACAGTGAATGAAGTAATTGAAGGTTTTAAAGAACACCCTGAATTAACCATTAGAACAGAGCAACTTAATACAGAGTTAAAGAAAAAAACAATTATCCCAAGGGATAAGGCAATGGATTACTTAAATGAAAGTAATAAAGTTGTAATGGGAGCAAATCTTAAAGAGAATGAATATGGTAAAACCTTGTTTGCAGATTTCTTTTTCTTTATTACTGGATTTCATGGGTTCCATGTTTTGTCTGGAGTTGTCATCAATATTATCATATTTTTCAATGTAATTATTGGAACTTATGAACGTAGAGGTCATTATGAAATGGTTGAAAAAGTTGGACTGTATTGGCACTTTGTAGATCTAGTTTGGGTATTTGTATTTACATTCTTCTACTTGGTTTAATAAAAAATAGATTTTAAAATGGCACACGCACAAGAACATACATCACACACAAAATTAATTTGGAAAGTATTTGGAATACTATCATTGATAACTATTGTTGAAGTAATTTTGGGAATTATAAAACCTGATTCTTTACATTTAACACATATACTAGGAACGAGTATTTTAAATATTATATTCCTGTTGTTAACATTATTAAAGGCATATTATATTACTTGGTTTTTTATGCATATGGCAGATGAAAAAAAGAATTTAAGGAGAGCAGTTGTTTGGACAGCATTTTTCTTAATCGCATATTTATCTACCTTATTATTGCTTGAAGGAAGTTATATACATGATGTTTTAGGACCATTAACAAAATGGAACTATTAAAAAAACAAATTATTTAGATTAAAAAGGTGGTTTTAAACCACCTTTTTTTATTTTTGTAAAAAACAAAGTATGAAGAAATTTTGGGTACTTTTTAGTTTATTTATTCTACCATTAGTCTTTTATATTTTCTTGTCAAAAGGAATTTATAAATATTCTAATTTGCCAATTTTGACAGAGAACGTAATTGATATTAAAGAAATTTCATCAGATAACAGTTGCTCATTTGCTGATAAACTTTCAATAGTTTGTTTCTTAGGGAATGATTTGAATGAAGCCAAAGCAAGTTTATTCAATTTGAATCAAACTATTTACAAGCGCTATTATTTAAAGCCTTTATTTCAAATGATTGCTGTGATACCAGAAGGAAAGGAAGTTGAATACCAAAAAGTAATTAGTGAACTTTCAGCATTTACCGATATAAAGAACTGGCATTTTGTTTATTCAAATTCTGAGAATATTCAAACACTCTTTAATAGTTTCGAGACGCCTTTTTCGTTGAATACAAATTTATATTCAGAGAATGCTTATATAATTGATATGGAGCTTCGTTTGCGTGGAAGAAAAGATGATGAAGATACCGAAGGCGGAAAGCTTTATGGCTATAATATGACATCAGTAGCTACTTTGAAAGATAAATTAAAAGATGATATTAATATAATTTATTATCAGCTAAAAAAGTCTAGAGAAAAACAAGAACGTAGGAAAAGAAAAATTTAGATACCATGAAAAAATATTCATACATAGGTGTAGCATTTATCATTTTAATATTTGGTATTTACGCAATTCCTAAAATTGTAGATAAATTTACAACACCTAAATTAGTTACGATTGCTAAAGTTCCTTCTTTTGAATTTACCAATCAAGATGGGAAATTAATTTCAAATTCATTTTATGAGAATAAGGTGTATGTGGTAGAGTTTTTCTTTACAACGTGCCCAACTATTTGTCCGAAAATGAATGCGAATATGGTAAAAATTCAAAATGAATTTTATGCCTTTCAAGATTTTGGGATTGTCTCATTTAGTATCAATCCAAAACACGATACACCGGAAATTTTAAAGCAATATGCTAAAGACCACGGAGCTACTTTAAAAAACTGGAATTTTTTAACAGGGAAGCAAGATGATATTTATGAATTGGCAAATAACGGATTTACCTTATATGCCGGTGAAAATAGTGAAGCTGAAGGAGGTTTTGAACATTCAGGTATGTTTGCCTTAATTGATAAAGAAGGAAATATTAGATCTAGATTAGATGACTTAGGAAATCCAGTGGCATTTTATGATGGTTTAGACCCAAAAGGAGTTGAAATGATTAAAGAAGATATTGCAATTTTATTAAAAGAATAAGAATGAAATCAGACGTTACAAAATTTAATAAGTGGATTGTTATTTTATCTATTGCAATTCCTTTAGTAGTTGCAATTTTATTTGGAGTAAAAATTGATGTACAATTGCCTGTGTTTTTACCACCCATTTATGCAACTACAAATGCAATAACCTCTCTACTTTTAATAGTAGCTGTATGGGCTGTTAAGAATAAAAAAATAAATCTTCATGAGAATTTAATGAAAACTGCTATTGCATTCTCTGTACTTTTTTTAGTGTTATATGTAGCTTATCATATGACTTCAGAATCAACTAAATTTGGAGGTGAAGGGATGTTAAAAACAGTATACTTTGTAATATTAATATCTCATATTTTTTTATCAATTGCAGTTATTCCATTTGTGTTAATTACCTATGTAAGAGCAATTACAAACAATATAGAGCTACATAAAAAAATAGCAAAAATTACATTTCCGTTATGGTTATATGTTGCTATAAGTGGAGTAGTAGTGTACTTAATGATTTCACCATATTATATACGATGAGAAAAACTGCACTAATACTGTTAATATTTGTTGCTCAAGTTTCCAATGCGCAATGTGCAATGTGTAAGGCGGTTGTGGAAAGCGGAGGTGAATCACAAGCTGAAGGATTAAACTCTGGAATTTTATATTTAATGATATTTCCTTACCTTTTAGTTGGAGCTTTATTTTACTTTATTATTAAAAATAGAAGAAAGATTAAAATTTAACATTTCTATAAGAGACTAAGAGTGTAACAAATAATAATTTTAGTCGTCATATAACAAAATCAGCTTAACGTTAAACTCAATTTTATATAATGAGAACAAAATTTATTACAATTTTGGCATTTGTATTTTTTATATCTGTAAATGCACAAGATAAAAAATGGACACTTCAAGAATGTGTTGCTTATGCCTTAGATAATAATATTACCATAAAGCAAAATAAATTAAACATAGAAATAAGCCAAGAGAATGTAAATAGTTCTAGGGGTAATTTTTTACCAAATTTAAATGCTTCTTCAAGTGGTAGTTTAAATTTTGGATCTGGATTTGACCCAGTTTCTCAAAATAGAATATCCACAAGTATTTATGGAGGTTCTTTTGGGATTAATTCTGGAATGACAGTATTTAATGGTTACAGAAATTTAAATACATATAAGCAAGCTAAGTTAGGAGTGGAAGGAAGTAAATTAGATTTACAAAAAATTCAAGATGACATTTCATTATTTGTAGTAAACACGTATTTAAATGTGTTATTTGCGAAAGAAAATTTAAATGTAGCTAAGGTACAATTTGAAATTAGCACAAACCAAATTGAAAATGCAAAAGCTAGAGTAGAAGCTGGAGTTGCACCAAGAGGCGAGTTATTGAATGCACAATCAGCTGCAGCTGCGGATGAGCAGTCAGTAATTTCATTTGAAAATACATTAAATTTAGCCTTATTAGATTTAGCCCAATTATTACAAATTGAACCTGTTGGTTTTGATGTTGTAGTTATGGATGTAGAATCTCCATCTGTTGCTCTGTTATATAAAAATCCAAACGAAGTTTATGAAAAAGCCTTATCAAACAGACCAGAAATAAAAAGCGCAGAATTAGATATTGAATCTGCTGATTTATCAGTAGCAATAGCTAAGGCATCTTTTATGCCTTCAGTTTCAGTTGGTGCTAACGTTGGTACTGGATATGGTTTTAATTTGAAAAATAATTCACATATACCTTTCTTTACACAATTAGATGATAATTTAGGTTATGGATTAAGTTTTAATTTGAATATTCCTATCTTTAATAGAAATCAAACTAGGTCTAATGTAAATAGACAACTAGTGAATTATGAAATTTCTAAATTAGGTTTAGATAATCAAAAATTACAACTACGTCAAACCATACAACAAGCTTTTTATGATGCAAAAGCAGCAGCTAAAAACTTTGAGTCTGCTGAAAAATCTTTAGTTGCTCAAAAAGAAGCGTTTAAAAATGCTCAGGAAAGCTATAATTTAGGAGCTATGACACAGTTTGACTTTGATCAAGTTCGAAATCGATTTGTAAATGCTGAAGGAGCAATAATTAGAGCTAAATACGATTATGTGTTTAAAACTAAAGTGTTGAAATTCTATTATGGTGAGGCAATTTCATTAAATTAGCCAATTCAATAAAAAGTTAAATGAAAGCATCCAATTTTTACATTGGATGTTTTTGTTTTAAAGATATTGAATTAAGTATATTTGCCTCTCAAAATTATATACTGTTTGACCTATATATTAAACATAGAGACTGCGACAAAAAACTGCTCAGTTAGTTTAGCAAAAGATGGTAAAACCATTTTTTTAAAGGAACTTAATAGTGGCGGTTATTCTCATGCCGAGAAATTACATGAATTTATATTGGAGGTTGTTAAAAACTCAGGTATTGAATTATCTCAAATAAAAGCTGTTGCTGTGAGCAAAGGTCCAGGATCATACACAGGTTTAAGAATTGGAGTTTCGGCCGCAAAAGGCTTATGCTTTGCGTTAGATATTCCATTAATCTCTATAAATACGTTGAAGTCTTTAGCGTTGTCAATTTCAGTTATGAATGGAGTTATAGTTCCATTGCTAGATGCAAGAAGAATGGAAGTATATAGTAGTGTTTTTAATATGAAAAATGAAGAGCTAAGAGCGGTGAAGGCAGAAATAATTTCTTCAGAATCTTTTAATGAGTATTTAGAGGAAGGAATTGTGCACTTAGTGGGCGATGGAGTTGAAAAGTGTAAGACAATTATTACCCATAAAAATGTAATTTTTGTTGATGGTAAATTTCCATCAGCAAATGAAATGTCTAGTCTATCATTTGAAAAGTTCAAAATAAACGATTTTGAAGATGTCGCTTATTTTGAACCTTTTTATTTAAAAGATTTTGTAGCTATAAAATCTAAAAAGTAAATTACTTTTTTATGTGAACCTGATGTGGGTATGGTATTTCAATACAAGCCTTATCTAATGCTAATTTCCCTTCTTCTATAATACTAAAGTAAACACCCCAATAATTCTCTGGAGTTGCCCAAGGTCTTACAGCAAAGTTAACAGAGCTATCAGCTAATTCTGATACATTTACACTTGGAGCTGGATCTTTTAACACATTTTTGTTAGCAAGCATGACATTCATTAACACCTCTTTTGTTTTCTTAATATCTTCATTATAACCTACTCCAAAAGTTAAATCTACCCTCAATTTTCCTTCTTCAGTATAATTTTTAATATTACCATTAGATAAGGTTCCATTTGGAATAATAACGAGCTTATTTCCTGGAGAAATTATTTTTGTAACAAAAATTTGAATTTCTTTCACAACTCCAATTTCACCTTGAGCTTCAATTAGATCTCCAATTTTAAAAGGTTTAAAAATCATAATTAGTGCCCCTCCAGCAAAATTTGCTAGTGAACCTTGCAGTGCTAATCCAATAGCTAATCCTGCAGCTCCTAAAATTGCAATAAATGAGGTTGTTTCAATTCCAAGTTGCGCAATTGCAGTTATAAAAACTAATATTTTTAGTGCCCAACCTAATAAATCTCCTAAAAAATTTTGAAGTGTTAGGTCCACACCTCGTTTTTCCATAATTTTTCTAGTAAGTTTTACTAATTTTTTAATAAGCCATAATCCAATTATTAAAATAAGAATTGCAACTATTACTTTTGAAGCATTCATTTTAATAAAACTTAAAATTAAATCTAAATATTTTTGATAATCCATTGTAATTTATTTTATGAATAATGTTAGTATAATTCCAACAATTGCTGGTATTCCTTGAATATAAAATAGTTTTATTTTTTTAGTTGTAATTGAACCAAATATTCCTGCAATAGCAACGCAAGTTAAAAAGAAGGATGCTAATTCAAAAGAAAATGACTTATTTAAAATTGCCCAAATTAGTCCTGCAGCTAAAAAACCATTATACAATCCTTGATTTTGGGCCAAAATTTTAGATGCTTTAGCTTCTTCAAGTTTTAATCCAAAGGCTTTTAAACCTTTTGGTTTATCCCAATAAACCATCTCTAAAATCATAAAATAGATATGCTCAGAGGCAACGAAAGCCAAAATGAAAATTTGAAGGTTTTTCATAATTTTATTTTTAGTTGGTTTAAGGCTTTGTCCGTTTCAGTTACAGGAAGTTGGCACGCGCCATCTACACAAATATAAATGAGAGTTTCAGTTTCATTATATCTTCCTTGCATGAGCGGAAGGTTACTTTTTTTAGTGCTCCCGGCAATTAATTTATTTGGAATGTAGTTTTTATTAATTTCAATTAATTTATTTTTGACATCCTTACCTGAAATGGCGATTTCATAAAAATCACCAGAAAAATCTGCCATTAATTGCAGCCAATTTGAATGTCCAGAGCCATATTTTAGTGCTCTATCTTTCATGTTTATAAGCATTTGTTTACTTACTTTTAAATAATAACTATTGGAAAAGTAATGACTTAATTTGAATAAGTTTTTAGCCATTATTGAATTTGAAGCAGGAATTACGTTGTCTTCAACTTCCATTTTACGTGTAATTAAATTTGGATCTTCATTTGACGTAAAATAAAACATAACTCTATCAACATCATAAAAATGGTCAAAAGTGTAATCAGTTAATTGCTTGGCTGTTTGTAACCATAATTCATTAAAAGTGGCTTCATATAATGCAATATAAGCATCAATTACGGTGGCATAATCTTCTAAATATCCGTTAATAGTACTTTTACCATTTTTGTAATTGTGATTTAGGTTTCCGTTTTCTTGTAGTTGCTTCGTATAAATAAACGTAGCATTTTTAATTGCAATATCTAAAAAGTGTTGTTCGTTAAAAACTTTATAAGCATCAATATATCCTTTTAACATTAATGCATTCCAAGAAGTTAAAGATTTGTCATCTAAGCGAGGCGTATCTTTTTTATTACGTTCTTTTAATAGTGTTTCTTGCCAAGTAGTTACTTTTTCCTCTAATTCAGAAATGGTGATTTGATGCTTTTTTACAATTTCATTTGTATTATCTTTTCGAATTAACACATAGTTGTTATGTTCCCAAAAACCGTAATAATTTACGTTGTAATACTCTGAAAATAGCTCAAAGTCTTCACCTAAAATTTCGTTTAATTCAGATTTTGTCCAAACATAATAAGCACCTTCTTCTAATTTTCCTTTTGCATTAATACTATCTGCGTCTAGTGAAGAATAAAAGGTACCTTCATTGTTTGTTTGCTCTCTCTCAATAAATTCTAATGTTTGATAAACAGTATTTTTATACAATTCATTTTTAGTTGTTTGATAAGCTTCAGAAAATAAACTTACCAATTGACCATTATCGTACAGCATTTTTTCAAAATGCGGCACATGCCATTTATTATCAACTGAATAGCGTGCAAAACCTCCTCCAATTTGGTCGTAAATACCACCTAATGCCATATTAGTAAGTGATGTATTTACATAGTTTAAAATTTCGCTATCTTCAGTTTGAATAGCATATCGAAGTAAAAATTGATAGTTATTAGGCATGGGAAATTTTGGAGCTCCTTTTCTTCCACCCAAATCAAAATCCATATGTTGTTTCCACTCATTTACAGCTGATTTTAAATCAGTTACGCTAAAATCTATTTGATTATTATTCTTAGGAATTAAATCTGAATTTTTAACTCCTTCTGTTAAATTTACAGCATATTCAATTGCTTTTTCAGGTGTGTCTTTATATAAGTTTGAAAGTTGATTCAATGCGTTTATCCAGTTTTCTTTAGGGAAATAAGTACCACCCCAAATTGGTCTTCCATCAGGTAAAGTCACACAATTTAGTGGCCAGCCACCTCTTCCGGTAATTAATTGCACTGCATTCATATACACTTGATCAATATCCGGCCGCTCTTCTCTATCAACTTTTATATTGATAAAATTTTCATTCATAACTAGTGCAACTTCTTCATCTTCAAAACATTCGTGTTCCATTACATGGCACCAATGGCATGAAGAATATCCTATAGAGACAAGAATTAATTTATTTTCTCTTTTTGCAAGTTCCAAAGTTTCATTGTTCCAAGCATACCAGTTAACTGGATTGTGTGCGTGTTGCAATAAATAGGGGCTAGTTTCATTAATTAAGTTATTTGTATAAGTATGTTTTTTCATTTTTTTAGTTTTTTCATTTGAGCAGTTTACAAATATAATTAAGATACTTAAGAGCAGAAAATATCGTATTAGAAATTAGACTTTGTGAATTAAAAAAAGCGCCTTTAAAAAGCGCTTTAAACATGATTTAGTTGCTAAATTATTTTACTTCAAACGTAATTTTAGCATTTACCCTAAACTCTTCAATGTTTCCATTATTCACCACAACACTTTGTGACTGCACAAATGCTGATCTAATATGATTGATACTTTTTGAAGCATGAGCAACTGCTTTTCTTGTTGCGTCTTCCCAACTTTTGTCAGAGCTCGCCATTACTTCTATTACTTTCATTACTGCCATTATATTTGGTTTTAAGTTAATAAAACCTAAATATACAAAATAAAAGGGCCTTTTTAGGATTCTCATAGTTTATAAAAATCTACTATTATATAAGAAATTGTTTGCTCAATGATTTAGTATAAAAAAAGCTAAGCAATATATGCTTAGCTTTTTATTATAAAATGTGTGTATTATTTCCTTTTAGCTTAATACATTTTTAATTCTTTTGATAGCTTCTCGTAATTGAGCCTCAGATGCCGCATAGGATATTCTAATACAATTAGGAGCTCCAAAAGCTTCACCAGAAACAGTTGCTATGTTAGCTTCATTTAATAAAAACATAGAAAAATCTGACGCAGTATTTATTTTGAAACCATTAATTTCTTTTCCGAAAAAAGCTGAAATATTTGGAAATACATAGAATGCACCACCGGGAATATTTAATTCAAATCCTTCAATTTCACCTAATAATTCTAAAACCATATTTCTACGATTTTTGAATTCATCAACCATATATTGTATTTTCGAAACAGGGGCTTCTAATGCTGCTATAGTAGCTCTTTGAGCTATGCAATTTGCTCCAGAAGTAATTTGCCCTTGCATTTTGGTGCAAGCTTTAGCAATCCATTCAGGCGCCCCAATATATCCAATTCTCCAGCCTGTCATAGCAAATGCTTTCGCCACACCGTTTATTGTTATTGTTCGGTTGTACATAGAAGCTATTTTCGCAAAGCTAAAAATAGTTTCACCATAATTTATATGTTCATAAATCTCATCTGAAATTACATATATATTTGGATGTTTTTCTAAAACTTCAGCTAATGCTCTATACTCTTTTTCAGAATATACGGTACCACTAGGATTATTAGGAGAATTAAAGAAAATTAATTTTGTTTTAGGGGTGATAGCCTCCTCTAATTGTTGAGGTGTAATTTTAAAATTTGTTTCAATTGTTGAAGGAATTTCTTTATAAGTAGCTTCTGCCAATGTGGCAATTGCCGAATAACTCACCCAATAAGGAGCCGGTAACAATACTTCATCACCTGGATTTAATAACACCATAGCAACATTTGCAATAGACTGTTTTGCACCTGTAGAAACAACTACCTGATTTGGTTTATAATCCAAATTGTTATCGCGTTTAAATTTAGCACAAATAGCTTGTTTTAAATCTAGATATCCATCAACAGGGCTGTATGAATTATAATTATCATCAATTGCTTGTTTAGCCGCTTCTTTAATAAATTCTGGAGTATTAAAGTCAGGTTCTCCTAAGCTTAAACTAATAATATCTTTTCCTTCAGCTCTTAATTCTCGTGCTTTAGCTGCCATGGCTAAAGTTTCTGAAATTGGTAAACTGTTTATTCTGTTTGAAAGTTGATCAGTCATAAAAAGTGTTATACGTAAGAAGGCTTATTGCCTAAGGTTTTTAGTTGATTAAAATGCTCTATAAAAGCTTTTTTAAACGTTTTATATTCGTTGTATGGTAAATTAAATTCTAAAGCAGTGTCTTTCACAATTTTTGCTAATTTCCCATAGTGAACATGAGAGATATGAGGAAAAATATGATGTTCTACTTGATGATTTAAACCACCTGTATACCAAGAAATAAACTTGTTTCTTGGAGCAAAATTTGAAGTTGTAAATAATTGATGTACTGCCCATGTATGCTTTAAATTACCTTCTTTATCCGGTAATGGCATTTCTGTATTTGGAACTACGTGTGCTAATTGAAAAACAACACTTAATATCATACCAGCAGTATAATGCATCACAAAAAAGCCTAATAATACTTTCCACCAAGCTATATCTAAAATTAAAAGTGGTAAAGCAATCCATAAGAAATAGTAAATTATTTTAGTTACTATTAGAACTGTCCATTCAGTAGTTGGATTAGGAAACTTACCATACGAAAGTTTACGCTTTAAATAGGTATGCATTTGTTTAAAATCGGTTGTAATAGCCCAGTTTATGGTTAATAATCCGTACAATAAGAATGAATAATATTTTTGAAATTTATGGATTTTGAACCATTTTGCGTGTTTAGAAAAACGAATAATTCTTCCGGCATCTATATCTTCATCATACCCTTGAATATTTGTAAAACTATGGTGTAGCACATTGTGTTGAACTTTCCAGTTATATACATTTCCTGCTAAAATGTAAATGCTACTTCCCATTAATTTATTTACCCATTTTTTACTAGAAAAGGATTCGTGGTTGCTGTCATGCATCACATTCATTCCAACTCCAGCCATTCCAATTCCTATTACAATGGTTAACAGAAGTAATGCCCATTGGGGCATTGAAACTGTTAGTATTAAAATTAAAGGCACTAAAAAAATAGAAAACATGATTATAGCTTTGGAATATAATTTCCAGTTACCGGTACGTTTAATTTTATTCTCTTTAAAATAAGTATTGACTCTTTTGTTCAGGGTTCTAAAAAATTTCGCGTTATCAACTCTTGAAAAATGTAGTGTCTTGTTGTTCATAATTTTGTTAATAGTTATGACAAATATACTACCAAAATTAGACCATTTGTATTCAATTGAAGAATTTTTCTAAAAAATATAACATTTTTTGTAAAGTTGTTAATTTAAATTTTGAAAGATTAATTTTGTAACCGCTAAAATATATACAATGGAAATCCTTTTAAACTATTTTTCTGATCTATCTGAAACGCAAATCAATCAATTTTCAAAATTGAAAGATTTATATATTGAATGGAATGCTCAAATAAATGTAATTTCCAGAAAAGATATTGATGAATTATACCTTAAACATGTTCTTCATTCTTTAGGTATTGCAAAAGTTCAAAATTTTAAACCTGGGACAAGAGTGCTAGATGTTGGTACAGGAGGCGGTTTTCCTGGAATTCCTTTAGCAATCTTATTTCCTGAAACTAATTTTTATTTAGTAGACTCTATTGGTAAAAAAATTAAAGTTGTGAATGAAATTACTAAAGTATTGGAATTAAATAATGTAAAAGCTGAGCATTTAAGAGCGGAAAATGTAAAAGGTGATTTTGATTTTATTGTGAGTAGAGCCGTTACAAAAATGGATGATTTTGTAAAATGGGTTCGAAAAAAAGTTGCAAAAAAGCAGCAGCACGCGTTAAAAAACGGAATTTTATATTTAAAAGGAGGTGATTTAACAGAAGAGTTGATAAATTTTCCGAAAGCCAAACAATTTAATTTATCAGATTATTTTACTGAAGAATTTTTTGAAACTAAAAAAGTGGTACATATTCCTCTAAAATTTAAACCTTAGTCTTTTTTGTTGAATCCCAACTTGTTAAACCTGCAGAAACAATAAACTTCATCATTTCACTTGAATTTACATCGAGTTTTTTAATGGCCGTTTTTGGCACAATAAATAATTCTCCTGAAAAATTATAAGAATGAGGAAAATAGACGGCAACTTTATCTATTTCATTCAAAATCTCCAAATTTTGCTCAGTTATAAAACCTAACTTTTCCAATTCAGAATTCCCGCTCATTTGAACTAAAACAGGCTTGTTGAATTTTTTTTCTTTCCCAACAAAAGCTGAAAATAAATCTTTAATAGCGGTATAAACAAAATTTAATAAAGGAATATTTTTAATAATATTTTGAAAAATAATTTTTAAGGGATCAGCAATAATTGTTTTCCCAATAAAACCTATAAAAATTAAGAAAATAACCAAAGTTAAAAAACCTAATCCTGGAATTTTTATTTCAAAAAATTGCTCTAAATATTTTTGTAAAAGTCCGTCCATAAACATAAATGCACTGTAAATTATATATGCAGTTATACTTAACGGAGCTAGGTATAAAATTCCTTGTAAAAAATAATTAATTAGTTTTTTCATAATAAATTAAATTAGTTTTGAAAATGAGTATTCATTATGTTCTCTATTCCAAACGAAATTCGGTTATTTCAAGGTCTATTGCAAATAATTGAGGATGTTATTTGGATATGACAAATGTCACTTATTAACTGTAAGTTTTAAGGTAATTTAGTATTTTATATATAGACGACATTATGAGTAAAGATAAAACGTGTTTAGTTTGTAAGAAATCATCAAATGAAACACCTGTAACGAAATTTTATTATCAAAAAAGTGAATTTTATATTTGTCCGCAACACATACCAGTTTTAATTCATAACCCTCAAGAATTAATTGGGTTGCTGCCAGACGCAGATAAACTAGAAAAAGGATAATAGAATATTTAAACATTAGTAAAAAAAAACTCGCCGAAAGGCGAGTTTTTTGATTGTAATAATAAGTGTTTATTCACCTAAAAAAGGATATCTATAATCTGTAGGAGTTACAAATGTTTCTTTAATAGTACGGTTGCTTACCCAGCGCAATAAATTCCATACAGAACCTGCTTTGTCATTAGTTCCTGAGCCTCTTGCACCTCCAAATGGTTGTTGTCCTACAACAGCACCAGTTGGTTTATCGTTAATATAGAAATTACCAGCAGCATTTTCTAGTTTATTAGTTGCAATGTCAATAACATAACGATCGCCGCTAAAAATAGCGCCTGTTAATGCAAATTCACTAGTATTGTCAACTACATCCAACATTTCTTCCCATTGTTCGTCTTCATAAACGTAAATAGTCATAATAGGACCAAATAACTCATTAACCATAGTTTTGTACTGAGGGTTTGTAGTTACAATTATTGTAGGTTCTATAAAGTATCCAACAGAATCGTCGTAACCACCACCAGCAATAATTTCAGCATCAGCATCTTGTTTTGCTTCTTCTATGTAGCCAGATAATTTTTTGAAAGCTCTATCGTCAATAACAGCATTTATAAAGTTTGAAGTATCTTCAGGACTTCCCATTTTAAAAGATTTTAAATCTTTTAAAACAAAATCTTTAATATCTCCCCATAAACTTTTTGGGATGTAACCACGAGAAGCAGCCGAACATTTTTGTCCTTGATATTCAAACGCTCCTCTAGAAATAGCAGTTGCAACTTCTAATGCATTCGCTGAAGGATGTGCCCAAATAAAGTCTTTTCCACCAGTTTCACCAACAATTCGTGGATACGATTTGTAATTGTTCATATTTTTACCAATCGTTTCCCAAAAACTATTGAATACTGGTGTAGATCCTGTAAAGTGAACACCAGAAAAGTCAGGGCTATTTAATAAAACATCTGTAATAGTTGCTGAATTACCAGTAACCATATTAATTACGCCATCAGGTAAACCAGCAGCTTTAAATAATTCCATAATTACTTGAGCTGAATACACTTGAGATCTTGCAGGTTTCCAAATAATCACATTTCCCATCATTGCAGGAGCTGCAGGTAAATTACCAGAAATTGCTGTAAAGTTAAAAGGTGTAATTGCATATACAAAACCTTCTAATGGACGATATTCCATACGGTTCCAAATACCTGGAGAAGATTCTGGTTGATTTGTATAAATTTCAGTCATAAACTCTACATTAAAACGTAAAAAGTCTATTAATTCGCAAGCAGCATCAATTTCAGCTTGCATTACGTTTTTAGATTGTGCAATCATTGTTGCAGCATTCATTTTATAACGAAAAGGTCCAGCTAATAAATCGGCAGCTTTTAAGAAAATTGCCGCTCTGTGCTCCCAGCTTGTTGCAGCCCATTTTACTCTAGCTTCAGCAGCTTTTTCAACTGCTAATTCAATATGTTCTTTTTCGGCAGTGTGATATTTTCCAACTACATGTTTATGGTCATGCGGAGGAGTAATATCTACAGTTTTTCCTGTTCGATATTCTTTTCCACCAATATAAAATGGAATATCAACTTGTTCGTTATACATCTTTTTATAAGTGTCTAACAAATCTTTTCTTTCTTGAGTGCCCGGCGCGTATGAATTTACGGGTTCATTTACTGCTTTCGGTACTTTGTAAAATCCTGTAGCCATTATATTATTTTTTAAAGGTTTTTCTATTTAAATTTGCGTTGCAAAGTTACAAAATAGGATTCACTTTTTTTGTATAAAACTAATACTCAATATTCAAATTTTAATAACATGTGTACTGTTACTTTTCTTCCTTTACCAAACAGTAATTTCATTTTAACCTCAAATAGAGACGAGCAGCCGTTGAGAGAAACTTTTGCTCCAAAAAAGTATGAAGAAAATGGAATAGAAATGTTATTTCCAAAGGATAAAATAGCAGGTGGCACATGGATTGGGGTTAGCTCAAAAAACAGATTAGTATGCGTGTTGAATGGTGCTTACAAAAAGCATACTAGAAAAGAAATTTATAAAAAAAGCAGAGGTATAATAGCTAAAGAAATACTCAAAACAAGCAATCTAAACAAGTATATTGACCATTTAGATTTGGAAGAAATTGAACCTTTTACAATGGTAATTGTTGATTGGAATGATGGTGTACTAAATTTATTTGAATTTATTTGGGATGAAACAGAAAAGTACTTTAATAAACTTAAAAACGAGCCCCAAATTTGGTCTTCATCAACATTGTACGTAGATGCTATAAAACAAACTAGAAAGAAATGGTTTCACAATTGGACCACAAATAACGAATTTACTTCATCAGCTATTTTAAATTTTCACCATTCAGAAATAGGAGATAAAGAACAATCTATTTTTATGAAACGTTCTTATGTTGAAACTGTAAGTATTACCTCTGTCAAAAAAGAAAATACAACTATTGAAATGAGGTATGAAGATACAATAAATGATAAAGTGGCCTGTGTTAAGTTTTAACCTATAAAGAAAAAAGATAATACTGAAACTAATACAAATCCAACTCCTGCTAAAAACATGTAATAGCTATTTAAAAGTAGGTATTTTATAATTGTTTTAGTCCTTCCTTGTTCGTAAAAACAGCGTAAAGCTTTATATAAATAAAATAAAAATAAGAGGATAAAAACCCAGGTTATCGATTCCATTTCAATAAAAATATTCATTAAATAAAAAATAATTAACAGTAAGAAAAATACAGTTTGAGTATGAAAAACAAATACCAAATGTTCCATATAACTGAAGTTTCTTCGAATATAAAGTAATGATAGAAACATTGTAAATACAGGCAAAAATACAAACAACGAAATAGAAATATAGGACGTTAATTTTTTGATATAGCTTTTGCCTCCGTCCGATTTAATTTGTTCTATATTTTTATAAATAGTAATAATTTGCTGGTAATAAAATGTATTCCAAAATGTTAGTGGATATCCTAACTCAGTTAATCCTTTTTCATTGGTTTTTGTTGGATGTTCTTTATAATAATTTTGAAAATCATTTAATTTATTTCCAATACTAATTTCATTAGGAGAATTAGTTGCAATGTGGTAAACATATGCCAAAGTATCATTTTTTTTAGTTTCTGTTTCAACAATTTTAAATACATCACCTAAATTTGTTATTAAATTTGTTGCAGTAGAATCTTTTGGGTTTGCTGTTTTAATTTCTTCTTTTACAGATGTTAGTACTGAATCTAGCTGCTTTGTCCCTTTTTTAGATATGGAATCTAAATTTTCAGTAGCCGTTATAATATCGTTTAAGGGTGCTTGATTTGGTTGAAATTTATTGGTGATACCTAATATTAAAAAAAAAATGATAGACACATTTAAGTACAGTTGAAATGGATTAACAAATCGCACACGTTTCCCTAAAATATAGTCTTTCGAGACTTTTCCAGGTTTTGTTAATAGTGGAATAAATGTATTCCAAAATCTAGAGTCATACGAGAAAAATCCTGAAAATATATTGCTGATAAAGTTACTAAAGCTTAGTTTTTTTATGGAGTTTTTTTGTCCGCAATACGAGCAAAAATTTTCAATACCATTTAAAGGCTGTCCACAATTCAAGCATTCTAAACCTTTAGTTTGGAGTGATTTATTTTGCTTAAATTTTATAAGGCTAAATTTCATTTTAGTTATGAACGTTAAAAACCATTAACTGAAATGTAGGAATAGTTACTTTAAATGTTTTAGTAGTTGCAAAGTTCACCATGGTATAATAACCACTCATGGCACCAATAGGTGAAGTTAAAAAACAGTTTGAGGAATAAGAGTGAATTTGTGATGGTTTTAATATTGGTTTTTTACCAATGACACCAGATCCTTCAACTATTTCAGTATTGTTTAATGAATCAAAAATTTTCCAATGACGCGCTAAAAGTTGAACGGTTTCATTGCTTTGATTTTCTATGCTAACTTGATAACTAAAAGCATAATAAAGCCTGTAATTTCGATAACTTGTGCCTTCGAAATTAGTGGTGACTGAAATTTTTATGCCATTTGTTACTTGTTGCACCATAGCATTTTATCGCTTGATTTTAACCCAAAGGTACTAAATTTTTGAATTATAGGATTAATTATTAATTTTTTCAGAATTACCAAAACCAACGCCAATAATTTGTGTATATCTACTTCCAAATTTATTGTAATAGACAATCACAGTATAATCATTTTCTGTTTGAAAGAAAGAACCATCAATATCGTGATTGTTTAAGTTTCCATTGTTATCTTTAATTAAATACTGGTAATTATAAAAACCTTGTTTTAATAATAGTGTTGCTTCATACAAATTAGTTTCAGCATTAAAATGTAGTTTATTTTCTTCGTTTAATTGCCAATTATTAAAATTACCGCTCACATATAGTTCTTTTCCCTCTAAATTTTCTTTCGTTTTTAACGAAAAATGAACCCAAGTGTAATCAGCATCTAAATAATCATTTATACCATTAATTGTTCTAATAATAAAATTTCCATTTACATCAGGGAATAAAGTATACGGAGCATTAATTCGTTCTTCATTTGTATATAAATAGGTATGATATAATTCTCTACCCAATTCTACATTTGCAATATTTAGTGTGGTACTTCTTATGTCTTTAGAGTCGAAATATAAAAACTCATTACCAGCCCAGTAACTTGTTTCTTTGTTGTATTTGTACAAAAGTTGTTCACCTCTATAAAATTGAGGTTTTAAACCGCTAATTGCAGTTTGCCAATTATTATTTTGAAGTAAAACAGGTTTAATTTCTTCTTTAGGATTATTAATTCTAAAATTTGGGTGATTAATACTAAACTCAACCGATTGTTTGGTGTTTATATAAGAAATATCTCTGCTTCTATAAACAGCAACTCCAACAGTTACTTTTGGTTCATAAACAATAAAATGACGCTTCAAAACAATTTCTGAATCTTCATTTAAAATAGATAAGATATAATTTCCTGAGATTTTAATTTTAGTATCTTGATTAGGAAAGGTTACTCTATAATTTGTGTAAGGTTGTAAGGTGTTAAATGAGTTTTCAAAATTTCTAATTCTATCTTCAGCATAGCCTTGAATAAACTCAGATTCTATTAAGTCTGAAACCTCCCAATCCATTGTGCAATGTTCAATTTTGTAGGTATAATTATGTTCATCAGCATTTAAATCATCAAAAGACAAGTTGATACTTTCACCAAGTTTTATAATTGGAGCATATGTATTTAAAGCTGCAGGTTTAAAAATAACCGACTTAATATAATTTGGTTCTGTAAAATTAGTTTGTGAGTAGCCTTGACTAATAGTAAAAAGAAAGCATAGAATTACAAAATAATTTTTTAAGTAAGTAAAATTCATATATTTAACAATTAACAAAATTTATACCAAAAGGCAGTGATAAAAGTAACAAAACTAAAATAGATTTGGGAGGAATGTTAATGTTACATAAAAACATGATAAAAATCACAAATCTTAACCTAGAAATTATTATTTTTGCTCCGTTTTTAAAGACTATTAAATAAACTATAAATATGTCACAAGACATTCGAATTAAAAAAGGTTTAGATATTAAGCTAAAAGGTAAAGCTGAAAAAATTACCGAAAATGCATTATCTAGTAGTATTATTACACTAAGACCTGAAGATTTCCACAGTATTATTCCTAAATTATCTGTAAAAGTTGGAGAAAAATTAAAAGCTGGAGACCCAGTTTTTTATAATAAGGCCAATGAAGAAATGAAATTTCCTTCACCTGTTAGTGGGGAAGTAAAAGATATTATACGTGGTGCAAAAAGAAAAATATTAGCAATTCAAATCGAAGCTGACGCGAAGCAACAATATGTTGATTATGGTACGAAAGATCCAAAATCAATGAAAGCTGATGAGGTTAAAAGTCATTTATTAGCATCAGGGTGTTGGCCATTTATTACGCAAAGACCTTATGATGTAATTGCAGACCCTTCAAAAACACCGAAAGGTATATTTATTTCTGCTTATGCAAGTGCTCCGTTGGCGCCTGATTACGATTATGTATTGGCTGGAAAAGAAAAAGAGTTGCAAGCTGCCGTTACTGCTTTAAGTAAACTAACTTCAGGAAAAGTACATGTTTCTGTTGGTGAAAATTCAAACTCACAATTTGAAGGTTTAGGTGATATTATATTGCATAAAGTTTCGGGGCCACATCCATCAGGAAATGTAGGTACGCTTATTGCTAAAATTGATCCTGTAAATAAAGGTGAAGTAGTTTGGACAATTACACCTCAGGACTTGGTGATTATGGGAGAGTTACTTTTAACTGGTAAATTTAATGCTGAACGTGTTATTGCTTTGGCTGGATCAGCAGTGTCAACACCTAAATATTACAAAACCATTATTGGAGCAAGTATAAAATCAATTGTTGAAGGGAAACTTTCAAATGATAATGCTAGAATTATTAGTGGTAATGTGTTAAC
>NZ_JABDRI010000025.1 GCF_013041805.1 Lutibacter sp.
CGTAACGGTGTGATATCCACTTCATCAATTCTAATGCACCATAACGCTCAAAACTATCTTTTGAAAGACATAAAACGGATGGGCGCCAATTTTCTTCGTTATTATCTTTATCTGTTTTTTGAAGAAACACTTGCAAGGTTCTACTAAATTGATGAATTACCCCCTGAAAGATAGTAGCCATCCCTTTTTTATTCTCGCTTTTTAAAGTGATGTATGAATATAAAATAAGCATAAGGGCAATTGCAGCAAGTGCATAAGGTGTATTTATTTTAAACATTAAATAAATACTCATTACAGCTCCCAAAAGTGACAAATACCATTTTGATTTAAATGAAGGACGATATGATGGATCCGCTGCAAAGTGTTGCATAAATGAAATTAAACAAAGTGATCCATAAGTAACCATAAAGAACATAGAGATAATTTCTGCTACCGCGTTTACATCTCCCATAAGCACAAAAATTAATGCAATAGCGCTAGTTAATATAGTTGCATTTCTTGGCTCATTATTTTCTTCAGTCCCTTTTGCAACAAATTTATTTATAAATTTATTAGGAAATACGTGGTCGCTACCAATGGCTTGCAAAGTTCTTGGGGCAACCATAAAAGAGCCAAGAGCAGAAGATATAGTTGCCGCTGCTAGTCCAATTGGAATAATTGGTCCCCAAAGAGCAATTTTGCTCATAATTAATTGATCATTAACTAAGTCGGCCGTGCTTGCAGAGCTGGTTAATTTTAGAGCAAGAAATACATATATTACCATCCCAATAATTGTTGCGGCAAGTGTTCCTAAAGGGATGGATGTTTTCGGGTCTTTTAAATCACCTGATAATCCAACTCCTGCAGTTATACCCGTAAATGCGGGAAAAATAATTGCAAAAACATAAAAGAAACCTTTATCTGATGAAACATTGTTAAATAATTGAGAACTGTCAAAAACTTCTGAAAATTGAGTATTTCCAAGAAAAAAAAGAATTAAAGATATGGCAAGTATAGTAACAACAACATACAGGGCTTTCATTCCTAAATCAGCACCTTTAGTAACCATTAACCAAATTAAAAGTAATAATGCTGGAATACTGAATAAACGATTGTCATAAAGGTCGTAACCAAATTCTGAAGCTACCCAAGGTTTTATAGCCTCAAAAGATTCAGCAAAAGCAATTACGTAAAAAGCGACACTAACGGCTTGAGATAAATATAAAGTAATACCAATAGCAGCTCCAATATTTAATCCAAAAGAACGCGAAATAATAAAATATTCTCCACCACCTTCAACTTTTTGATTGGTTGCAATTTCAGCTAATGCCATAGCGGTTGGAATGGTAACCATATGACCAATGATGATTATAAATAAAGCACCCAAAAAACCTACAGAACCAACAGCAAATCCAAATCGTAAAAACATAACAGCTCCTAAAATTGTTGAAATAGCAGTTAAAAAAACAGGGAGCGTTCCAAAATTTGCTTTCGATGAAATTAGTGTTTTACTCATAACAACAATGGGAAATGAAAAATTTTAAATGAATGAACTTTGTTAGTTATATATCAATGCAACAGGATTCTAGTAAAAATAAAAATTATGAATACATCAATTTTTAAATAACAAAATTTATAGCTTTTACATATCTAACGGTAATAACGAAGTTATGAAAAATTAGACTCAAATACTGGTTTTTTTTATAATTTTATGAATATATCAAGTAGAATTTTTCATCTGAATTTTTGAAATATGAAATAAAATTTATTTATGAGCGATTGATTGCTGGAACTCTAGTTCATATTAAGTATAACAAAAAAAAGAGTATCTTAAAAAGATACTCTTTTTTGAGCCGATGGAGGGACTCGAACCCACGACCTGCTGATTACAAATCAGCTGCTCTAGCCAGCTGAGCTACATCGGCTTTTGTGCGGGTGCAAATTAAATTACTTTAAGCATAATACGCAAGTTTTTTTTTATTTATTTTACAAAATATTGAGAATGCTTTTTACTTATTATAATTAGGATAATCTGTATAGCCTTTTTCTCCAGAATCAGAATAGAAAGTTTCACTATCCCACTTCGTTAAAGGTAGATTTTCTGAGAACCTTTTAGGCAAATCTGGATTTGAGATAAATAACTTTCCGTATGCAACTAAATCGGCTAAATTATCTTCAATAATTTTATTTCCTTTTTCTTGATCAAAATTACTGTTAATTATAAGTGTTCCCTTATAGATAGGTCTAAAGTGTTTTGCAATATTTTTAACCGCATATTCTACATTAGAAACATCTGTAAATGGCTCAGATAAGTGTACATACGCTAAGTTGTAATTGTTCAATTTTTCCATGACATATTCAAAGAGAGGAATTGTTTCTTCATCAATATCAATTCCATGTAAATTATGCATAGACGGATTGAAACGAACTCCAATTCTATTTTCAGGGAAAACTTTAATTATTTCATCCAAAACTTCGAAGAAAAAACGAGCTCTATTTTCAATGCATCCTCCGTAAGAATCCGTTCTTTTATTGGAGCAGTTATTAAAGAATTGATGAAATAAATAACCGTTTGAAGAATGAATTTCTAAACCATCAAAACCGGCTTTTTTTGAATTAATCGCTGCATTTTTAAATTCTTGAATGGTAGTTTCAATATCCTCTAAAGTCATTTCTTTTGGAGTGACAGTATCTTTAAACCCTTGTGGAGTAAAAGATTTCGAATTTGGATTTAAAGCACTTGGTGCTAATGGTAATTCACCATCATGAAAATCAGGATGAGATACTCTTCCAACATGCCAAAGTTGAATAAATATGCTACCATTTTCTTTATGTACTTCATCAGTCACTTTTTTCCAGCCTTTTACTTGGGTCTCTGAATAAATACCAGGCGTATTTACATAGCCCACAGCACGTTTAGAAACCTGAGAGCCTTCAGAAATAATAAGGCCAGCACTTGCTCTTTGTTTGTAATAAGTTGCCTGTAATTCTGTAGGCGTATGATCGCTATTATTACATCTAGAACGCGTCATTGGAGCGATTATCAAACGATTTTTTAAGGTCAAATCTCCCATTTGATATGGGGTTAAAAGCGGTTGTTTTGTTTTCATAATAGTAGTTTTATAACCATGTGGCTTTGGAACTAAAAATAGTTTTGCTTAAGCAAAAGTAAGTAATAAAAAAACCTTTCAAATTTATGAAAGGTTTTTAAAGTGGTCGGGGTGGCAGGATTCGAACCTGCGACCTTCACGCTTTCAGCGTGACGCGATATCGTTCAAGTATCTTTTAGCTCCACGTTTTTTTATTTTTCTTTCTAACATTAACGCCTCTTTTTTAGCATCTAAATCAAGATTAAAAACAATTTTCCAATCTTTTGCTTTTGCAGTAAACCCTTTATGGTCATTTAAATGTTCTTTCAATCGAATAGTGATATTCCTACTAGTGTATCCCACATAATGTTTTTGAAGCTCTTTTGAAAAAAGAATATAAACGGTAAACATGCTGTTTAAAATTAAAAAAGCTCTAGAAATAAAATAGTCTAGAGCTTAAAAGTCGGGGTGGCAGGATTCGAACCTGCGACCTCCGCGTCCCAAACGCGGCGCGATAACCGGGCTACGCTACACCCCGAATAATTTCGGACTGCAAATATAAAACTAAAAATAGATTTTACAAGCAATTATTCGAAAATAAGTTTATATGGTCTTTCAATAGCTTCTTGCAGTTCATAGATACCAATATTTCTACTTTTTCTAATGGTTTCTTTCCCTTCAAAAAACAAGATAATAGTTGGTTCAACAAAGGCGCTATATGTAGCAGCTATTTCAGGTGAAAAATTAATATCAACAGTATAAAAACTAATTTTAGGGAAATTAGATGTGAGCAAGTTTTTAACTTTTGGTTGAAGAGATTCCCCTACATTACAAGAAAGTGTATTGAAATAAAGTAAAACAGCTATTTCAGAATTTAATATCTCTTCAAGCTGTTGAATTGAATTTATTGCATTTGTATACTCCATATTATAAAAAATAATAGAATTTATAGATGTACAAAAATAGATTATTCTTTTGAGATGTAGAGGTTATTGCGAATACTTATAATTGCATTATGAAAAATTATAATTAATGGTATTAATTTCTAATAAATTGCCCTAAATTTGTCTTCACAAAATAAAAAATGAATTATATATGTCTAATACAACAGAAAGAATAAAATGTTTAATTATTGGTTCAGGTCCAGCGGGTTATACAGCGGCAATATATGCAGCAAGAGCGGATATGAAACCTGTAATGTATACTGGAATGCAAATGGGAGGTCAATTAACTACGACTACTGAAGTTGATAATTTTCCAGGATACCCAAATGGTACTGATGGAACAGCAATGATGGAAGATTTAAAGAATCAAGCTGAGCGTTTTGGTACTGAAGTAAGATTTGGTATGGTTACTAAAGTTGATTTTAGTACTGAAGCAGGAGGAATTCATAAAGTAACTGTTGATGAATCTGTATTAATAGAAGCTGAAACAATTATTATTTCAACAGGAGCTACAGCAAAATATTTAGGTTTAGAAAGTGAACAACGTTTAATTGGTGGTGGAGTTTCCGCTTGTGCGACCTGTGATGGATTTTTCTACAGAAAGCAAGATGTTGTGGTTGTAGGAGCTGGAGATACAGCGGCAGAAGAAGCAACTTATTTAGCTAATATTTGTAATAAAGTTACTTTATTAGTGAGAAAAGACTATATGAGAGCCTCTAAAGCAATGCAGCATAGAGTGAACAAAACGGCTAATATTGAGGTTAAATATAATACTGAAATTGATGAGGTATTAGGAGATAAAGTTGTTGAAGGTGTTAGAGCTGTGAATAACCAAACTGGAGACAAAGAAGTAATTGATGTTAC
>NZ_JABDRI010000098.1 GCF_013041805.1 Lutibacter sp.
ATTAACACCTATTAAAAATTACAATTTATTATTATTAATTTTTAGTGGTTTTATGGTGTTAGGTTTGTTTTTATTGTTAGTAAATCAATTTAAAAAGAAATCTTAAGTGCTTTGTCAATAACTTTTATTGCCCAACTAATTTTGGAATAGTACTTTTGATTTTTTAAAGAATTCCTGTGACTAACTACTTAAATAATCTAAACGAATCTCAAAGAGAAGCTGTTTTGCATAAAGAAGGCCCAATGATTATTATTGCTGGTGCTGGTTCTGGTAAAACACGTGTTCTAACCTATAGAATTGCAAATTTAATGCATAATAATGTGGATGCCTTTCATATTTTAGCGTTAACTTTTACGAACAAAGCAGCACGAGAAATGAAAAGTCGTATTGCAGATGTTGTTGGAGATTCTGAAGCAAAAAACTTATGGATGGGTACTTTCCATTCTGTTTTTGCTCGTATTTTAAGGTCTGAAGGTCATCACTTAGGATTTCCTTCTAATTTTACAATTTACGATACGCAAGATGCTGTTAGATTGCTTTCTTCTATTATTAAAGAAATGCAATTAGATAAAGATAGATACAAGGCAAAACAGGTTTTAAGTAGAATTTCTTCATTTAAAAACAGTTTAATTACTGTAAAAGCATATTATAATAATCCAGAATTAATGGAAGCCGATAAAATGGCTAGCCGTCCAAAGATTGGAGAAATTTATCATCATTATGTAGAGCGTTGCTTTAAAGCTGGAGCCATGGATTTTGATGATTTATTGTTACGAACCAATGAGTTACTTACACGTTTTCCTGAAGTTTTAGCAAAATACCAACATCGTTTTAAATATATTTTGGTTGATGAGTATCAAGATACCAATCACTCTCAATATTTAATTGTAAGAGCATTGGCTGATCGGTTTCAAAATATTTGTGTGGTAGGTGATGATTCGCAAAGTATATATTCATTTCGTGGCGCAAATATTCAAAATATTTTGAATTTTCAGCGTGATTATGATAAAGTAAATATCTTTAAATTAGAGCAAAATTATCGTTCATCAAAAAATATTGTTGAAGCTGCCAATAGTGTTATTCAACGGAATAAAACAAAATTAGATAAACAAGTTTGGACAGCGAATAGTGAAGGGGGTAAAATAAAAGTAATGAGAACTTTTACAGAGGCTGAGGAAGGACGTTTTATTGCAAATTCAATTTTTGATAACAAAATGAATTTACAACTAAAAAATTCTGAATTTGCTATTTTGTACAGAACAAATGCTCAATCCAGAGCTATTGAAGACGCACTGAGAAAGAAAGATATAAAATATAAAATTTATGGTGGTTTGTCTTTTTATCAACGTAAAGAAATTAAAGATACTTTAGCCTATTTACGTTTATTAATCAATCCAAATGATGAAGAAGCTTTAAAGAGAGTCATAAATTATCCAGCTCGAGGAATCGGTACTACAACAATGGATAAATTATCTGTGGCAGCAAACCATTACAAAAAGTCAATTTTTGAGTTGTTATTAACGTTACAGCAACTTGACATTAATATAAATGCCGGTACAAAAACAAAGTTAACCAACTTTGTTACCATGATACAACACTTTCAAATAGAAGCGCAAAGTAAAAATGCTTTTGAAATTGCCGAATTTGTAATTAAACAAACCAGATTAATTAAAGATCTAGAAAGTGATGGTACACCTGAAGGTGTAAGTAAAGTTGAAAATATACAAGAACTTCTAAATGGCTTAAAAGATTTTGTTGATGTTCAAAAAGAAAAAGAAGAAGAAGATTCATTAGCTTTTTTCTTAGAGGATGTTGCTTTAGCTACTGATTTTGATAGTGAAAAGAAAGATGATACACCAAGAGTTTCGTTAATGACGATTCATTTGGCGAAAGGATTAGAATTTCCATATGTTTATATTGTTGGTCTTGAAGAAAATTTATTTCCTTCAGCCATGAGTATGAATACGAGAAGTGAATTAGAAGAGGAACGAAGATTGTTTTATGTAGCTTTAACTAGAGCAGAACAGCAGGCCTATTTAACTTATGCGCAAACGCGCTATCGTTGGGGAAAGTTAGTAGATTGCGAACCAAGTAGATTTTTAGAAGAAATTGACCAACAGTTTTTAGAATTTTTAACAGTAAAAGAACCAATTCCAAAGCAACAAAAGTTTATTGATGAAGATATTTTCGGAAGTGTTCCGCAACATAAAATTCGTTTTAAAAAACCAGTTCAACGAACACCAAATAAAAAGGTAGTTAAACAACAACCTCAATTTTCACCACCAAAGAATTTAAAAAAGGTAGTTAAATCCTCTTCATCACCTTCAAATTTGTTTGATAGCTCAATTGAAATAGGTAATATTGTAGAGCATACAAAGTTTGGTAAAGGAGAGGTAATTAGTATAGAAGGCTCCGGTGCAAATCAAAAAGCTGAAATTAGATTTGCCTCTGTAGGTGTAAAAAAATTATTATTGCAATTCGCAAAACTCACAATTATAACCTAAATTATCATTGTGAAACCAATATTTATATTGTAATTTGCATCTTATAAAATAGAAGATTAGATACATGGAATTTGATTTAGAATACAATGCAGATAGACCGCATTTAATTATCCCAGAATATGGCCGTCATATTCAAAAATTAGTAGACCATTGCATTGCTTTGGAAGATAGTGAAGAACGAAATAAAATGGCAAAGGCAATTGTAGATGTTATGGGCAATTTACAGCCACATTTAAGAGATGTACCAGATTTTAAACATAAGTTATGGGATCAGCTTTTTATTATGGCAGATTTTAAATTAGATGTTGATTCACCCTATGAAAAATTAAAGAAAGAGGTCTTACAAGAAAAGCCGGAGCGATTGGAATATCCTAAATATGCTTCTAAATATAGATATTACGGGAATAACATTCAAACAATGATTGACACTGCCTTGACCTGGGACGAAGGTGAAGCACGAGAAGCGTTGTATTGGACCATTGCAAATCATATGAAAAAATGTTATTTGAATTGGAACAAAGATACTGTTAGTGATCAAATTATTTTTAAGCATTTGGTTGAATTATCAAAGGGTAAAATTGACTTAACCGACAAGAATGAAACATTATCAGAGGTAAAAGATCTATTGAGAAAAAGGCCTTCAAATACTAAATCAAATTATAAAAAAGGGCATTCAAATAAACCTAGGTCTAAGAAAAAACAACAATAATAATTCCTATAAAATGGCTACATTTAAAATTGAAGGAGGCCATAAGTTAAGTGGTGAAATTACTCCTCAAGGTGCTAAAAATGAGGCTTTACAAGTTATTTGTGCAGTTTTATTAACAGCAGAAAAAGTTACTATTAGTAATATCCCTGATATTCGAGATGTAAATAAATTAATTTTTATTTTAAGTGAGTTGGGAGTAAAGGTAGCTAAATTAAAATCAGACACCTATACCTTTCAGGCCGATGAAATAAATCTTGACTATTTAAAATCGGATAAATTTAAAAAAGATGGTAGTTCCTTAAGAGGTTCTATCATGATTGTTGGTCCATTACTTGCGAGGTTTGGAGTAGGATATATTCCTCAACCAGGTGGTGATAAAATTGGTAGACGAAGATTAGATACACATTTTGAAGGGTTTATAAAATTAGGTGCTACTTTTAGGTATAACCAAAATGAACTTTTTTATGGTGTTGAAGCCAAACAGTTAATTGGAACAAATATGCTGTTGGATGAAGCCTCGGTAACTGGTACAGCAAATATTGTAATGGCAGCTGTAAAAGCAAAAGGAATTACAACAATTTACAATGCTGCTTGTGAGCCCTATTTGCAACAATTATGCAAGATGTTAAATAGTATGGGGGCAAAAATTAGAGGAGTAGGCTCTAATTTATTAATCATTGATGGTGTTGATGAACTTAATGGTTGTTCTCATAGAATATTGCCCGATATGATTGAAATTGGTAGTTGGATAGGTATGGCCGCAATGACCAAATCTTCAATTACTATTAAAGATGTAAGTTGGGATGATTTGGGATTAATACCTCGCGTTTTCCAAAAAATTGGAATTAATTTAGAGCGTAGAGGTGATGATATTTTTATTCCTGAACAAGATAGCTACGAAATTCAAAATTATATAGATGGCTCAATTTTAACAGTATCTGACGCTCCGTGGCCAGGTTTTACACCTGATTTGTTGAGTATTATTTTGGTAGTTGCTACACAGGCAAAAGGAAGTGTTCTGATTCATCAAAAAATGTTTGAAAGTCGTTTATTCTTTGTTGATAAACTTATTGATATGGGTGCCAAAGTAATTCTTTGCGATCCTCATAGAGCAACGGTTATTGGTATGAACCACGAATTTTGTTTAAAAGCAACAACCATGACTTCACCCGATATTAGAGCTGGTATTTCGTTGTTAATTGCGGCACTCTCAGCGAACGGAGTTAGTACTATCCAAAATATTGAACAAATTGATAGAGGCTATCAAAATATTGATGAACGATTGAGAGCTATAGGAGCTAAAATTACAAGGATTGAGTAATGAAAGCCTTTATAAAATATGATTGAAATTCCTATGAAAATAGGAATTTCTTTTATTATACATAACTTTGAAGTTAGAAATGTCATATTGGCATATTTATGATTATGGCAATACTTTTGCAAGCTTTTTTAGAGTTAAATTTTTCAAGTTAAAAATATGAGTAAAAAGGAAGAAATTAAAGAAGAAAAAAATATAGAGGAACAAGAAGTTCAGCAGGAAGATACTCAGGAAGCCAGTGCTGAAGAGCAATTAAAAAAAGAAGTACTTCAAGAAAAGGAAAAATTTTTACGTTTATTTGCTGAATTTGAAAATTATAAAAAGCGAACTTCTAAAGAAAGAATTGAGCTATTTAAAACTGCCAATGAAGAACTAATGACAGTATTATTGCCAATATTAGATGATTTTGACAGAGGCTTAGCTGAAATTAAAAAAGCGAAGGATAAAGAATTATTAAAAGGAATGGAGTTAATTAAAAATAAGCTTCAAAATTCATTAACTCAAAAAGGACTTAGCCATATAGAAGTTAAGCAAGGAGATACTTTTGATGTAGAGTTACATGAGGCTATTACTCAAATTCCATCACCATCTGATGATTTAAAAGGAAAAATTATAGAAGTTGTTGAGCAAGGTTATAAATTAGGAGAAAAAGTAATAAGATATCCGAAAGTTGTTATAGGGCAATAAATAAAATAATATGAAGCAAGATTACTACGAAATATTGGGCATTTCTAAAAATGCTACAACCGCAGAAATAAAAAAAGCATACCGAAAACAAGCAATCAAATATCATCCAGATAAAAATCCAGGAGATAAAACAGCTGAAGAGAATTTCAAAAAAGCGGCAGAGGCTTATGAAGTTTTAAGTGACGAAAATAAAAAGGCGCGTTACGATCAGTATGGTCACGCAGCATTTGAAAATGGAGGCGCAGGTGCAGGAGGATTTGGCGGAATGAATATGGAAGACATTTTCAGTCAATTTGGAGATATTTTCGGGGGTGGTTTTGGAGGTAGCTTTGGTGGACGTAGTTCTCGAGGTAGTGCAAGAGTAAAAGGAAGTAACTTGAGGATTAGAGTGAAACTTACCCTGGAAGAGATCGCTAATGGTGTTGAGAAAAAAGTAAAAGTTCGAAGAAAAATTCAAGCGGCAGGTGTAACATTTAAAACATGCTCTACCTGTAATGGTCAAGGTCAAGTAATGAGAGTTACTAATACAATCTTAGGACGTATGCAAACGGCATCAACTTGTCCAGCATGTCAAGGTGCAGGTGAAATCTTAGATAAACGTCCAAAAGGAGCTGATAATAGCGGGCTTGAAGTTAAAGAAGAAACAGTTTCAATAAAAATACCAGCAGGTGTTACGGAAGGGGTGCAGTTGAAGGTAAATGGAAAAGGAAATTCCGCTCCAGGAAATAACTCTGTGGATGGTGATTTAATTGTTGTTATTGAAGAAATTAAACACGACACTTTAAAACGAGAAGGAACTAACTTACATTTTGATTTGTATATTAATTTTTCTGAGGCTGTATTAGGGATTAGTAAAAATATTGATACGGTAACAGGAAAAGTTAAAATTAAAATAGAGCCAGGTACACAATCAGGGAAAATATTAAGGTTAAGGGGTAAAGGATTACCTAGTATTGATCATTACGGAAATGGAGATTTGTTAGTACATGTAAATGTTTGGACACCTCAAAGTTTGTCAAAAGAGCAAAAGGAATTTTTTGATAAAATGAAAAATGATGAAAATTTTGAACCTGCTCCTTCAAAATTTGATAAATCTTTTTTTGAAAAAGTAAAAGATATGTTTTCTTAAGTGTTAGTTTATTTTTATAAATAGAAAAATTAAACTATATTTGATAAAATGCTATTGGCTTTTTGTCAATAGTACTTTTTCTTTTTCATAGCAATTTTCCCACTCACATTGTGAGTGGGTTTTTTTAATCAACTAATTAAACTATTTTTGCACATTAAGTAGGTCGTCTTATCGTTCCGTTTTAACGGAGAGGAAAGTCCGGACACCAAAGAGTAGCGTAGCGGGTAACACCCGTCCAACGAAAGTTGAGGACAAGTGCAACAGAAAGCAAGTACAGTTCGGCTGTAGTGAAACCAGGTAAACTCTATGCGGTGAAATGCCACGTATATTGAAATTTTAGAGTTACTCGCTCTATTTCAAGGGGTAGGCAGCTTGAGCTATAGAGTAATTTATAGCCTAGATAAATGATAAGAACTTTTTAAGTACAAAATCCGGCTTATAGACCTACTTATTTTTTTATCAATTCCGTAATAAAAATCATAAATTTTACACATTAATTTATATTTTTCAAAATTATAGTAGATAATACTATTTATATCTATAAAAATGAAATGGAAATTGATTATTGTACAATTTAAAACATCATTTTTTGTAACTTCGCGTGAATAAAATAATTAAACAAAATATATAGATATGGCTTTTGATATAGATATGATTAAAGGTGTTTATAACCGAATGATCGAAAGAGTTGATACTGCAAAAAAAGTAGTAGGGAAACCTTTAACTTTGGCTGAAAAAATATTATATAATCACCTTTGGGACGGTAAAGCAACAGATGTTTTTACTAGAGGTAAAGATTATGTAGATTTTGCTCCAGACCGAATTGCTTGTCAAGATGCAACAGCACAAATGGCTTTGTTGCAGTTTATGCAGGCAGGTAAGAGCAAAGTAGCTGTTCCAACAACTGTGCATTGTGATCACTTAATTCAAGCAAAAATTGGAGCAGATAAAGATTTACAAAATGCTTTAAATTCAAGTAGTGAAGTATTTAATTTCTTAGCTTCAGTTTCAAATAAATATGGAATTGGTTTTTGGGAACCAGGTGCAGGTATAATTCATCAAGTAGTGTTGGAAAATTATGCTTTTCCAGGTGGAATGATGATTGGTACTGATTCACATACTGTAAATGCTGGTGGTTTAGGAATGATAGCTATTGGTGTTGGAGGTGCTGATGCTGTAGATGTAATGGCAGGAATGCCTTGGGAATTAAAATTCCCAAAATTAATTGGAGTTAAATTGACAGGAAAACTTTCAGGTTGGACCGCTCCAAAAGATGTCATTTTAAAAGTAGCAGGTATACTTACTGTAAAAGGTGGTACAGGTTGTATTGTTGAATATTTTGGTGAAGGAGCTAAAGCAATGTCTGCAACAGGAAAAGGGACTATTTGTAATATGGGTGCTGAAATTGGAGCAACTACATCTACTTTTGGTTATGATGAATCTATTGAACGATATTTAAGAGCAACTGATCGAGATGAAGTAGCTGATGAAGCGAACAAAATAGCATCATATTTAACAGGAGATGACGAAGTTTATGAAAATCCTGAACAATATTTTGATCAAGTTATAGAAATTAACTTATCGGAATTAAAACCACATATAAACGGACCTTTTACACCAGATTTAGCTACACCAGTTGGTGAAATGACTGAAAAAGCAACTAAAAATGAATGGCCTTTAAAAGTTGATTGGGGTTTAATAGGTTCTTGTACTAACTCTTCTTATGAAGATTTATCAAGAGCAGCTTCAGTTGCAAAACAGGCAGTGGATAACAAAATTGTAGCTAAAGCAGAATTCGGAATTAATCCAGGTTCTGAACAAGTGCGATTTACTGCTGAACGTGATGGACTATTAGATATTTTCGAAAATTTAAACGCTAAAATATTTACGAATGCTTGCGGCCCTTGCATTGGTCAGTGGGATAGAGATGGGGCAGATAAACAAGAAAAAAATACAATTATTCACTCATTTAATCGTAATTTTTCTAAAAGAGCTGACGGGAATCCAAATACGCACGCTTTTGTAGCTTCACCGTCTATGGTAGCAGCAGTTGCAATTTCAGGTAGATTAGATTTCAATCCAATGACTGATAAATTAATAAATCAAGATGGTCAAGAGATTTCATTGAAAGAACCTACCGGTTTTGAATTGCCTCCGCAAGGATTTGATGTTGAAGATGCTGGTTTCGTTGCACCAATTGAAGATGGTAGAGGAGTTGATGTTGTTGTGAAATCTGATTCTGAAAGACTACAGTTATTAACACCTTTCAAACCTATTGGAAATGAAATAAAAGGCGCTAAATTGTTGATTAAAGCATTTGGAAAATGTACAACAGATCATATTTCTATGGCGGGTCCTTGGTTACGTTTTAGAGGGCATTTAGATAATATTTCTAACAACTGTTTAATTGGAGCTGTTAATGCTTTTGGAAAAGCAACTAACAAAGTTAAAAATCAATTAAACGGTGAATTTGGTGCCGTACCTGACACTGCAAGGGCATATAAAGCGGCTAATGTATTTTCAATAGTTGTAGGAGATCATAACTATGGTGAAGGTTCATCTCGTGAGCATGCGGCAATGGAACCACGCCATCTTGGTGTTGCCGCAGTAATTGTGAAGTCATTTGCACGTATCCACGAAACAAACTTAAAAAAGCAAGGGATGCTTGGTTTAACGTTTGATAATGAAGCGGATTATGACTTAATTTTAGAAGATGATACGTTTAACTTTTTAGATTTAAACGAATTTGCACCTGGAAAACAATTAACATTAGAAATTATTCATGCTGATGGAAGTACTGATACTATTAAATTAAATCATACTTACAATGAGGGTCAAATTGAATGGTATAAAGAAGGGTCAGCTTTAAACTTAATAAAGAAACAAGGAGTTTAAGTATATTAAATTAAATCATAAAAAAA
>NZ_JABDRI010000047.1 GCF_013041805.1 Lutibacter sp.
TTTTACCTAAGTTAGAATTAATTACAACATTATTTTCAACTCCAATTTTGTTTGAAATATGTAAATTTCTAAAAAATGAAGGATCCTGTCTTAAAAATAAATACATATCTTCATTTCTCCTCCAATATAAACGAGGCATAATTTTTATGGATTCATTTTCAAATTTAGTAGATAAAGCAACCAAACTTGTTTGAGTCTCTTCATATTGATCAATATAATCGGGACTTGCATAAAAACCATTCGCTCCAAATTTACGACTTGTAAAAGAAGCTGTCAACGTAAAAACCGATAGCGTTGATTTAATAAAAACAGCCATATTCTGAAAATCAGTGTTGAATCTGTATCCATCAGACTCTTGATAACTGAGTGAAGCTAAAATGTTTCCATTATTATATTTCTGACCTAATGAAATTACTCCTTTTTTATTTTCAAATGAACCGTAATTTACATTTAGATTTAAAGAATTATTAATCACATTTTTAGTTACAATATTAATGGCTCCTGTAAAAGCATTTTGTCCATAAATACGAGCAGCAGGTCCTTTTATAATTTCAATTCGGTCAATATTTTCTAATGAAATTATTGCATTCATTGTGTGGTGCCCAGTTTGAATATCATCCATTTTTACACCATCAATAAGCACTAAAGTTTGATCAAAATTACCTCCACGAATATATAAATCAGATTGCATTCCGTCTATTCCTCTTCGTCTCACATCTATACCTGCTATACTTTGTAATAAATCTGCAACGTTTGTAGCAGGTAAACTTACTATTTCATTTGAAGTGACAACCCTAATAGAACGTGATTTTTTTGAAAAAGGTAATGAAATTCTATTAGAAGTAATTTCAACTTCTCTTAGATTAACAGTATCTTTTTGCGCACTTATGGAATTTGTAAAAAAAACTATTAGTACGAATATGTAAATCGCTTTTAACATTTATTTAAAATCGTTATTAATAAGAGCAAAGCTATCAATTTGAATTAAAACCGCTAATTTTTTAATAAAAAAAACCGAACAAAATGTTCGGTTTTCTTTATTTATGCCTCGCCAGTAGGTCCAAAATTCATTGGAATTGGTGGCTGTTCATAATCTTTTATTTCTCCATGATTTTTCTCAAATCTTTTTACATTTTCAGCTAAGGCCTTCACCAATCGCTTTGCATGTTGAGGGGTTAAAATTATTCTTGATTTAACTTTAGCCTTTGGTTGCCCGGGCATAACACTTATAAAATCAACAATAAACTCTGAAACTGAATGGTTAATTATAGCTAAGTTCGCATAAGTTCCCTCTGCCATTTTATCATCCAACTCAATATTAATTTGCCCTTCTTTTTTAGATTTTTGATCGCTCATAATTATAATTTTGATTCCATTTCTTCTTTAGAACCTACAATAATATTATCATAATCTCTCATTCCTGTACCAGCTGGTATTCGTTTACCAACAATTACATTTTCTTTTAATCCTTCCAGATAATCAACTTTACCATTAACAGCAGCTTCATTCAATACCTTAGTTGTCTCTTGGAAAGATGCAGCTGAAATAAATGATTTAGTTTGTAGTGACGCTCTTGTAATACCCTGTAAAATTTGTTCAGCCGTTGCTGGTTTAGCCTCTCTAGCTTCTACTAAATTTTTATCTTCTCTTCGTAAAACAGAATTCTCATCTCTTAACTGACGTGCAGTTATAATTTGACCTTCTTTTAAATTCTCAGAATCTCCAGAGTTTTCAACTACTTTCATTCCATAAATTTTATCATTTTCTTCAATAAAATCATTTTTATGAATCAATTGATTTTCTAGAAATAATGTATCTCCAGAGTCAATAATTTTTACTTTACGCATCATTTGACGCACAACAACTTCAAAGTGCTTATCATTAATTTTTACACCTTGTAAGCGATATACCTCTTGAATTTCATTTACTAGGTATTCTTGAACTTTTCCAGGTCCTTCTATGTTTAAAATATCATTAGGAGTTACTGCTCCTTCAGAAATTGGCATACCCGCTTTAATAAAATCATTTTCTTGAACTAAAATTTGATTAGAAAGTTTAATTAAATACTTTTTAATTTCTCCTAATTTAGATTCAACAATTATTTCACGATTACCACGCTTAATTTTACCAAAAGCAATTACTCCATCTATTTCAGAAACAACGGCTGGATTGGAAGGATTACGTGCTTCAAATAATTCAGTTACACGCGGTAAACCTCCTGTAATATCACCAGATCTACCTGATTTACGTGGGATTTTTACAATTGTTTTTCCGGACACGATTCGTTCTCCATCTTCAACAATTAAATGTGCACCTACAGGTAGGTTATAAGATCTAATAACATTGTCTTTATCATCCATCACTAATAGTGTTGGAATTGTTTTTTTGTTTTTAGATTCAATGATAACTTTTTCTTGGAAACCTGTTTGTTCGTCAATTTCAACAAGGTAGTTCATACCCACTTCAATATTTTCGAATTTAATTGTACCTGCAAATTCTGATACAATTACACCGTTGAACGGATCCCATTTACAAATAATATCCTCTTTTTTAAGTTTCTGACCATTTTTAACATAAATAGTAGAACCATAAGGTATGTTATTAGCACTAAGCGTTAAGCCAGTTTTCTCATCAATCATTTTAACTTCTGAAGTTCTCGAAATTACAATATCTATTGCATTTCCATCTCCATCAGTACCTTTAACTGTCCTTAAATCTTCAATCACTGCCTTACCAGCAAACTTCGTATTTAAAGTGTTATTTTCTGAAATATTACCTGCTACACCACCAACGTGGAATGTTCTAAGTGTCAACTGTGTACCCGGCTCTCCAATTGATTGAGCCGCAATAACTCCAACAGCTTCTCCTTTTTGAACCATTTTTCTAGTTGATAAACTATGTCCATAACATTTAGCACATATTCCTTTCTTAGCTTCACACGTTAATGCTGAACGAACTTCAACTGAGATGATAGGAGAATTTTCAATTCTTATTGCAATTTCTGAAGAAATTTCTTCACCTGCTCCTATTAATAATTCGTCTGTTAATGGATCAACAACATCATGTAACGATACACGTCCCTCAATTCTTTCTCTAAGTGTTTCTACGATTTCATCATTCTTTTTAAGAGCTTCAACATTTAAACCTCTTAAAGTACCACAATCAACTTCATTAATAATAACATCTTGAGAAACATCAACCAAACGACGAGTTAAATAACCTGCATCGGCAGTTTTTAATGCTGTATCGGCTAAACCTTTACGAGCACCGTGAGTTGATATAAAATATTCTAAAATTGATAAACCTTCTTTAAAGTTCGATAAAATTGGATTTTCGATAATTTCACCACCACCTGCTGTAGATTTTTTTGGTTTTGCCATTAATCCACGCATACCAGTTAACTGACGGATTTGCTCTTTTGATCCCCTTGCTCCAGAATCAAGCATCATAAATACTGAGTTAAACCCTTGTTGATCTTCACGTAAACGTTTCATTGAAAGTTCAGTTAAACGATTGTTTGTTGAACCCCAAATATCAATTACCTGATTGTAACGCTCTTTATTAGTTAACATACCCATATTATAGTTGGCCATAATATTGTCTACCTGAGCATTTGCATCAGCAATCATTGTGTGTTTTTCTGGCGGAATAATAATATCACCTAAACTAAATGATAAACCTCCTTGAAATGCAAAAGAATATCCCATAGATTTCATGTCATCTAAGAATTTACCAGTAGTAGGTACATCTGTTACATTCAAAATTTTACCAATAATATCTCTTAACGATTTTTTATTCAATACTTCATTCACATAACCAGCTTCTTCAGGTACAACTTCATTAAATAAAACTCTACCAACAGTAGTTTGAATAATTTGATTCACTAATTCACCTTGCTCATTAAAGTCCTTAGTTCTAACCTTAATACTTGCATTTAAATCAACCGCTTTTTCATTAAAAGCAATCGTTACTTCCTTAGGTGAATAAAAAGTTAAACCTTCACCTTTCACTGTATATTCTGGAGTTGATTTTCTCTCTTTAGTCATATAGTATAATCCCAATACCATATCCTGAGAAGGAACAGTAACTGGTGCCCCATTTGCAGGATTTAAAATACTATGAGATGCTAACATTAATAACTGACACTCTAAAATAGCCTCAGGACCTAAAGGTAAATGCACCGCCATTTGATCCCCATCAAAATCGGCATTAAATGCTGTACAAACTAATGGATGCAATTGAATCGCTTTCCCCTCAATTAATTTTGGTTGAAACGCTTGAATACCTAAACGGTGTAACGTCGGAGCACGGTTTAATAATACAGGATGTCCTTTTAAAACATTTTCTAAAATATCCCATACAACAGGCTCTCTTTTATCTATAATTTTCTTTGCTGATTTTACTGTTTTTACAATACCTCTTTCGATTAATTTTCTAATTACAAAAGGCTTGTATAATTCAGCTGCCATATCTTTTGGCAATCCACATTCGTATAATTTTAATTCAGGTCCAACAACAATTACAGAACGAGCTGAATAATCAACACGTTTACCTAAAAGGTTTTGACGAAAACGTCCTTGTTTTCCTTTTAAAGAATCTGATAATGATTTTAGTGGACGATTTGATTCTGTTTTAACTGCTGAAGATTTACGTGTGTTATCAAACAATGAATCTACAGATTCTTGTAACATACGTTTTTCATTACGTAAAATAACTTCAGGAGCTTTTATTTCAACCAATCTTTTTAAACGATTGTTACGAATAATTACTCTACGGTATAAATCATTTAAATCTGATGTTGCGAAACGACCTCCATCTAATGGTACTAATGGACGCAATTCTGGTGGAGTCACCGGAATTACTTTCATTATCATCCATTCAGGACGGTTTTCTCTGTTTTTATTTGCATCTCTGAATGCTTCTACAACATTTAATCTTTTTAACGCCTCAGTTTTACGCTGTTTTGATGTTTCAGTATTTGCTTTATGACGTAATTCATAAGACAATTCATCTAAATCAATACGATTAAATAAATCAATTAAACAAGCTGCTCCCATTTTAGCAATAAACTTATCTGGGTCATTATCATCTAAATATTGATTTTCAACTGGAAAACTTTCAAGAATATCTAAATATTCTTCTTCTGTTAAGAAATCCATTTTTTGCAATGGTTCTCCTTCAGCATTTTTAGCTCCAGCTGGCTGAATCACAACATAACGTTCGTAGTAAATAATCATATCTAACTTCTTTGATGGTAAACCTAAAAGGTATCCCATTTTGTTAGGTAATGATTTAAAGTACCAAATATGTGCTACTGGTACCACTAAATTAATGTGTCCTACTCTGTCTCTACGAACTTTTTTCTCAGTTACTTCAACACCACATCGGTCACAAACAATTCCTTTATAACGAATTCTTTTGTACTTTCCACAAGCACATTCATAATCTTTTATTGGGCCAAAAATACGTTCACAAAACAATCCATCTCTTTCAGGTTTATGTGTACGGTAATTAATGGTTTCTGGTTTTAATACTTCTCCTTTTGATTTCTCAAGAATTGCTTCTGGAGATGCTAAACCAATTGAAATTTTATTAAACTTTTTTACAGTGTATTTATCGTTTTTTCTTGCCATAATAATGATGGATTCGAATTTTAAAAATGTAAAAATATATTAAATAGTTAGGAGACTAAACTCCTAACTATCTTTAAATTGTTATTCCTCTAATCTAACGTCTAACCCAAGACCTTTAAGCTCGTGCATTAATACGTTAAAAGATTCTGGCAATCCAGGTTCTGGCATCGGATCTCCTTTTACAATAGCCTCGTATGTTTTGGCTCTACCCATAACATCATCTGATTTTACTGTTAGGATTTCACGTAAAGTACTTGAAGCTCCATATGCCTCAAGTGCCCAAACTTCCATTTCCCCAAAACGCTGACCTCCAAATTGAGCTTTACCTCCAAGTGGTTGTTGTGTGATTAATGAGTACGGTCCAATAGAACGTGCGTGCATTTTATCATCAATCATATGACCAAGTTTAATCATATAAATAACACCAACAGTAGCTTTTTGATCGAAACGTTGACCTGTTCCTCCATCATATAAGTACGTATGTCCATATTGTGGCACCCCTGCATCATCAGTTATCTTATTTATCTGATCAATAGTGGCACCATCAAAAATTGGAGTTGCATATTTGGTCCCTAATTTTTGACCAGCCCAACCAAGAACTGTTTCATAAATCTGACCAATATTCATACGTGACGGTACACCTAATGGGTTCAATACAATATCAACCGGAGTTCCATCTTCTAGGAATGGCATATCTTCTTGACGAACAATACGAGCAACAATACCTTTGTTACCGTGACGACCCGCCATTTTATCTCCAACTTTTAATTTACGTTTTTTAGCAATGTATACTTTTGCCAGTTTTAAAATTCCTGCTGGTAATTCATCTCCAACTGAAACAGTAAATTTTTCACGACGTAAACTTCCTTGTAAATCATTTACTTTAATTTTATAGTTATGAATTAATTCAACAACTAATTTATTAATATGATCATCTGTTGTCCAAGTACCTTGCGTTAAATAAGCAAAATCAGGTACAGAATTCAACATTTTTAAAGTGAATTTTTTTCCTTTTTGAAGTATTTCTTCTCCTAAATCATTTAATACCCCTTGAGAAGTTTTTCCACTAATTAAGGTAAATAATTTATCTGTTAAAACTGAGCGCAATTCTTCAAATTTAGCTGTGTATTTACTTTCTAAATTAGCGATACTAACTTTATCTTGCGCTCTTTTAGATTTATCTTTTACAGCACGTTCAAATAATTTTTTGTCAATAACGACACCTCTTAAAGAAGGAGAAGCTTTTAATGATGCATCTTTTACATCTCCGGCTTTATCTCCGAAAATTGCTCTTAACAATTTTTCTTCTGGCGTTGGATCTGACTCTCCTTTAGGAGTAATTTTACCTATTAATATATCACCAGGTTTTACTTCAGCTCCAATTCGAATCATTCCATTTTCATCCAAGTCCTTTGTAGCCTCTTCTGAAACATTTGGTATGTCGTTAGTCAATTCTTCAGCACCTAATTTAGTATCTCTAACATCCATAGAGTATTCATCAATATGGATAGAAGTAAAGATATCTTCTTTTACAACTTTTTCTGAAATTACAATTGCATCCTCAAAATTATATCCTTTCCAAGGCATAAAGGCAACCTTCATATTTCTTCCTAAAGCAAGTTCTCCTTTTTGAGTTGCATATCCTTCACAAAGTACTTGTCCTGTCTCAACTCTATCACCCTTTTGTACAATTGGTTTCAAATTAATTGAGGTTCCTTGGTTTGTTTTTCTAAATTTAATTAAGTTATAAGTTTTGCTATCTCCATCAAAACTTACCATACGCTCTTCATCAGTCTTATCATACTTAATTTCAATAGTATTTGCATCTACATATTCTACAACTCCAGCACCTTCAGCGTTCATTAAAATACGTGAATCTTTTGCTACTCTAAGCTCTAAACCAGTTCCCACAATTGGAGATTCTGGTCTTAATAATGGTACAGCCTGACGCATCATATTTGACCCCATCAATGCTCTATTCGCATCATCATGCTCCAAAAATGGAATTAAAGATGCTGAGATAGATGCTATTTGGTTGGGAGCGACATCCATAAAGTTTACCTTAGTAGGCTCAACTACAGGATAATCTGCTTCTTCACGAACGATAACTTTATCTGCAACAAATTTTCCAGTTTCATCTAAAGGAAGATTCGATTGTGCGAACTTCATTCCTTCTTCTTCTTCAGCACTTAAATATCTTGGTGCTTCTGTAATATTTACATTACCCTCGGTAACCTCTCTATATGGAGTTTCAATAAACCCAAGATTATTCACTTTTGCAAAAACAGCCAAAGATGAAATCAATCCAATATTTGGTCCTTCAGGAGTTTCAATAGGACATAAACGGCCATAATGTGTGTAGTGAACATCACGAACCTCAAACCCTGCTCTCTCTCTAGATAAACCACCAGGTCCTAATGCTGATAATCTACGTTTGTGTGTAATCTCTGCTAATGGATTTGTTTGATCCATAAATTGAGATAATTGATTTGTACCAAAAAAAGAGTTTATAACTGAAGACAACGTTTTAGCATTAATCAAGTCAATGGGTGTAAACACTTCATTATCACGAACATTCATACGTTCACGAATGGTACGAGCCATACGAGATAGACCTACCCCAAACTGGCTAGCTAACTGCTCTCCAACTGTACGAACACGACGATTAGATAAGTGGTCAATATCATCAACTTCAGCTTTTGAATTTACTAATTTTATCAAATTTTTGATAATGGTAATAATATCTAACTTAGTTAAAACTTTTTGATCAATATCCTCGTTTAGCCCAAGTTTTTTATTCATTCTATAACGTCCAACTTCACCTAAGTTATAACGTTGTTCAGAGAAAAATAATTTATCAATAATACCTTTTGCCGTTTCGAAATCAGGCGGTTCAGCATTACGTAATTGCCTATAAATATGCTCAACAGCTTCTTTTTCTGAATTTGTTGGATCTTTTTGTAGCGTATTATGAATAATTGCATAATCAGCCATTTCATTATCTTCTTTGTGTAATAAAATAGTTTTTGAACCTGATTCAACAATTTCTTCAATTTGTTCTTTTTCTAAAATTGTATCTCTATCCAATACAATTTCATTTCTTTCAATAGAAACAACTTCTCCAGTATCTTCATCAACAAAGTCTTCAAACCAAGTTTTTAAAACACGTGCCGCCAATTTTCTACCTAAGACTTTTTTAAGACCACTTTTTGAAACCTTTATTTCTTCAGCAAGGTCAAATATTTCAAGTATATCTTTATCTCTTTCGTAACCAATTGCTCTAAACAATGTAGTTACTGGTAATTTTTTCTTTCTATCAATATAAGCATACATTACTTGATTGATATCTGTTGCAAACTCAATCCAAGAACCTTTAAAAGGAATAACTCTTGCTGAATATAATTTTGTTCCGTTTGCATGGAATGACTGTCCAAAGAAAACACCTGGTGAACGATGCAATTGAGAAACTACAACTCTTTCGGCTCCGTTGATACAAAAAGTACCACTATGAGTCATATAAGGAATTGTTCCAAGATAAACATCCTGAACGATTGTTTCAAAATCTTCGTGCTCCGGGTCTGTACAGTACAATTTTAAACGCGCTTTTAAAGGCACGCAATAAGTTAAACCTCTTTCAATACATTCTTGTATTGAATATCTAGGAGGATCTACAAAGTAGTCGATAAACTCTAACACAAAATTGTTACGAGTATCAGTAATTGGGAAGTTATCTAGGAAGGTTTTATATAATCCTTCTGTACTTCGTTCGTCAGCTTTGGTTTGTAATTGAAAAAAATCTTGAAATGATTTTACTTGAATATCTAGAAAATCTGGATATTCCATTACCAATTTTGCTGATGCAAAGTTTATTCTTTCGGTGAATTGTTTAGTGGCCAATGGTCAAAACTTTAGGTTAAAAAAAACTATTAAATTATAAGAACGAATATATACGCAAAATGGTTTAGGTCTGAGGATATACCCAAGACCTAAACCTTAAATTGTTTTAGCTGGTAAAAGCTTATTTAAGCTCAACCTCTGCTCCTGCTTCTTCTAATGACGCTTTTAATCCTTCAGCCTCATCTTTAGAGATTCCTTCTTTAATAGGAGCTGGTGCGCTATCAACGATACCTTTAGCTTCTTTTAATCCTAAACCAGTTAATTCTTTAACTAATTTAACAACTGCTAATTTAGATTGTCCTGCTGCTTTTAAAATCACATCAAATTCTGATTGCTCTGCTGCCGCTGCTTCTCCACCTGCTGCTGGACCTGCTACTGCAACAGCTGCTGCTGCTGGTTCAATTCCGTATTCGTCTTTTAAAATATTAGCCAACTCATTTACTTCTTTCACTGTTAAGTTAACAAGTTGTTCTGCGAAATCTTTTAAATCTGCCATTTCTCTTTGTTTAATTTTTATTATTTAGTTTATTCGTGCACTTATTTATTTGTCTGATAATGTTTTCAGAATTCCTGATAATTTACTACCTCCAGATTGCAATGCTGAAACAACATTTTTAGCTGGTGATTGTAACAATGTAATAATATCTCCAATTAACTCTTCTTTAGATTTAATGTTAACTAGCATATCTAGTTGATCATCACCAACATAAATAGCTTCTTCAACATACGCACCTTTTAAAAGTGGCATTTTTGATTTCTTACGAAATTCTTTAATTAATTTTGCCGGAGCATTACCTGTTTCAGAAAACATTAATGATGTATTTCCTTTTAATACAGATGGTAATTCTCCAAAATCTTTATCAGATTTTATCATTGCTTTTTCAAGCAATGTATTTTTAACAACCGCTAATTTTATGTTTGCTTTAAAACAAGCTCTACGTAAATTAGATGTATCTAAAGCATTCAATCCTGAAATATCTGCTAAATAGATGATATTACCTTCAGTTAATCGTGTTGTTAAAGCTTCTATTACTTGTGATTTTTCTTCTCTCGTCATAATTTCTAAGTTTTAACTTCTTAATTAAACTGATTTTGCATCTACACTTATTCCAGGACTCATTGTACTAGATAAGTAAATACTTTTAATATACGTTCCTTTCGATGCGGTTGGTTTTAATTTCACTAATGTCTGAATTAATTCTTGAGCATTTTCGGTTATCTTATCAACATCAAATGATGCTTTACCAATTGCAGCATGAACAATACCAGTTTTCTCAACTTTAAAGTCAATTTTACCGGCTTTCACATCTGCTACTGCCTTTGCAACATCCATCGTTACAGTACCAGTCTTAGGATTAGGCATTAAACCTCTTGGTCCTAAAATACGACCTAAAGGACCTAATTTCCCCATAACACTAGGCATTGTAATTATAACATCAACATCGGTCCATCCTGCTTTAATCTTTTGAAGGTATTCATCTAAACCAACATAGTCCGCACCAGCTTCTTTAGCATCAGCTTCTTTATCTGGAGTTACTAATGCTAAAACTTTAACATCTTTTCCAGTTCCGTGAGGTAATGTAACTACCCCTCTAACCATTTGATTTGCTTTACGAGGATCTACTCCTAATCTAACAGCTAAATCAATAGATGCATCAAAATTTACAGAAGTAATTTCTTTTACTAAAGCTGAAGCATCACTTATTGAGTAAGATTGAGTTCTGTCAACCTTCGCATGTGCCTCTTTTTGCTTTTTAGTTAATTTTGCCATTTTATAATAACTGTTTTATTGTTTAACTGGAGCTTTTCCACTTACTTTAATTCCCATTGAACGCGCAGTACCTGCCATCATTAACATAGCTGATTCAATAGTAAATGCATTTAGATCTACCATTTTATCTTCAGCTATTGTTCTCAATTGATCCCAACTAACTGATGCTACTTTTTGACGGTTTGGTTCTGGAGAACCTTTTTTAACTTTAGCCGCTTCTAATATTTGAACAGCCGCTGGTGGAGTTTTAACAACAAAATCAAAAGATTTATCCTTATAAACTGTAATAGCTACGGGTAAAACTTTTCCTTGTTTATCTTGAGTTCTAGCATTAAATTGCTTACAGAACTCCATAATATTAACTCCGGCAGCACCTAAAGCAGGTCCAACTGGTGGTGATGGGTTTGCCGCACCTCCACGAACTTGTAATTTAACTACTTTACTTACTTCTTTTGCCATTTTTTAATCTTAAATTAGAAATCACATATTTATTGGAAGCAAATATGCAAAATCACAAATTACTGTAACAATTATGAAATTTTATCTACTTGCATATAACTTAACTCTAATGGTGTTTTTCTTCCAAAAATCTTAACCATTACTTCAAGCTTACGCTTTTCTTCATTAATTTTTTCGATAGTACCATCAAAACCATTAAAAGGTCCGTCTATCACTTTAACCGTTTCACCAATCACATATGGTATTGCAACATTATCATTTTGAACTGATAATTCATCAACTTTACCAAGCATACGGTTTATTTCTGATTTTCGCATTGGAACTGGTTCGCCACCTTTTACTTCCCCTAAAAAACCAATAACTCCTGTTATTGACTTAATAATATGAGGCAACTCTCCACTTAAATTTGCTTCGATCATAATATACCCAGGAAAATAAACACGTTCTTTGTGTATTTTTTTTCCATTTCGGATTTGAATAACTTTTTCTGTTGGTACTAAAACACTATCAACATAATCAGTCATACCTAAACGAGCTATCTCATTTTCAATATAAGATTTCACCTTATTCTCTTGACCTCCAATAGCCCTTACTACATACCATTTTTTAACAGAATCAGTCATAATAAAATTTATAAATTAAAATAATTTAAAATATTCTCCTAAACCTGTTTGAAAAAATTTGTCTACTAAAAAGACGGCTAATGCAAACAATATTGTAAAAATAGCGACAACAACAGTAGATTTTTGAGCTTCTTCCCAAGAAATCCATGAAACTTTGTTACGCAACTCATCAAAAGAGTCTTTTATATAATCAACTAAATTCATTCTTTAAAATTTTGCACGGGTGGAGAGACTCGAACTCCCGACACCTGGTTTTGGAGACCAGTGCTCTACCAACTGAGCTACACCCGTGTAAAGTGCACAAGAGTGGCTACCGTAGTAACCACTCTTTGCACTGGCCTAAGTTCAGGTCGACTTTCTTAGTCTAAGATTTTAGTTACCACTCCGGCACCCACAGTACGGCCACCTTCGCGTATCGCAAAT
>NZ_JABDRI010000015.1 GCF_013041805.1 Lutibacter sp.
TCGTATACGAGGCTCATATACTCTTCTTCATTGTTTATAAGATCGTAATTTGGTAAGGTTCTACTGTTAACAGAAGTTTGAAAATCAAATTCTACAGTACTTTTACCTGCTTTACCTCTTTTTGTTGTTATTAACACTACACCATTCGCACCTCTAGAACCATAAATAGCTGTTGCAGATGCATCTTTTAAGATTGTTGTTGATGCGATGTCATTAGGGTTAATAGCATTTATATCTCCAGAAAAAGGAACTCCATCAACCACATATAAAGGAGCACTATTACCTTCAATTGAACTAAAACCTCTAATTCGTATCGTAGCACCTGATCCAGGTCTACCATCTGTTCTCGTAACTGAAACACCTGATGATTCACCGATTAATGCTTGCGCAACGTTTGAAACTGCCTTTGCATCGATGTTTTCACTATTAACAACACTTGCTGTTCCAGTGAATGATTTTTTAGTTGTTGTTCCATATCCTACAACAACAACTTCTTCAAGTAGGTTGGAGCCTACCATTGTTACATTCATAGTACTGGAAGCACCAACCGTAACTTCTTGAGTAGTCATACCAACGTAGCTAAAGACAACTATATCTCCATTGCTCGCACTTATGGTAAATTTACCGTCGAAATCTGTTTGTGTACCATTCGAAGTACCTTTAACAATAACATTTACTCCAGGTAATGGACCTGTTTCATCAGAAACAGTACCTGAAATCGTTTTTTCCTGTGCAAAGGATATTTGCACTAATAACGCTAAAAGTAGCGTTAATAAACCATTAAACTTTGTTTTCATTATATAATTATTTGAATTAATTTTTTGCTAAAATCTCACCTATTTGTAAGATTTCCAAATTTATTTCGTTAAAGTCTTAAAATTTTCTTAATTATTTACATTAAACTCTTAAAATATTCTTAAAAGACTTACACTCTTAGATGAATAGATTGCAACATGGTTGCGTTGAATTCACAATTTTATTTAAAAAACAAAAAGGTTACCTAAAAAGGTAACCTCTTTATAAATTTTAAATTAGTTATTTTAAGGAGCACAAAGTGCAACTGGTAAATAACCAGCAGCAGTACCAGAGCCCATAGAATATACTAATGTTCCGTCAGGAGCAATAATATCCATTTCTATTTCACCCCAATAGTCACCAGGGAAGTACCATAGTGCCTCAAGAGTTCCTTCAGGAATTGTAATTGTTGTAGAACCAGAAGAACCATCATTTGGTGTACAATTGAAAGCACTACTATCATATGGACTACATAATCCAAATTCAATTACAGTACCATCATTAAGTTGTACTTCAACTGGATCTCCAGCATCACCGTTTGTGGTTTGCCATCCATCACCGTAAGAATCTCTCATGTTAATGGTCCAAACACCTGGATATGGAGCGCATTGAATCACCGTACTATACGCATAAGGCGATGCATAATATGCTGATTGTACACCCACACTAGATTGTGTATTGGTAAATGTTCTACCATCAGTTGTTTTTAATTCCAGTCTCATTGTAATGATGTCACCACCAGTAAATTCACCTTCTTGAAGTCCTAAAGTAGATAAAGCTTCACCTAAAGTAACAGTTACTGAAATAGATGGTAATTGGTTAACTGCACTTGGTGAAAATTCACTAGCACCTATTGATTTTACAAGAGCATCTGCCTTGTTATTGTCAACGCCGTCATTTTGTCTATCTATAAAAGATACATATACATCCATTGATTCTAGAAGTCCCCCATAATTTTCATCTTGAGCTTCAACAGATACATTGAATGAACTGTTCATATTCGCCGAATTGTAATTTGCACCTACAGATAGTGTTCTTAAGAAGGCTCCATATGTGTAGCCATCTTCAACCGTATATATTACATTATCAGGGTCTGAACAACTAAATGTTGCCGACAGTACTAATGTAAAGATTAAAAGTTTATTTATTATTTTTTTCATTTTTCTTGTGTTATTTAGTTAGAAACAGGGAATCCAGGTGATGCAGGATTCGTATCCCAAAATACTTGAACATCTATTCCGCTTTTTTGTGTCGCATTTGAATTTGTATTGGCGTAATTAGCAGGATAGAAGAATGATCTTATAAATGTTCCTGGATTTGGTTCTAAGTTTGGTTGTAATGTAGTAGGATACCCAGTTCTTCTGTAGAAGTTGTAAGCATCAATACCGTTACCATACGTAGCTACAAAATACTGCATCGCCATAATGTTCATTTTGTCTTCATTGCTTCCGCTATCCCAATCAGCTTCAAGGTCCATTTTAAACCAGTCGATATAATCAGATTCTAAAGCTAAAGCTGGTCCACCATCAAATGTTCCAAATATCCAGTTGAATCGTTCTGATTTAGCTGTAAAATTTGTTACTTTATCAATTGATAAATCAATTCCTTCAAATATGGAGGTTTTTGCATCACCAGTAGCACCACTTATCATTTGAGTTTCAGCAATCATAAATTTCACCCAAGATGCCTGCATCACAGGAGTAATTCCATTACCACCATTACCATCACCGTTAACCTGACCTTCATATGTTAAATCATCTAAGGCACCTCCAGCAGGATATACTCCGGCTAAGGCTCTTAAGAATCCATCTGGTGGAATACCTGAGTTGTTTCCATGGTCTCTACCCCACCATCCTTTAGCAACACCACAATAAGTGAAATCACCTTGAACATAATGTACAGGAGCAAAAGCTGCACTACAATCTAATGCTTCTTGGTTTGTTGGAGCACCACCTTGTCCCGGTGTTGCACTTACTTGTCTATAGAAATAGTATAATGTACGAATGTCAAAGTTTAAAGGGTCAGAGTATGCTCCTTCATTTTTTCCAGTCATATAATCCATTAGAGAGTTTGACATATAGTCGTCTCCACCTGTTGGCGTATAACTTCCAGAATATCTAGGATGACGTGTATCTGGTTGCACTTCATTCTTTCCCCAAGTAAACTCGAAGTTGTCAGAATTTGAGCTAATATAGTCACCTGAAGCAACAATAGCATTGAAACTGCTAACTGCACTTCCATCAACTAGTCTTGTAGTCATATATGCTTTCATTTTAAGCGTATTTGCTACTTTTATCCATTTATCCCAGTCTCCATCATAATAGAAATCTATTTCAGGTTCTGCTAAGGCATCTGCACTAAAATTAGCAATTGCTTCATCAAGTAATGCAATTGCTGCAGCATAAATACTAGCTCCTGAATCGGCAGTTGGATTTAAGTTGTCAGCACCTGCTAAAGCTTCGGTATAAGGTACATCACCAAAAAAGTCTACTAAGGTCATCATAGTATAAGCTTGAAAAACTTGCCCCATACCAACGTGGTAGTTTAATCCAGAGTCTACAGATAACGTGTTCATAACTTTAATATCCTGCATCATACTTTGATAAGCAGTTGTCCATACGCCGTCAAAACCGGCAGGTGAATAGGCACTAGTATAATCTCTACCAGCCATATAGTCAATACGTGTCAATTCTGCACCTCTTCTACCAAAGGTTTCAACAAACCTCGCAAAGTCTTCTTGAATTGAATTCATGAAGAAATCCGGATTAGCTTGCTCTGGCGAAAGTGCATTTGGATTTTGAGTAATATCCAACTCAGTTGTTTCACACGAGCCTAAAACTAGGACTCCGCAAAATAACATAAGCTTTAATAATTTTGATATTTTTTTCATAATATAAATTCTTTATTTAATTAATTTAGAAAGAAGCTTTGATACTTACACCATATCTTCTTGCACTTGGTCCATTTAAATATTCAAAACCTGAACCATTACCTACACCTAATCCAGCTACGTTTGGATCGAAGTTTGAATTTTTAGGCATGTTAGGAGCAAGGAACCATAAGTTATTTCCTGTAAAGGTAATGCTTAAAGAACCGAAAGGAGTTTTGTCTAAAGCAGATGATGGAAGTCTATAGCTTAAAGATAATTCTTGTAAACGATATACAGTAGCATCGTAAATTAACATTTCATCTGGTCCGTAAAGCACGTTATCAAAATAATAACCTGCATTTGAAATTTGTACAGTGTTTGCTTCTCCAGTTGATTGTTGAATACCTGGCAGGATAAATGAATTAGTTCTATCAACACCTTCACCATTAATAACACCTCTACCTAATAAAGTAGCAGGGGTCATTGAATACATATCTCCTCCTTCAGTCCAGCTAAATAAGAAACTTAGTGAGAAATTTTTGTAAGATAATGAGTTCGCAACGTTTAACATAAAATCGGGATTTGCATCTCCAATAATATTATTTCCATTTTCAAATACATAGTTACCAGCAGCGTTCACCAATAAGTTTCCATTATCATCACGTTGTATAGCAGTACCAATAATAGTATTTAATGATTCACCTTTAATGGCAGCATTCCCTAAGTTGGAAAAACCAGCATACACAACAATATCTGTATCTAAACCTAAATCTGTAACAATTGCTTCATTGGTAGTCCAGTTTAAATTTGTACTCCAATTGAATCCATCACTATCATTTTTAAACCAATCGTAGGTTGCATCAATTTCAATACCATCATTTTTAACTTCCCCAACATTTGTTTGAGTTGAAGTAAATCCTGTTGATGGATCCAAAGGTCTAGCAACAATTAAGTCTTTTGTTTTTCTTGAATACAATGATGCATCAAGCGTTAATCTGTTATTGAACATTCTTGTTTCAATACCAAATTCAATTTCATCAATACGTTCTGGTTTTAGATCAGGATTTCCTAATAAGCTACCGGTTGTATTTGTTACTACATCCACACCTTCAGCATCTTGAAAATCTTGAGTATCTAGGTTTAACGTGGCTGCAATAGGATATCCCGTTGGGAAGTTTGCAGAAGTACCGTAACCTGCTCTAAGTTTTAAGTAGTTTACCGTGTTGTTTTCTCTAAGGGCTTCTATGATTTTAGAAGGTAAGAAAGAGACACTTGCTGATGGATACCCAATAGATCTGTTCTCAGCAGATAGATTTGATACCCAGTCATTACGACCCGCTAACGTTAAATATAAGTAGTCTTGGTAACCAACTTCTGCTTGTGCATAAGCTCCAAGAATATTTCTTTCTTCAAAATATTGAATTTCATCTTGTACCGCGAAGTTAAAATGTCTTAATACGCCAAAAACTTGTTGTCCTGTACTTCCTACACCATTTCTATCATATACATCACGTCTTGAAGTTGCTCCAACAGAGAATGAAATATCTAAATCATCATTGATATCATAGTTACCATTAATGGTAAAGTTGTGGTCATCAATAGTATTAGTGTTATTCCAAGTTTGGTATACACCAGATTGGTTGGCAACACTACCTGTTTTACCACCTTTTTGAGAGTAGTTTACGTTGTTCTCACTATAAACGTCAAATCCATATCTATACGTTAAGTTAAGATTGTCGTTCAATTCATATAATAAAGATAAACCACCAAATACTCTGTGAGTTCTTTGTTCGTTACCAGCATTATTTACTGTCCATAGTGGGTGCTGAATACTGTTGTCTTGTCTGTAGTAAACAGATTCTCCAGTTACTGGATTTTGGTAAGGTAAGCCCATTAAATCAACACTTCGAGGTGTGTAAAATAAGTTTCCAAAAATAGAAGCGTTTTCCCCACTAACATTACTACCGTAACTTGCAGCTACAGGAGGTGTTTTGAAGTTAGTATTGGTATAATTCATGGTTCCATTTACCGTAAACTTGTTAGAAAGTTTTGCGTTTCCCCCAACACTAAACGTGTTACGAGATAAATGGTTACCAGGCGTAAAACCTTGGTCATCTAAACTACCATAGTTTACGTTATAAGCAATATCACCATCAGATGATGCGCCACGAACGTTTACACTATTACTTTTAATAACCCCTGTTCTAAAGAAATCTTGAACACTATTATAAGGTTTCCAGTCATAACGTGCACCAGCAAATTCTGGAAATGCTGCAGGAATTCCTGTAGCTGCTCCTGCTGTAGAGAATGGATGTGCTAATGTACCATTTTCATCAAATGAAGCATCATTACCCCAACCTGCAGGACCACCTTGCTCAAAAGAAGGCCCCCAGTTACTAAAGAACCAACCAAAAGCTTGGTCAAAACCACCACCAAATTCATCTTGGTAGTTTGGCATTGAAGCTATTTCGTTCGCAAACAGTGAACTTTGTACAGTTATTTCGGTCTTTTTAGCACCACCACCTTTTGCAGAACCAGATTTAGTTGTGATTAAAACCACACCATTTCTTCCTTGTGTTCCATAAAGTGTTGCTGCAGCAAGACCTTTTAATACGTTTACACTTTCAATGTTGTTTGGATCAAGATCTAAGAAACGACTAGAACCATTGTTACCATCTACGAAATCACCTTGAGCATTTGTATCACTACTAAATGGCACACCATCAACAATAAATAACGGTTGGTTACTACCACTAAAAGAGTTCATACCACGAATAATGATACTTGTACCAGATCCTGACATACCACTTTGTTGCTGGATTTTCACACCAGATGCTTTCCCGTTTAATACACGAGCAATATCTCCTTCAGATTTTTCTTGAATATCTTCAGAGCTTACATTTGAAACAGCATAACCTAAGGCCTGCTTTTCTCTTTTAATACCAAGCCCAGTTACTACAACTTCTTCTAGGGCTTGTGCGTCTTCTGTCATAACAACATCTATTACGCTAGAAGCTCCTACTGTTTTTTCAACGGATTGCATACCCATAAAACTATACTGAAGCACAGCTCCTGTATTTGCTTTAATTGAATAATTTCCATCGAAATCTGATTGAGTACCTACACTAGTACCCTTTACTACAACTGTTACTCCAGGTAAAGGTCCGCTTGCATCGGAAATTTTCCCTGTAACAGTTTTTTCTTGTGCAAATGTAATTTGCACGACTAACGCTAATAGTAGCGTTAAAAAACCATCAAATTTTGTTCTCATTATATAATTATTTGAATTAATTGCGGTAAAAATCTGGTATTATTTGCTATAATCCAAATATTTTGTTAAAAAATAGTTAACTTATGTTAAAATATGTTAAAATAGCATATTTTATATTTTGTATAAATAGATAGATTTTACACTCTTAGTAGCTGCTTTTAGGGTTTTAAATCGTTTTGGGTACTTAAAACGGAAAAGTTATTTTAACATGTATTCTTGAATTTTTAACATTGAAAGAGGTGCCTTCATTTTTTCCAATGGCATAGCTTATATTTAAAACACTATTTGTTGATGCAATTGAATAGCCAAGTCCAACACCGAATAGCAATGATGTTTTATTAAATATTTCATCTTGAATCACTGCCATATCGGTTATGGAATAAAGAAAGGTTTCTTTATTAGTATAGTACTGATATTCAATATTAGTAATTGAATATTTTGAAGTGAAAATACTTTGCTCATCAAAACCTCTTATTGTATTTACTCCGCCAATTCTATAGAGTTCATTTTGAAATAAGTTTTTACCCATAAGCAATTCGCTTTTGTTTTTCAATAGAATAGATTGTTTTTGATTTAATTCAAAAAGGTACTCGGCAGAAAGCTTTATTTTTTCTTGATTGTTTTTAGTTGAGTTATTTATTCTTTCTCCTCGCAGGTATTCAAAATTTAGGTGTTGATCTGTGTTTTTGGAACTGCTCAACAATTTATGATTGAATGAAAGTCCAATAAAAGTGCTTTTAAACTCAGAAATATTTAAAAGTGTGTTAGCATTTGAAGTTGTATTTGATTTTTCATTACTGTAAATTGTATTGATACTATTGCTCTTATTTAGATTGAAATTAACTTGTAAAAGTGATTTGGTATTTACAAAGGAGGAGTCTTGTTTTAAAATTGAGAATTCGCCTAATGTGCTAAACTTTGTATTAAACAAATATGGATTTTCAATTTTTAGATGTAAAGTTTCTGTATCATCACCATTATTTTTCCAATTTAAACCAAAAGATTCTCCTTTGTCAAATAAGTTGTTTAAGTTTAAATTTAAAAAACCATTAAAAACAAGTTTATTTGTATTTTGTTGATTTGAAAAACCAATAATCCCATCAAATGAGCTTAGTGCTTTTTTTTCTACATATATATATAGTGATGTTGAATCCTTTGTAAATAATACTTCAGGTTTCTTTAGTTGCGATATGAAAGGAATAGTATTTAAAGATGCATGTACTGCTTTAATCGTGTTCAAATTAAATATCGATTTTCTTTTTAAGCCAAGATGGTGTTTGATGTATTTTTTAGGAAATTGATCATAGCCTTTAATAACTATTTGGTTGATTATTCTTTTAGGTGAGATATTCAAGTCTAACTCGGCAATTATGTTATTATCGTGTTGTTTTAAATGAACCAATGAGGCATTTGAAAATGACGCTCCAGTATTTTCGAAATGATTGACTAAGGTATTTAGTACGAATTCAATTCTATCTGTTTGTATTTCAAAAACAGTATCATTATAAGTTGTGCTTATCTTCTTTAAAAGTTTATCCTTTATAGAATTGCGTTGGTAATAAATTAATACGTTATCAATCTTATTGTTTAAATGAAATTCACAATTAAAAATGGTGTCATTTTGAGATAATGAATAACTGTTATTAATATATCCTTTAAGTGCTAGTTTTTTTGAAAATATATCAATCTCGTTTATAATATTTTCCTTTGCATGATGCTTTTCCACATAGTTTAAAGATTCAAGAATACTAGAATTGATTGAATCATTTGCACGTATATTCAAGGTATAACTTTGAGCATAGATTGATGTCAAAGAAGTTATAGATAATAACAGAAAGAAAATGTGCTTAAAAACTGTTTTCAAAACGCTCTAATTTCGGTTGTCAATATACGAGATATATATGTTGTAAAAATCATTTAAAAAATAAAATATAATCATATTTGAAAAAGAGAAAAATATTTGTACATTTGCAAACTCTTTGAAAAGAGCTAAACAATTAAAAAGTAATAAATAAGAAGATTTTAGTATGCCAACAATTTCGCAATTAGTACGAAAAGGAAGAACCAAAATAACTAAGAAGAGTAAATCGGCTGCTTTAAATTCATGTCCTCAAAGAAGAGGGGTATGTACACGTGTTTATACTACAACACCTAAAAAACCTAACTCTGCAATGCGTAAAGTTGCAAGGGTAAGATTAACAAATGGTAATGAAGTAAATGCATACATTCCTGGAGAAGGACATAATTTACAAGAGCACTCGATAGTATTAGTTAGAGGTGGAAGGGTTAAAGATTTACCAGGAGTTAGGTATCATATTGTTCGTGGAGCATTAGATACTGCAGGTGTTGATGGAAGAACACAACGCCGCTCTAAATATGGTACAAAAGCACCTAAAAAGTAATTTTAAAAACTTTAATGTAAAGACATGAGAAAAAGAGCAGCGAAAAAAAGAGTGCTTTTACCAGATCCAAAATTTAACGATCAGTTAGTTACGCGTTTTGTGAACAACTTAATGTGGGCGGGTAAGAAATCAGTAGCTTTTAAAGTATTTTACGATGCGTTAGACATTGTAGATCAGAAAAAACAAGATGAAGAAAAATCAGCATTAGAAATTTGGAAAGATGCATTGAGTAATGTAATGCCACAGGTTGAGGTTCGTAGCCGAAGAGTTGGAGGAGCAACATTTCAAATTCCATCACAAATTAGACCAGACCGTAAGGTGTCTATTGCAATTAAATGGTTAATTTCTTATTCAAGAAAAAGAAACGAAAAATCAATGGCTCAGCGTTTAGCTGCTGAGGTGTTAGCTGCTGCTAAAGAAGAAGGAGCTGCAGTTAAGAAAAGAATTGATGTTCATAAAATGGCTGATGCTAATAAAGCATTCTCTCACCTAAGATTTTAATTATAGTTAGAAATGGCAAGAGATTTAAAATATACAAGAAACATAGGAATTGCTGCTCATATTGATGCTGGTAAGACAACATGTACAGAGCGTATCCTTTATTATACAGGTGTTTCACATAAAATTGGTGAGGTGCACGATGGTGCCGCAACAATGGACTGGATGGAGCAAGAGCAAGAAAGAGGTATTACAATTACTTCTGCCGCTACTCATTGTGAATGGCCTTACAGAGGGCAAAAGTATGTAGTTAATATTATTGATACTCCAGGTCACGTTGATTTTACCGTTGAGGTAGAGCGTTCTCTACGTGTATTAGATGGTATGGTTGCTTTATTTAGTGCTGTTGATGGTGTTGAGCCTCAATCAGAAACTGTTTGGAGACAAGCTGATAAGTACAAAGTACCAAGACTTGGTTTTGTAAATAAAATGGACCGTCAAGGTTCAGATTTCTTTAATGTGTGTACTCAGGTTAAAGAAATGTTAGGAGGAAACCCAGTTCCTTTGCAAGTTCCAATTGGAGATGAAGATGAATTTAGAGGAGTTGTTGACTTAATTTCAAAGAAAGCAATTATTTGGAATGAAGAAGATAAAGGGATGACTTATGAAGAAATTGAAATTCCTGCAGAATTAGCTGATGAAGTGAATACTCGTCGTGCTGAATTAGTAGAAGCAGTTGCTGAATATGATGAAGAATTGTTAGAAAAATTCTTTGAGGATGAGGATTCAATTACTGAAGATGAAATAATTGCTGCATTACGTGCTGCAACTATTGATATGTCTATTATCCCAATGATGTGTGGTTCAGCTTTTAAAAATAAAGGTGTTCAAACAATGTTAGATGCGGTAATGAGATATTTACCATCTCCATTAGATATTGAAGCAATTGAAGGAACTGATCCAGATTCTGGAGAACCAGCCTTTAGAAAGCCGAATGTATCTGAGCCTTTCTCAGCATTAGCTTTTAAAATTGCAACTGATCCTTTTGTAGGTAGGTTAGCATTTTTTAGAGTTTATTCTGGATTTTTAGATGCAGGTTCATATGTGTTAAATGTTCGTTCGGGTAAAAAAGAGCGTATTTCAAGAATATATCAAATGCACTCTAATAAACAAGAGCCAATTTCAAGAATTGAGGCTGGTGATATTGGAGCGGCAGTAGGTTTTAAAGATATTAAAACCGGAGATACAATGTCTGATCTTAAAAGCCCAATTATTTTAGAATCAATGTCTTTCCCTGATCCAGTAATTGGTATAGCTGTAGAGCCTAAAACGAAAGCTGATGTTGACAAGTTAGGAATGGCATTATCAAAATTAGCTGAAGAAGATCCAACATTTGTGGTTAAAACAGATGAGGCTTCTGGTCAAACTATTATTTCAGGAATGGGTGAATTGCACCTTGAGATTTTAGTTGATCGTTTAAAGCGTGAATTTAAAGTAGAGGTTAACGAAGGTCAGCCACAAGTTGAATATAAAGAAGCGATTACTGCGAAAGCTGATCATCGTGAAGTTTATAAGAAGCAATCAGGTGGACGTGGTAAATTTGCTGATATCAAGTTTATTATGGAGCCAGCTGAAGAAGGAAAAGCAGGATTAACTTTTGTGAATGAAATTAAAGGTGGTAATGTACCTAAGGAATTTATTCCTTCTATTGAAAAAGGCTTTGTATCCGCAATGAAAAATGGACCTTTAGCTGGTTACGAAATGGATAGTATGAAAATCACTTTATACGATGGTTCTTTCCACGCAGTGGATTCTGATCAACTATCTTTTGAGTTAGCTGCAAAAATGGGTTATAAAGCTGCTGCAAAAGCTGCAAAAGCTGTGATTCTAGAACCAATTATGAAGCTAGAAGTTGTTACTCCTGAAGAAAATATGGGTGATATTGTTGGTGATTTAAATCGTAGAAGAGGACAAGTAAATGCGATGGATGATAGATCTGGAGCTAAAGTTGTAAAAGCAACTGTTCCGTTATCTGAAATGTTTGGTTATGTTACAACGTTAAGAACATTGTCATCTGGTAGAGCTACTTCATCTATGGAGTTTGCACACTATGCTCAATGTCCTAATAACGTTGCTGAAGAAGTAATAGAAAAAGTAAAGGGTTAATCTCTAAATTATAAACGATGAGTCAAAAAATTAGAATAAAATTAAAATCGTACGATTACAATTTAGTAGATAAATCTGCTGAAAAAATAGTTAAAACGGTAAAAAACACGGGAGCAGTTGTAAACGGACCAATTCCTTTACCTACTCATAAAAAGATTTTCACAGTTTTACGTTCACCACACGTAAACAAAAAATCTAGAGAGCAATTCCAATTGAGTTCTTACAAAAGATTATTAGATATCTATAGTTCATCATCAAAAACTATTGATGCTTTAATGAAGTTAGAATTACCAAGTGGAGTTGAGGTAGAAATTAAAGTATAAGTACTTTAAATGTTGAAAGGAGGCTTTCAATAACATGTCCGGAGCGGTTGACGAAGGAAAAACGAAAAGAAAATAAATTCAGGGTTGAATTATTTTCAACCCTGTTTTTTTGTAATAAAAATAGAATAATAACAATTAATAATTAATTTAAATGTCTGGGTTAATAGGAAGAAAAATCGGAATGACCAGCTTATTTGATGAAAACGGGAAGAATATTCCTTGTACAGTAATCGAAGCAGGTCCATGCGTTGTTACCCAAGTCAGAACCGAAGAGGTAGATGGGTATAAAGCCCTTCAACTTGGTTTCGATGACAAAAAGGCAAAAAGCTCTAATAAAGCTTTAGATGGTCACTTTAAAAAGGCCGGAACAACTGCCAAAAGAAAAGTCGTTGAGTTTCAAAGTTTTGATGAGGAGTACAATTTAGGTGATCAACTTACAGTTGAGTTGTTTGCGGAAGGTGAATTTGTTGATGTATCAGCAACTTCAAAAGGTAAAGGATTTCAGGGTGTTGTAAAACGTCATGGTTTTGCGGGTGTAGGTCAAGCTACTCACGGTCAACATAATCGTTTAAGAGCACCGGGGTCAATTGGAGCCGCATCTTATCCTGCTAGAGTATTCAAAGGAATGCGAATGGCTGGAAGAATGGGAGGAAAAAAAGTAACAGTTCAAAATTTAAGAGTTTTAAAAGTGGTTGCTGAAAAGAATCTACTTGTGGTTAAGGGAGCAGTTCCTGGCCATAAAAACGCTTATGTAATTATTCAGAAATAATGAAAGTATCAGTTTTAGACATACAAGGAAAAGATACAGGGAGAACAGTTGAACTTTCTGATGCTGTATTTGGAATTGAGCCAAATAATCATGCTGTTTACTTAGATGTAAAACAGTTTTTGGCTAATAAGAGACAGGGAACTAGCAAAGCTAAAGAACGTGCTGAAATTTCTGGTAGTACTAGAAAAATTAAGAAGCAAAAAGGTACTGGTACTGCACGTGCTGGTAGTATCAAATCTGGTGTATTCAGAGGTGGAGGACGTATTTTTGGCCCTAGACCACAAGATCACTCTTTTAAATTAAATAAAAATTTAAAAAGATTAGCACGTAAATCTGCATTAAGTATTCAAGCAAAAGATGAAAATATTATAGTTGTTGAAGACTTTAATTTTGAATCTCCAAAAACAAAAAACTTTACAGCTGTTTTAGAGGCCTTTGGTATCGAAAACAAAAAATCGTTATTTGTGTTGGCTGAGTCAAATAATAATGTATATTTGTCATCGCGCAATTTAAAAAGAGCTAAAATCGTAACTAACACTGGATTAAGCACTTACGAGTTGTTGAATGTAAATAAAATATTTCTTTCGGAAGGATCTTTGGAAGGAATTGAGTCTAACTTAAGTAAATAGGTATCAGAGTAATGAATATTTTAATTAAACCTATTATTACGGAAAAAGCAACAAACGATAGCGAATTATTTAATCGTTATGCCTTTGTTGTGAATAAAAAAGCTAACAAGCTTGAGATTAAAAATGCTGTAGCCAAGGCTTATGGTGTTGAAATTGAAAGTGTTAGAACTATGAATTATCCAGTTCAGCGCAATACTAAATTCACTAAAAGTGGAATGGTGCAAGCAATGAAAGGAGCTTATAAAAAAGCAATAGTTCAGTTAGCAGAAGGAGAGAGTATTGATTTTTATAGCAATATATAATAAAAAATGTCAGTTAGAAAATTAAAACCAGTAACACCAGGTCAGCGTTTTAGAGTAGTGAATGGGTTCGACACCATTACTACTGATAAGCCGGAGAAAAGTTTATTAGCTTCGAAAAAAAGGTCTGGAGGTCGAAACAACAGTGGAAAAATGACAATGCGCCATTTAGGTGGTGGTCATAAAAAGAAATACCGTATTATCGATTTTAAAAGAGATAAAAGTGGTGTTCCTGCAACAGTAAAATCTATAGAGTACGATCCAAATCGTACAGCGTTTATCGCTTTATTATCTTATGTAGATGGTGAGAAGCGTTATATAATTGCTCAAAATGGATTAAAGGTAGGGCAGAAATTAATTTCAGGTGAAGGAGCTACTCCAGATGTTGGAAATATGATGCTGTTAAGTGAAATACCTTTAGGAACTACAATCTCTTGTATTGAGTTACACCCAGGTCAAGGAGCTGTTTTAGCTCGAAGTGCTGGTGCATTCGCTCAGTTAATGGCAAGAGAGGGGAAATACGCAACAATAAAATTACCATCTGGAGAAACAAGATTAGTTCTTGTTACATGCAGTGCTGTAATTGGAGTTGTATCTAATTCAGATCATCAATTACTAGTTTCAGGAAAAGCGGGTAGATCTAGATGGTTAGGAAGAAGACCTAGAGTACGACCTGTAGTAATGAATCCTGTTGATCATCCAATGGGTGGTGGAGAAGGAAAATCTTCAGGTGGTCATCCAAGATCTAAGAATGGAATTCCTGCAAAAGGGTTCAAAACTAGATCTAAGACTAAGGCGAGTAATAAATATATTATAGAACGTAGAAAAAAATAATTGATATATGGCACGTTCATTAAAAAAAGGACCTTACGTTTTTCGTAAACTAGATAAGAAAGTTCAGTCAAATTTAGACTCAGGTAAAAAGGCAGTAATCAAAACGTGGTCAAGAGCCTCTATGATTACACCTGACTTTGTTGGTCAAACAATTGCTGTTCACAATGGTCGTCAGTTTGTACCAGTTTATGTAACTGAAAACATGGTAGGGCATAAATTAGGAGAATTTTCGCCAACGCGTTCTTATAGAGGACACGCAGGTGCAAAAAACAAAGGAAAAAAATAGTAGGTAATCATGGGAGTTCGTAAAAAATTAAGAGCACAGCAGATAAAAGAGGAGAAAAAGCAAATAGCTTTTGCTAAGCTTACAGGTTGTCCTACATCACCGAGAAAAATGCGGTTAGTTGCAGATTTAGTAAGAGGTGTTGAAGTTGAAAAAGCACTTCAAATCTTAAAGTTTAACTCTAAAGAAGCATCAATTAATCTTGAGAAATTATTATTGAGTGCCATTGCAAATTGGCAAGCAAAAAATGAAGACGCAAGTATTGAAGATGCAGGTTTATTTGTTAAATCTATATTTGTAGATAGCGCAGGAATGTTAAAAAGATTAAGACCAGCACCTCAAGGGCGCGCACATCGTATTAGAAAACGTTCTAATCATGTAACTTTAATCTTAGGAAGTAAAAACGTTAGCAAACAATCATAAGTAGAAATGGGACAAAAAACAAATCCAATAGGAAATCGTTTAGGAATTATCAGAGGATGGGATTCTAACTGGTATGGAGGAAGAAACTACGGCGATAAAATTGCTGAAGATGATAAAATAAGAAGGTATGTTCATGCCCGATTATCAAAAGCAAGTGTTTCAACTGTAATTATAGAGCGTACACTTAAACTTGTAACCGTTACTATCACTACTGCTAGACCTGGAATTATTATCGGGAAAGGTGGTCAAGAGGTAGACAAGTTAAAAGAAGAGCTTAAGAAAATTACAGGTAAAGAAGTGCAAATTAATATTTTTGAAATTAAACGTCCAGAATTAGACGCACGTTTAGTTGGTGCTAGCATCGCTCGTCAAATTGAGAATAGAATCTCATACCGTAGAGCAATAAAAATGGCTATTGCTGCTACAATGCGAATGAATGCTGAAGGAATTAAAGTTCAAATTTCAGGAAGATTAAATGGAGCTGAGATGGCAAGATCAGAACACTATAAAGAAGGTAGAATTCCTCTATCTACTTTTAGAGCTGATATTGACTATGCACTTGTTGAAGCTCATACTACATACGGACGTTTAGGCGTAAAAGTATGGATTATGAAAGGCGAGGTTTATGGTAAAAGAGAATTATCACCACTAGTAGGTCTTTCCAAAAAGCAAGGAAAAGGCGGTAATGATAGAGGTGGAAATTCAAAAAGACCACAGCCACGTAGAAGAAAATAATTTTTTAAAATTTAGAATTTAAAATGTTACAGCCAAAGAGAGTTAAATATCGTAAAGTACAGAAGGGTAAAGGGAACATGACAGGGAATTCTCAAAGAGGACACCAGCTTTCAAATGGAATGTTTGGGATAAAATCTTTAGAACAAGACTTACTTACTTCTCGTCAAATCGAAGCGGCACGTATTGCAGCAACTCGTCATATGAAAAGAGAAGGCCAGTTATGGATTAAAATATTTCCGGATAAACCAATTACCAAAAAACCATTAGAAGTACGTATGGGTAAAGGTAAAGGTGCTCCAGAATATTTTGTTGCCGTAGTTAAGCCTGGTAGAATAATGTTTGAGGTAGGAGGAGTTCCTGCTCACGTAGCAAAAGAAGCTTTGCGTTTAGCAGCACAAAAATTGCCTGTTAAAACTAAACTTGTTGTAGCTAGAGATTTTGATAACGCTTAATAACCGATTAAGAAAATGAAACAATCTGAAATTATAGGATTATCAACAGAAGAGTTGCAAGAGAAGCTTGGAAGTTTAAAGAAGAGTTATACTGATCTAAAATTGGCTCATTCAATTTCACCATTGGAAACACCAATGCAGTTGAGAGCACTTAGAAGAACTGTTGCACGCGTTGCTACAGAATTAACTAAAAGAGATTTACAATAATTGTATTCAGTAAAGATGGAAAAAAGAAATCTTAGAAAAGAAAGAATAGGGGTAGTTTCTAGCAATAAAATGGAGAAGTCTATTGTTGTTGCGGAAGTTAAAAAGGTGAAGCACCCTATGTACGGAAAATTCGTGTTAAGTACAAAAAAGTATGTAGCACACGATGAGACAAATGATTGCAATATTGGAGATACTGTTAGAATAATGGAAACACGTCCAATGAGTAAATCTAAACGTTGGAGGTTAGTAGAAATCCTAGAAAGAGCTAAATAATTATGTTACAAACAGAATCAAGATTACGAGTAGCTGATAATACTGGAGCTAAAGAAGTTTTAGTAATACGAGTTTTAGGAGGAACCAAAAAGAGATATGCTTCTATTGGAGATAAAATTGTAGTAACTATTAAAGATGCTACACCTAATGGAACTGTTAAAAAAGGACAAGTGTCTAAAGCAGTAGTTGTCAGAACGAAGAAAGAAATCAGAAGAAAAGACGGATCTTATATAAGATTTGATGATAATGCTTGTGTATTATTAGATGCTACTTCTGGTGAAATGAAAGGAACACGTGTATTTGGACCTGTTGCTAGAGAACTTCGTGAAAAACAATTTATGAAAATTGTATCATTAGCACCTGAAGTGCTTTAATAAACTATTTATACGATGAAGTTAAAGATTAAATCAGGAGATAGTGTTCGAGTTATGGCAGGAGACCATAAGGGTGAAGAAGGAAAGGTAGTCACTATTTTTCCAAATAAAAATAGAGCTATTGTTGAAGGTGTCAATATGATATCTAAACATACAAAACCTAGTGCACAGAATCCTCAAGGAGGAATTGTTAAAAAGGAAGCTTCTATACATATTTCAAACTTAATGTTACTTGAAAATGGAGAAGTAACAAAGGTTGGTTATAAAATGGAGGCTGATAAGAAAATTAGAGTTTCTAAAAAAACTGATAAAGCAATTTAGTTATGAGTTATATACCAAGACTTAAAGAAGAGTATAAGACTAGAGTAATTAAGGCTCTTACTGAAGAATTTAGTTACAAAAATGTAATGCAAGTTCCTAGATTACAGAAAATTGTAATTAGTAAAGGTGTAGGTGCTGCTGTAGCTGATAAGAAATTAGTTGATTATGCTGTAGATGAATTGACTATGATTTCAGGTCAAAAAGCCGTATCAACAATATCAAAAAAGGATGTTGCTGCATTTAAATTACGTAAAGGTGTGCCAATTGGTGCGAAAGTTACTTTACGTGGGGTTAAAATGTATGAATTTTTAGATAGGTTAGTAACTGCATCATTACCTCGTGTAAGAGATTTTAACGGTATCAAAGCAAATGGTTTTGATGGTAGAGGAAATTATAATTTAGGTATTACTGAGCAAATAATCTATCCAGAAATAGATATTGATAAAGTAAATAAAATTAGTGGAATGGATATTACTTTTGTAACATCTGCAAACACTGATAAAGAAGCAAAATCATTATTGAGTGAACTAGGTTTACCATTTAAAAAGAATTAAGGAATGGCTAAAGAATCAATGAAAGCCCGTGAGGTTAAGAGACAAAAAGTAGTTGCTAAATATGCTGAGAAAAGAAAGGCTTTAAAAGAAGCTGGAGATTATGAAGCATTGCAAAAGTTACCAAAAAATGCATCACCTATTCGTTTACACAACCGTTGTAAATTAACTGGTAGACCAAAAGGTTATATGAGACAATTTGGAATCTCACGTGTTACATTTCGTGAAATGGCAAATCAAGGTTTAATACCGGGAGTTAGAAAAGCTAGCTGGTAAAATTATAAATTGGTTATAGGTTCATTTGTAAAATTGAAAACCCTAACCGCAAATTAATAAAAATGATTACAGATCCAATTGCAGATTATCTAACTCGAGTTAGAAACGCTATTATGGCGGGCCATAGAGTTGTTGAAGTTCCAGCATCTAAGGTAAAGAAAGAAATAACCAAGATTTTATTTGATCAAGGTTATATACTAAGCTACAAATTTGAAGACACAAGTTTTCAAGGTACAATTAAGATAGCTTTGAAATATGACAAAGCGACGAAAGCTTCTGTTATTAAAAAATTACAACGTGTAAGTACACCTGGTGTTCGTAGATATGTTGGTGCAAATGAAATGCCTCGTGTATTGAACGGATTAGGAATAGCGATAGTTTCAACATCTCATGGTGTGATGACTGGTAAAAAAGCTACTCAGGAGCACGTAGGTGGTGAGGTTTTATGTTACGTATATTAATAAAGAACTAAGTAGAGATGTCAAGAATAGGAAATAACCCAATTACTTTACCAGCAGGTATTACTCTCGATATTAAAGAGAATGTTGTAACTGTAAAAGGTAAGTTGGGAGAGTTAACTCAGGAAATAACAGACGGTATTACAGTAAAAGTTGAAGAAGGGAAAGTTATTGTAGAGCGCCCATCAGATAGTAAAACACACAGAGCAAAACATGGTTTGTACAGATCTTTACTAAACAATATGATTTTTGGTGTTGCTGAAGGATGGACTAAAGAATTAGAACTTGTAGGTGTAGGATATAGAGCAAGTAACCAAGGGCAAGTTTTAGATTTAGCTTTAGGTTTTTCGCATAATATTGTTTTAGATATTGCTCCTGAAGTTAAAGTAGAAGCTGTATCAGAAAAAGGGAAAAATCCAAGAGTAAAATTAACTTCATTTGATAAACAATTGGTTGGTGCTGTTGCGGCTAAGATTCGTTCTTTCCGTAAACCTGAACCATACAAAGGAAAAGGAGTTAAATTTGTAGGAGAAATATTAAGAAGAAAAGCAGGAAAATCTGCATAATAAGTAAAGTATTATGGCATTATCAAAGCTTCAAAGAAGGCAAAGAATTAAGCATAGAATCAGAAAGGTTATTTTTGGTACCGCTACTAAACCGAGATTATCGGTATTTAGAAGCAACAAAGAAATTTATGCTCAATTAGTAGATGACAATTCTGGTGCTACTTTAGTATCGGTTTCATCTAGAAATAAAGAAATAGAAACAGCAGGTTCAAAATCAGACGTTGCAAAAGCAGTAGGTAAAACTATCGCAGAAAAAGCAAAGAGTGCTGGTATTGAAACAGTTGCTTTTGATAGAAATGGATTTTTATATCACGGTAGAGTTAAAGCTCTAGCAGACGCTGCAAGAGAAGCAGGTTTAAAATTTTAATATATTATGTATCACAAATACAAAAACGTAGAAAGAGTTAAGCCTAGCGGGTTAGAACTACAGGATCACTTAGTTGGTGTACAAAGAGTTACTAAAGTAACAAAAGGGGGTAGAGCATTTGGTTTTTCAGCTATTGTTGTAGTTGGAGATGGAAATGGTGTTGTTGGACAAGGACTAGGAAAGTCTAAGGATGTTGCATCTGCTATTGCAAAAGCAATCGAAGATGCAAAGAAAAATTTGGTTAGAATACCAATTATTAAACAAACATTACCACATGAACAAAAGGGTAAGTTTGGTGGAGCAAGAGTATTCTTGAAGCCAGCTTCACATGGTACCGGAGTTATAGCTGGTGGTGCTGTGCGTGCCGTACTAGAGTCTGTTGGTGTACATGACGTACTTTCAAAATCTCAAGGATCTTCAAACCCACACAATGTTGTAAAAGCTACTTTTGATGCTTTATTACAATTGCGTAGTGCAAGTATGATTGCTAAGGAAAGAGGTATTTCTTTAGAAAAAGTTTTTAACGGATAAAAGGGATGGCGATGGCAAAAATAAAAGTAACACAAGTAAAAAGTAAAATTAGACGTCCTCAAAATCAGAAAAGAACTCTTGAGGCTCTTGGTTTAAGAAAGATTAATCAAGTTGTTGAACATGATGCTACTCCTGCTATTTTAGGAATGGTAGATACTGTTTCACACTTAGTTTCTGTTGAGGAAATTAAATAATATTTTATAAGAGATGACATTAAATAACTTACAACCTGCAAAGGGATCGGTTAAAACACAAGGAAAACGTGTAGGTAGAGGACAAGGTTCTGGTAAAGGTGGCACAGCAACAAGAGGTCATAAAGGTGCTAAATCTCGTTCAGGATATTCACGAAAAGTTGGTTTTGAAGGTGGTCAAATGCCTTTACAACGTCGTGTTCCTAAATTTGGTTTCACAAATATTAATCGTAAAGAATATGTTGGTGTAAACTTACATAAATTACAAGAACTTGTTGATAATAAGAAAATTTCGGATACAGTAACATTTGATATATTAGTTGAGAATAGATTAGCACGTAAAAATGACCTAGTGAAAATATTAGGAAGTGGTGAGCTAACAGCAAAATTAAATGTGAAAGTTCATAAATTTACTGCAACTGCAAAAGCAGCAATTGAAAAAGCTGGAGGCTCAGCTGAAATGTTATAATACTTAGCTATAATGAAAAAATTTATTCAAACCATTAAAGACATTTGGAGTATAGAGGAACTTAGAAATAAGATTCTTTTGACACTTGGATTTATGGCAATTTATCGTTTAGCTGCTCAAGTGCCGCTGCCAGGAATTGATATTACTGTTGCTCAAGCAGCACTTAAAAATCAAACAAGTGGTGGAGGAATTCTTGGATTATTAGATATGTTTACAGGAGGTGCGTTTGCGCAAGCCTCTATTGTTGCATTAGGTATAATGCCTTATATCTCAGCCTCTATTGTTGTTCAGTTAATGGGAATTGCTGTTCCTTATTTACAAAAGCTTCAAAAGGATGGTGAAAGTGGTAGAAAGAAGATCAATCAAATAACTCGTTGGCTAACTATTGCTATTACAATGGTTCAAGGTCCTGCATATATTACTAATATTTATCAACTTATACCTTCTGAAGCATTTTATATTAGCGGAAGTATGTTCTGGTTGTCATCTATGGTGATTTTAACAGCAGGTACTATTTTTGCAATGTGGTTAGGAGAAAAAATTACAGATAAAGGAATTGGAAATGGTATTTCATTATTGATAATGATTGGTATTATTGCTCGTTTCCCATCATCTTTTATACAAGAAGTGGTTTCAAAAGTTACTGCATCTAATGGTGGTTTGATAATGATCCTACTTGAAGTTATCGTATGGTTTTTAGTAATATTAGTATGTGTTTATTTAGTGACGGCTGTTCGTAGAATTGCAGTACAATATGCTCGTAAAACGGTTGCTGGTAATATTAAAAATGTTGCGGGTTCAAGAGATTACATACCTTTAAAGTTAAATTCATCAGGGGTTATGCCTATTATATTTGCTCAAGCTATTATGTTTGCGCCTGCATTAATGGCTAACTCTGATAATAATACAATTAAATCAATTGGAATTGAGTTTTCAAATATGTTTGGTTTGTGGTATAATTTGTTATTTGCATTCTTAATTATAGTATTTAGTTATTTTTATACTGCAATTACGATTCCTACGAACAAAATGGCTGATGATTTAAAAAGAAGTGGTGGATTTATACCAGGTATTAGACCTGGAAAAGATACGGGTGAATTATTAGATCGAGTATTGTCGTTAATTACATTTCCGGGATCTATATTTTTAGCATTAGTAGCTATTTTACCAGCAATAGTGGTTAAGTTTGGATTAACACAATCGTGGGCATTATTTTATGGTGGTACTTCATTATTAATTATGGTTGGAGTAGCTATAGATACTATTCAGCAGATTAATTCACATTTATTGAATCGTCATTATGATGGCTTAATGAAAAAAGGAACTAAACGAAAATCAGTAGCATAATATGGCAAAACAACCAGCAATACAGCAAGACGGGACAATTACGGAAGCATTGTCAAATGCAATGTTTCGTGTAGAGTTGGAAAATGGACATGTTGTAACTGCACATATTTCAGGTAAAATGCGTATGCATTATATTAAATTATTACCAGGTGATAAGGTGAAGTTAGAAATGAGTCCATACGATTTATCAAAAGCAAGAATTACTTACAGATATTAAAGTATAAACGATGAAAGTTAGAACATCAGTAAAAAAGAGAAGTGCCGAGTGCAAGATTGTGCGTAGAAAAGGCAGATTATATGTAATCAATAAAAAGAATCCTAGATTTAAACAAAGACAAGGATAATTATGGCAAGAATAGCAGGTATTGATATTCCAAAAAATAAAAGAGGAGTTATTGCATTAACTTATATTTTTGGAATTGGAAAAAGCAGAGCTAAAGAAATTTTAGCTGCAGCAAAAGTTGATGAAGGTACAAAAGTTCAAGATTGGACTGATGAAGAAATTCACGACATTAGAGAGCAAGTAGGTGATTACACTATTGAAGGTGAATTGCGTTCGGAAACTCAGTTAAACATTAAGCGTTTAATGGACATTGGGTGTTACAGAGGAATTCGTCACAGATCAGGATTGCCATTAAGAGGTCAAAGAACTAAGAATAACTCTAGGACCAGAAAAGGTAAGCGTAAAACTGTAGCTAACAAGAAAAAAGCAACTAAATAATAACTAAGATTATGGCGAAAGCAAGTACTAAAAAACGTAAAGTTATTGTTGAGACTGTTGGTGAAGCTCATATCACTGCTTCATTCAACAATATTATTATCTCATTAACTAATAAGAAAGGTGACGTAATTTCATGGTCATCAGCTGGAAAAATGGGTTTTAGAGGTTCTAAAAAGAACACACCATATGCAGCTCAATTGGCTGCTGAAGATTGTGCAAAAATAGCGCATGAAGCTGGTATGAGAAAAGTAAAAGTGTATGTAAAAGGGCCAGGTAACGGAAGAGAATCAGCAATTAGATCAATCCATAATTTAGGAATAGAAGTTTCTGAAATTATCGATGTTACACCTGCACCGCATAATGGTTGTAGACCACCAAAGAGAAGAAGAGTATAATTAATTAATTTTTAACAGATAGGAATTAGATTATCGAAGGATTAGCCTTAATTCATAATCCCTATCATATAATAATAAAAAATGGCAAGATATACAGGACCAAAAACAAAAATTGCACGTAAATTCGGAGAAGCAATATTTGGAGAAGATAAATCTTTTGAAAAAAGAAATTATCCTCCAGGACAACATGGTAATAACAGACGTAGAGGAAAAAAATCTGAATACGCAATGCAGTTGTCTGAGAAGCAAAAAGCTAAATATACGTATGGTATTTTAGAAAGACAGTTTTCAAACTTATTTAAAAAAGCATCTGCTTCGTCTGGAGTAACAGGTGAAATCTTATTACAACTTTGTGAAGCTCGTTTAGATAACGTTGTGTTTAGATTGGGTGTTGCTCCTAGTCGTAGTGCAGCTCGACAATTAGTTTCTCACCGTCACATTACTGTAAATGGTGAAATTGTTAGTATTCCTTCATATACTTTAAACGCAGGGGATGTTGTAGCTGTAAGAGAAAAATCGAAATCATTAACTGCAATTGAAGATTCTTTAGCAGCAAGAAATGATGTTTATGAATGGCTTTCGTGGAATTCTGAAACAAAACAAGGTAATTTTGTTAGTGTTCCAGAAAGAATGCAAATTCCAGAAAATATCAAGGAGCAATTAATAGTAGAGTTATACTCTAAATAATCTTAAAGATACCAATTCAATTATGGCAATTTTAAATTTTCAAAAGCCCGATAAAGTAATAATGATTGATTCTACTGATTATAGTGGTAGATTCGAGTTTAGACCTCTTGAACCAGGATTTGGTTTAACTGTAGGAAATGCTTTGAGAAGAGTACTATTATCTTCTTTAGAAGGTTTTGCAATTACATCACTTCGTATAGAAGGTATCGAACATGAATTTTCTACAATTAAAGGTGTTGTAGAGGATGTTACTGAAATCATTTTAAACTTAAAACAAGTACGTTTTAAAAAACAAATTGATGACTCAGAAAGAGAAACTGTAAGCATCTCAATTTCTAATCAAGAGCAATTAACAGCTGGAGATTTACAAAAATTTATTTCAGGATTTCAAGTGTTAAATCATGATTTAGTAATTTGTAATATGGAAAAATCTGTTAAACTTGATTTTGAGATTTCTATTGAAAAGGGAAGAGGGTTTGTTCCTGCTGATGAAAATAAAAAGACTGGTGTTGCACTAGGAACTATTTTTACAGATTCAATTTTCACACCAATAATTAATGTAAAATATGGTGTAGAAAACTTCCGTGTAGAACAAAAAACAGATTATGAAAAATTAGTTTTTGATATTACTACAGATGGATCAATTGCACCAAAAGACGCTTTAACTGAGGCTGCTAAAATATTAATACACCATTTCATGTTATTTTCGGATGAGCGTATTACTTTGGAAGCTGATGAAATTGCACAAACAGAAACATATGATGAAGAATCATTACATATGCGTCAATTGTTAAAAACAAAATTAGTTGATATGGACTTATCCGTACGAGCACTAAATTGTTTAAAAGCGGCAGAAGTTGATACATTAGGAGACTTAGTATCATTTAACAAAAATGACTTAATGAAGTTCCGTAACTTCGGAAAAAAATCTTTAACTGAATTAGATGAATTAGTTCACAATAAAGGTTTAAATTTTGGTATGGATTTAGGTAAATATAAATTAGATAAAGATTAAGTTAAAACTTTGGTTTTAATTAAGACAAGATAAGAGATGAGACACGGAAAGAAATTTAATCACTTAGGAAGACAAACAGCGCACAGAAAAGCTATGTTTGCTAATATGGCATGTTCTTTAATTGAGCACAAACGTATTAATACAACTGTTGCTAAAGCTAAAGCTTTACGTCAATTTGTTGAGCCTTTAATTACTAAATCTAAAGATGATACTACTCATAATCGTAGAGTTGTATTTAGCTATTTAAGAAATAAGTATGCAGTTACTGAATTATTTAAAGAAGTTTCTGTAAAAGTGGCAGATAGACCAGGTGGATATGTGCGTATTATAAAATTAGGAAATCGTCAAGGTGATAATGCACCAATGGCAATGGTTGAACTAGTTGATTATAATACTACTTATAATCCGAATGGAGCCAAGAAAAAGAAAACTACGCGTAGAGGTAGATCAAAAAAAGTTGAAACAACTGTTGAATCTGCCGAAGAAAGCAAAGAAACGAACTAACTAATGAAAACTAGTTAATAACATTAAAAGGATAAGCTAAATTTAGTTTATCCTTTTTTTTATATTTGAAAACGAATAAAGTAAATGATGAAAGAATGAAATATACTCAGCGAAAAAAAGCAATATTATTATTAGCAGATGGTACTGTATTTGAAGGAAAGTCTATTGGTATTGACGGAACTTCTTTTGGTGAAATATGTTATAATACCGGTATGACTGGATATCAAGAAATATTTACAGACCCTTCTTACTTTGGTCAATTAATGTTAGCAACAAATGCTCATATTGGAAATTATGGTGTAAATAATAATGAAGTTGAATCTGATTCAATTAAAATTGCAGGATTAGTTTGTAAGAATTTCAGTTTTAATTATTCTAGATATGGCGCCGATGGATCTTTAGAAAATTATTTTGAAAAGGAAAAGGTTTTAGCAATTTCTGATATAGATACAAGAGCTGTTGTTCGTTATATAAGAGATAAAGGAGCTATGAATGCGGTAATTTCTACTGAAACAGATTTAAAGGTGTTAAAGGAGAAACTAAAATCTATTCCAAATATGAAAGGGTTAGAGTTAGCCTCAAAAGTTTCGACTAAAGAATCTTATTTTTATGGAGAGGCTAACGCACCATATAAAATTTCGGCATTAGACATAGGTATCAAAAAGAATATATTAAAGAATTTAGTGAGTAGAGGATGTTATATTAAAGTATTTCCATACAATGCTAGTTTTGAAGAAATGAATGCTTTTCAACCTGATGGTTTCTTTTTGTCTAACGGTCCTGGAGATCCAGAACCTTTAAAAGAAGCTCAAGAATTAGCAAAAGAAATTATTAAAAGAGATATTCCTTTGTTTGGGATATGTTTAGGGCATCAAGTCATTGCCTTAGCAAATGGAATTTCAACATATAAAATGCATAATGGTCATCGAGGAATTAACCATCCTGTTAAAAATATTATTACAGGGAAAGGAGAAGTTACATCACAAAATCATGGGTTTGTTGTAAAGAGAGAAGAAGTTGAAAATCATAAAGATTTTGAAGTAACTCATATCCATTTAAATGATGAAACACTTGCAGGAATGAAGATGAAAAATAAGAATTGTTTTTCAGTACAATATCATCCTGAAGCTAGTCCAGGGCCGCATGATTCATCTTATTTATTCGATCAGTTTATCGAGAATATTAAGGAATCAAAAAAATAGTATTAATTTTCATTAAATGTTTTACACGTTTTAAAAAAGCGAAAACGTTATCGCAATAAGGGATTAAATTAAAAAGATAATTACGTATGAAATGCGTAACTTTGAAACACAAAAAATAACCAATAAAATTACAATAAAATGAGTATGATTATAAGTGTTCATGCACGACAAATATTTGATTCAAGAGGAAATCCAACAGTAGAAGTAGATGTAGTAACTGAAAATGGAATTTTAGGTAGAGCGGCTGTTCCATCTGGAGCTTCAACAGGAGAACATGAAGCAATGGAACTTCGTGATGGAGGTAAAGATTATATGGGTAAAGGAGTCCTAACAGCAGTAAAAAATGTAAATGAAATTATTGCAGAAGAGTTGCTAGGAATTTCAGTTTTTGAACAAAATCTAATTGATCAAGTAATGATTGATTTAGATGGTACAAAAAATAAATCTAAGTTAGGAGCCAATGCAATTTTAGGAGTTTCATTAGCGGTAGCAAAAGCAGCAGCAAATGAATTAGAAATCCCATTATATCGTTATGTGGGTGGTGTTAGTGCAAATACACTTCCAGTACCAATGATGAATATTATAAATGGAGGTTCTCATTCAGATGCACCAATTGCCTTCCAAGAATTTATGATTATGCCTATAAAAGCTAAAAACTTTACTGAGGCAATTAAAATGGGTAGTGAAATATTTCACAATCTTAAAAAATTAATCCACGATAGAGGCTTAAGTACTGCAGTTGGAGATGAAGGAGGATTTGCACCTACATTTGATGGAACTGAAGATGCAATTGAAACCGTATTAAAAGCGATTGAAAATGCAGGATATAAACCCGGAGATGAAGTTAAGCTAGCATTAGATTGTGCTGCGGCAGAATTTTATGTTGATGGAAAGTATGATTATACTAAATTCGAAGGTGATAAAGGAGTTATAAGAACTTCAGAAGAGCAAGCAGATTATTTAGCTGAATTAGCGGAAAAATACCCAATTATTTCAATTGAAGATGGAATGGATGAGAATGACTGGGAAGGTTGGAAATATTTAACAGAGCAAATTGGAGATAAAGTTCAATTAGTTGGTGATGATTTATTTGTTACAAATGTAGAAAGACTTTCTAGAGGTATTGAAAATGGTATTGCAAATTCAATTTTAATAAAGGTAAACCAAATTGGTACGTTAACAGAAACTATAGCTGCTGTAAATATGGCTCATAATGCGGGTTATACATCTGTAATGTCTCACCGTTCTGGAGAAACAGAAGATAATACTATTGCGGATTTAGCTGTTGCGTTGAATACTGGTCAAATAAAAACAGGTTCAGCTTCACGTTCAGATAGAATGGCAAAATATAATCAGTTATTAAGAATTGAAGAAGAATTAGGAGCTGTAGCATATTATCCTCAGGACAATGCTTTTAAAATATAATTTTAAATAGCTCTAAAAAGTCAATCAATTAGATTGATAGTATACATATAAAATTTTAAAAACCAGTGAAATAGACTTCACTGGTTTTTATTTTTAAAGATATTATCAGGTTACAATTCAATTAAAACTGATGTTTATAAGTGCTTGTTTTTCAAGGTAATAATTGTTACATCTAAGTTTCAACATGATAAATATCAGGTTTTAATAATGGTTTCAGTTGTAAATTTATGGGAATAATTATTAAAAGGTTAAATATTATGAACACTTTGAAACATAAATTGCACGAAAAAATTCAATTACACAGGTTAAGAACTACTAAATTATTAAAAGAGCACGGAGATAAGGTTATAGATAAAGTAACTGTAGCACAGGCTATTGGAGGTATGAGAGGTATTAAAAGTTTAGTAACTGATATTTCTTATCTAGATCCGTTTGAAGGAATTCGTTATAGAGGTTTTACGCTTCCTGAAGTTTTGGAAAAACTTCCAAAGCCAGAAGGAGCTGAAATGCCTTATGTTGAAGGATTATACCATCTTTTGTTAACAGGTGATATTCCAACTCAAACTGAAGTTGAAGATTTAATGGTTGATTTTAATAATCGCAGAATGATACCTCGTTACGTTTGGGATGTTATTGATGCATTTCCAAGCAATAGCCATCCGATGGCAATTCTTTCTGCTGCAGTTATGAGCTTAGAAAGAGAATCTCATTTCAATATAAAATATAAAAAGGGAATGAGTAAAATGGATTACTGGGATTCAACTTATGAAGACTCAACAAATTTGCTAGCTAAAATGCCTCTAATTGGCGCTTATATTTATAATAAATTATATAGTCCTGAAAAAGGGCACAGATATCCAGATCCTACTCTAGATTTAGGTGCAAATTTTGCATATATGATGGGAAAAGATAAACCGTATGATGATGTATCTCGTATGTATTTTATTATTCATGCAGATCACGAAAGTGGAAATGTAAGTGCACACACAGGACATTTAGTGGCTAGTTCATTGTCTGATGTATATTATGCAACTTCTGCAATGATTAATGGTTTAGCGGGGCCTTTACATGGTTTAGCAAATCAAGAGGTATTACGTTGGTTACAAGGGTTAATTGAGCAAATGGGAGGAGAAGAACCAACTGAGGAAGAAATGAAAAAATATGTGTGGGATACTTTAAATAGCGGACAAGTAATTCCTGGATACGGTCATGCAGTTTTAAGAAAAACAGACCCTCGTTATACTGTGCAGCGTGAGTTTTGTTTAAAACATTTACCAGATGATAAAATATTTAAATATGTAGATGCTTTATATAAAGTTGTGCCTGATATTTTAGTAGAACAAGGAAAAGCTAAAAACCCTTGGCCTAATGTAGATGCACAATCTGGAGTTGTTCAATGGCATTATGGTGTGCGTGAGTATGATTTTTATACAGTTCTATTCTCAATAGGACGGGCATTTGGTGTACTTTCAAATATAATCTGGGATAGAGCATTAGGTTATTCTTTAGAAAGACCAAAATCGGTTACCACCGATATGCTTGAAAAAATGGTTGGAATTAAAAAATAATTGGTTGACTCAAATTAATTGTTATTAAATATTTAAACAAATTGTTTGCTTAAAAAGTCGAGATTTTCTCGACTTTTTTTGTTTAATTTAGTTTAAGTATAATTAACAAATCATTAATAATATTTGTAACTTAAATTGCTTAAAATTCCTTAAATTCGTTACTCAGAAAATAATAGTATAATTACATTAAAATATATTAAGAAATATGTCAGATAAAGCAATTTTAGAATTAGATGGTAAAAAATTTGAATTTCCTGTTTTTAAGGGGCCTGAAAATGAAACTGCCATTGATATTAGTACTTTAAGAGGTTCAACAAATGGAGTAATAACATTAGATCCAGGTTTTAAAAACACCGGATCTTGCGAAAGTAAAATCACCTTTTTAGATGGTGAGAAAGGAATTTTAAGACATCGTGGTTATGCAATTGAAGAGTTAACCAAAAAGGCAAGTTTTTTAGAGGTTGCATTTTTAGTAATTTTTGGCGAATTACCAACTAAAGCTGAACTCAAGAAGTTTGAAGATGATATTAAATCACATTCTTTAGTTAATGAAGAGATGAAAGATATAGTTGTTGGTTTTCCAAAATCAGCTCATCCTATGGGTATGCTGTCTTCTTTTACAAGTGCATTAACATCGTTTAATCCAGGTGTAGTTGATATAAATTCTAAGGAAGACATGTACAATGCTATCGTTAAAATATTAGGTAAATTTCCTGTATTAGCAACTTGGGCTCATAGAAGAAATCATGGATTACCTCTTAATTATGCCGACAATTCTTTAGGATATATTGAAAACCTAATGCAGCTTATGTTTAAAATTCCAACTGAGGATTATAAAATAAACCCAATAGCAGTAAAAGCGTTAGATGAATTATTAATCTTGCACGAAGATCACGAACAAAATTGTTCAACTTCAACGGTGAGAATAGTTGGTTCATCAGGAGCTGGTTTATTCGCTTCACTTGCTGCTGGAGTTTCTGCTCTTTGGGGACCTCTTCATGGAGGAGCAAACCAAGCGGTAATAGAAATGTTAGAAGCCATTCAAAAAGATGGAGGTGACGTAGCTAAGTATATTGCAAAAGCAAAAGATAAGAATGATCCTTTCCGTTTAATGGGATTTGGGCACAGAGTATATAAAAACTTTGACCCAAGAGCACGAATTATTAAAAATGCTGCTGATGAGTTGTTTGAAGATTTAAATTTAAATGATCCTATTTTAGATATAGCAAAGCATTTAGAAGAAGTAGCTTTAAAAGATGAATATTTTGCAGAGCGTAAATTATATCCAAATGTAGATTTCTATTCAGGAATTATTTACAGAGCTTTGGGAATTCCAGTTTCAATGTTTACAGTAATGTTTGCAATTGGAAGATTACCAGGCTGGATTGCTCAATGGAAAGAAATGCGTGAAAATGGTGAGCCAATTGGAAGACCACGTCAATTATATACTGGAGAAACACTACGTTCTTTTCTTCCATTTGAAAAAAGGTAAATATTTTTAAATTATATTTAAAACCTCATATTAATCTATGAGGTTTTTTTATTTTTACGCTTAAATAAATAGTATATGATGAAACTAAATGTTCAAGATGAAACTTCTCGCTTAAGGGCTGTGGTTTTGGGAATTGCAAAAAATAATGGACCAACTCCAAAATTAGAAGATGCTTATGATCCTAAATCAAGAGAACATATAGAAGCAGGAACCTATCCTTTAGAAAAAGATATGGTTTTTGAAATGCAAGCTTTTAATAAAGTTTTTGAAAAATACAATGTAAAGGTTTACAGACCTAATGTTATTGAAGATTACAATCAAATATTTTCTAGGGATATTGCTTTTGTTATTGGAGATACATTGATTAAATCAAACATTTTACCTGATAGAGAAAAAGAAATTGAAGCTATTCAGCACGTATTAAATCAAATTGAACCTTCTAAAATAATTGAAACCACAGATGATATTCATTTTGAAGGTGGAGATGTTATGTTATGGAATAATCATATATTTATTGGAACTTACAAAGGAGATGATTATAAAAATTACATTACGGCCCGCACAAATATGAAGGCAGTTAATTTTATAAAAAAAATATTTCCGAATAAAATTGTTAAAGAATTTGATTTGGTGAAATCAAATACAAATGCTAGAGAAAATGCATTACATTTGGATTGCTGTTTTCAGCCAGTTGGTAAAAGTAAGGCAATTATACATAAGGAAGGTTTCAGAGATGTGAATGATTATAATTATTTGTTAGATTTATTTGGAGCAGATAATTTATTCCATATTTCAAAAGATGAAATGTATCAAATGTTTTCAAATGTATTTTCAATTTCAGATAAAGTTATCGTATCTGAACAAAATTTTACCAGATTAAATAGCTGGTTGAGAGCTCAAGGATTTATTGTTGAAGAAATTCCATATGCTGAAATTGCAAAGCAAGAGGGTTTACTAAGATGTTCAACAATGCCATTAATAAGAGATTAAATTATGAGACAAATTACAAATACCATATTAATGGTTCGACCAGTTTCATTTCGTACAAATGAACAAACTGCAGTAAATAATTATTATCAAAAAGTATTAGATGGTTTAACTCCTGAAACAATTCAATTTAAGGCTTTACAAGAGTTTGATAATCATGCTAATAAATTACGAGAAATTGGGGTTGAGGTTATAGTAATTGACGATACAAAAGAATTTGATACACCAGATTCGATTTTCCCAAATAATTGGATGTCATTTCATCAAAATGGTGATGTAGCTATATATCCTATGTTTGCCGAAAATAGACGTTTAGAAAGAAGAGATGATATTTTTCAAACGTTAGAAAGCTTAGGGTTTGTTATTGAAAACATGATTGACTATACCTCTGCTGAAGCCGAAGAGATATTTTTAGAAGGTACCGGAAGTTTGCTTTTAGATAGAGTCAACAGAAAAGCGTATTGCTCTCTATCTCCAAGAGCTGATGAAGATTTATTTATTGAATTTTGTGAAGATTTTGAATATACTCCTGTTCCATTTATATCATACCAAACAGTGAATGGTAAGCGACTACCAATATATCATACCAATGTGATGATGTGTCTAGGTGAAAATTTTGCTGTAATATGTTTAGATAGTATAGACGATAAAAAAGATCGTAAAAATGTGTTAAAACATTTAAAGGAAGATCGTAAAGAAGTAATTATTATATCTGAAGATCAAGTAAATAATTTTGCCGGAAATATGTTACAAGTAATTGGGAAAAACAATGAGCGTTATATTGTAATGTCAAAATCAGCATATGAAAGTTTAACAAAGCAACAAATAAACCAACTTAAAAAACACGGTACTTTAGTAAATAGTTCTTTAGATACAATTGAAGCGTGTGGTGGTGGAAGTGCACGTTGTATGATGGCTGATGTATTTTTACCTAAGAACAAACAACTAGCTTAATTTTAAGAATGCTTTCTAAAAAAACAAAATATGGACTTAAAGCACTAAGCTATTTAGCAAAGAAGAAGAAAAATGAACCGGTTTTGATTTCTGAGATTTCTGAATCCGAAAATATATCTCAAAAATATTTAGAAAGTATTTTATTAACGTTAAAAAAAAGCGGAATACTTTCTTCAAAAAAAGGAAAAGGAGGTGGTTATTTCTTACTTCAAAATCCAAAAGAGATCAAGATCTCAACTATTATGAGAGTTCTAGAAGGTCCAATTGCAATGTTACCTTGTGTAAGCTTAAATTATTATGAAAAGTGTGATGATTGTATAAATGAGGAAGAATGTAGTTTGAGTATTTTAATGGCAGAAGTTAGAGATAGTACTTTAAAAATACTTGAAAATAAAACACTTGCAAATTTTCATTGTGGAGAATAAGTTGTGAGAAATTAAATAAAAAAAGCCTTTCAAATGAAAGGCTTTTTTTAGAACTATATTTTAACTAAAATTGGTATATGAACATTAAACAATTTGTTTTTTAAATGCTGCAAATCGTTTAATAAATTTTCTTTGTTTACTTCAAAATTGGAAAATAAATCTTGGTAATATTCAATACCATCATTTAAATTACTTTGAAATGTTGTTAAATATTTTTCGTTTTTACTATTGAGTGAATCTTTTAATTCATCTACTTTATTAGAAAAATAATCAACATACATAGATAATTCTTTGATAAACATATGTGGTCGATTATTTGTTGCAATTACATTTGCTTTACCATAAATGTGGTTTATCATTTCTTTTAAAGAAAGTTCTTTTGAAAAATATGCCATATTTGGGCCGGGACAAATAGCAACTCCTTGGTCTTCTCCTTTTTGATCCAGATTATAATTAATTAAGGCAGCATTTGATAAACCCTCGCATAAACAAGCTTTATCAGTAATTTGACTTGATTTCTTAGAATATTCGTCAGAAGTTAAGCACTCATCTTTTAATTCATTTAGCTTCATCGTTTGAAACTTTTTTGACGCGGTACAAATTACTTTTTCTGAAAAATCTTTATTCGATGCTAAAAATTTCTTAGGACATGAACTTCCGGCTTTGTTGTTTGCTATTCTTTCATTTTTAAGAATTTCGTTTGTGTTTCCTCTTAAACTATTAAAAGGAACGCCTAAAGGAGAAATATTACTTAAAAATAAATCCTTTTCTTTTGCTACTTTTAAAGTATCAATTGTTTGTTTATCAACTGTTGAAGCTTCAGGGACTAATAAAAAAGGGGTTCCCCATCCTACAGAATCGATATTATAATTATCTAATAAAAATTCGTGTTCTTCTGAAGTTCCAACACCACCTTGAGCGGTAATTTTTAATTCTAAAGGAACATTTGGTATGCTTTTCCCTTTATGGTTTAAAGCAGCAATCAATATATTGTGGACATCAGAAATTAAATCGTTTTTATGATTTTTAAATTCCTCTAAAATAGGTCCCATTAAGTAACCATCAGAAGCAAACGCATGACCACCACAATTTAAACCAGATTCAATTCTATATTCAGAAACCCATAATCCTTTTTTAGCTAAAAATTTACCTTGAATTAAGGCTGATCTATAATCGCTAACTTTCAAAATAATTTTCTTTTTTTGAAAACCATTTTCATCTGGATAGAAATCATTAAATTTCTCAAAATAGCTATATAATCTAGGATTCATACCCGCAGAAAGCACAACAGATGATTCTAAATTACTATTGGCAAAACCTCTCAGTGCCGCATGGGCATCATTAAATTCAGATGGTAATAATTCATTTTTATTATAATTATCCTTGTCAAGCTTAGTCATAATATTTACGTCAATAGCACCTGGCATCAAATTATTTTGTATCCAATTAGAGATGTCTTTTTTTAAATGATTATTTTGAATCGTTTCTAAGAAGTTTTGTTTTACTTCGGAAAAATCAGGAAGCATGTCCATATATTTCTCAAACTCACTACTTTTTTCTTCGAAACTCTTTTTGAGTGTTTCAAATTTATGTTTTACAATAGTATCAACCGTATTTAGATACGATGTAATTCTCTTCGCCCTATAATCTTCAACTTTCGTTGAAATTGCTTTAAAAGGAATTTCAAATTTTGAAGAATAATATTCATTCATCTTTTCAATTAACACATCATCTACAATTGAAACAACTGATGAAATACCATATTTTGCAACTTTAATTGGACTATCTATTGTAAAAGCAAGCCCCATCACAGGAATATGAAATGAGTGAGGGTTGTTTTTTTTACGCATATTAGTTATGTTTTAATTTAGCTTTTATTCTTAAATCAAACGTAAAAGTAAACAACTTGTTTTCAAACTAGTTGACTATTGTCATACTTTTGATAAAATTGTGATATTATTATGAATAAATATTCTTTTAAAAAAAGCCAGTTCACACGAGTTGAACTGGCTTAACAATTTAAATATATAAATTGGAATTAGCTTCCTGATACACTACCACCTGAAGAGGTGTCTTTGTTGATACTTGTAGGTCCACCTTCATAATCAATATCTCCACCGCTACTAGCTTTGGCCGTTAAATTACCTTTTACTTGCACATCTATATTTGCTCCGCTACTAGCTTTTGCAAGGACATCTATTGCTTCTAGTTCGTCAGCATCAATTGTACTTCCGCTACTAGCGTTAGCTGAAAATGTTTCTGTTTTTCCATAAATATCAATGTCTGCTCCGCTCGAACATTCACTGGTTATATCTGTAGCGTTTACATAAATTTTAATTGAGCTTCCGCTACTTGAATCAAGTTCTAATTTAGTGGTTTGTAGGGTATTTTCAGATTTTACTGAAGCCCCGCTCGACGTACTTATTTTGGAAATTTCTTTTGTAGTTACATACACATTTCGCTTTTTTGCGCGATATACATTTTTCTCAAAGTATACTTTTAATTCTCCATTTTTAACTTCTGTAATTAATAATTCTAAGATATTTTCATCAGCTTCTACATTTAATTCTGTTGAATTTCCTTGGGTTAGATATAAACTAATTCCTTGTTGTACTTTAATGGCATCAAAATCTGAACTAATTTTTCTATCTTCTGAAACTACATTTCCATTCCCTTTAATTCCCGTAATACTTTCCATAAAGCAAGACGATGTTGTAATAAGTAGCACTAGTATTGCCGTTATCCTTGTCAAAGTTTTCATAATATAATGTTTTTGTTTGTTCAAATATATTTTTAAACTTGGTTAGTTAAAATATATTATGGCCAAGTTGTTGAATTTATTGTTTGAATTGTAACTATTTAATGATTAAGCCGTTTTCGTCTAATTTAATTTCAGCATCTCCTCCGTCGTTATCTTTTACTTTAATCTCCAAACCATTTCTATCAATGTTTAAATTAAAATGTTCATTGTCTCTTTTAAATGAATCTCCAAAAATATCTGGATCACAATCTAAACATTCTAGTCCGTTCTCTGTCATTTTATAATAGTGCTTTGGCATATCTCTATCGCGAATTTCTTGAATATTATCTACATCATCTAAGAACGTACGAGTAGAATTGTCTAAATAAATTAATGAATAAACAGGTAAATAAATCGTTACATCAATTAATTGATCTTTAAATTTATGTTTAAAGTCAGATAAGAAATATCCGTTTAATTCTAAATTTTTATCATTTAAGTTAAATTGATATTCTATAGATTCTGCATCATTATTAGCACTTAAACGACTTTTTCCTTCTGATTCTTTTCTTATTTTAACATATCCAATTGTATTATCTGTAGGTTTTACATCTACATTTATTCTTGTTGAATATAATTTTTGAATATCGTTGTCAATAACTGTTTCAGAGTTATAACGTCTTCTTAATTCTTTATAAGTTGATAAATTGTCATTCCCAATCATCTTTACTTTAAGCGTATCACTTGCAATTAATGGTAATTCTTCAGTTTGGTTGTGTACACCATCATATGCTGTTCTAGTTGCAAAGTCTGCTATTGCCAAACCTAATCCTAGTAGTGAAATTATCCAAATACCAAGTAATGATAATTTTGTAGTTGTGCTGAAAGACTTAACATTGCTTGATATTATTTTTAAACCTAACATAAACAAAACAACAAACGGAATTCCAATTGCAATAAATCCAAATATAATAATTAACCAACTAGGCATTATTGAATCGAATACGAATGGAGGATACGTTACGAATTCCTCACCAAACCCTAATATTTCAATTCCACCCCACGAAAAGGCACCAATAATTAGTCCTATTAAAGTAAGGGAAGCAACTAAAATGAGTAGCGCTCCAATAAATTTCCCAAATACATTAAATATTGCAAGAAAAATTTTAGTTAAAGTTTCAATGACATCTTGTAAACCCGATTTTGCTTTATTCTGAAATTCAGTGTTTCTAACTTTACTAGTAACATCGTTTACCCCATCCTTTACGCGAGATGAAACATCTTGAAATTCTTCTCTAATTTTTTTTTCAATATTACTAATATTTACTGGCTCGCCTTTCATTTGTAATTTTTCGGCTGTTGTTGTCGCTTCAGGAATTAATATCCAAAGTAAAATATAAATTGGAATTCCCGTTCCAAATCCTGCAACAACTAATACTATCCAGATTAGGCGTACCCATAAGGAGTCGATACCTAAATAATGTGCTAAACCAGAAGAAACACCACCTAAAAACTTATCTTCACCATCTCTAAATAATTTTTTGGAAGAACTTTTAGGTCTGTATGATGGTTCGTCTTCAAATATTTCCTCATCCACTAAATAATCTTCTGGTTTTCCCATAATTTTAGTGATTTCATCAATGTCATTTTCGTTAACAACTTGACGTTCGTCTTTTACTCTTTCAGAAAGTAATTCACCAATTCGATGCTCAATATCATTTAATATTTCATCTCTACCTTGTGGATCATCACTTAAAGATCGTCTTATGGCATCTAAATAAAGTTTTAGCTTTTGATAAGCTATTTCATCAATGTGAAAGAAAATGCCTCCTAAATTAATATTTATTGTCTTATTCATTTTTTGTTGATTTTTTGGTAGTTACTATATTTACTGCTTCTACAAGGTCACTCCAAGTGCCATTCAATTCTTTTAAAAATAATTTACCAGTTTCTGTTAAGGCATAATATTTTCGTGGTGGTCCAGAAGTTGATTCTTCCCAGCGATAGCTAAGTAGACCAGCGTTTTTTAATCGAGTTAGTAAAGGATAAACGGTACCCTCTACAACTAATAATTTTGCGTCTTTTAAATGCGATAAGATCTCAGATGTGTAGGCATCTCCATGTTGTAAAATGGAAAGTATACAGTATTCTAAAACTCCTTTTCGCATTTGAGCTTTTGTATTTTCTATCTTCATAAGTTAAGATTTAAGAGTTAAAAGCATATTGCTATTTAATAAATTCTATAGTGAAAGGATACGTATAATATTCGCCACTATTTGCTTTCATGCTTGCTAAAATAATAAGTGCAATTTTTAATAATATTGCAGGTATTATTCCTATAATAATTGCAATAATACCAAGTCCTAAAGTGAATATTGCTATAGGAACAAATAAGATTGCTAATAAAAATCCGTATACGATTAAACTAAGCTGGAAATTCACAGCAGATTTTCCGTGAGTATCTATATAAGCGCTTTCATTTTTTTTAGCAGTCCAAAGAACTAATGGAGCGATAATGTTTCCAAAGGGGAAAAACCACCCCGCAAAACCGCTTAAGTGTGTAATTGAGCTGTAGTTTTTATCGTTTTGTGTGATCATAATTAAAAGTATATAGTAATTTCTTATGCAAATATATAAATAATAAACAGTAGTATGCAACACATAGTACCTTAATTTAACATTTATTTAACAAATAAACATTTTTTAACGCTCATTTATTTTGAGTAACTTGACCTCAAAATAATAAAGATTTTATATGGAGGTGACTGTAAAAAATATGAATAAGTTTTTGATGTTTAAATTGCCATCAGCGTTTTTATGCGGTGTAAAACTAAAAGAGCTTGATGATACTAAATCTGTGGTTAAAGTGAAGCATAGGTGGATCAATCAGAATCCATTTAATTCCATGTATTTTGCGGTACAATCAATGGCTGCAGAACTTACAACAGGAGCCATTGTTATAAAAAAAATTAAGGAAAGTGGTCAACGCGTTTCAATGCTAGTAACAAACCACAACGGGACATTTACTAAAAAAGCTGTAGGTTTAATAACCTTTACTTGTAACGATGGTAGTTTAATTGATGATGCTTTGAAAAGAACTATTAAAACGGGAGAAGGTCAAACAATTCTTATGAAATCTATTGGTGTTAATGAAAATGGAGAACAGGTTTCTGCTTATGAATTTGAATGGAGTATAAAATTAAAAACAGGTAAAAAATAAAAAATTTAAACTATGAATGCACACGAAATTGATTACGAAATAATAGGGGAAGAAATGCAATTTATCGAAATTGAATTAGATCCTCAAGAAGGCGTTGTTGCCGAATCTGGTAGTTTTATGATGATGCATGAGGGAATACAAATGGAAACTATTTTTGGAGATGGTTCTAACCAAGATGAAGGTATTTTAGGGAAACTCTTTTCAGCAGGGAAAAGATTATTAACAGGAGAGAGCTTATTTATGACTGTTTTTTCAAACGTTGGAAGCGGTAAAAAAAAGGTTTCATTTGCAGCTCCATACCCAGGTCAAATTTTTCCAATTGATTTAAGTGAAATGGGAGGTAAGTTTATTTGCCAAAAAGATGCATTTTTATGCGCAGCTAAAGGAGTTTCGGTAGGAATTGAGTTCTCAAAAAAATTGGGTAGAGGTTTATTTGGTGGTGAAGGTTTTATTATGCAAAAATTAGAAGGAGATGGAATGGCGTTTGTTCACGCAGGAGGTAACATGTCTAAAAAAGAATTAAAAGCAGGTGAAGTTTTAAAAGTTGATACTGGTTGTGTTGTTGGGTTTACCAAGGATGTTAATTATGATATTGAATTTGTTGGGGGAATTAAAAACACCGTGTTTGGAGGTGAAGGTTTGTTTTTTGCTACATTAAAAGGGCCCGGGACAGTTTACGTACAATCTTTACCGTTTAGTCGATTAGCAGGAAGAGTTTTAGCATTAGCTCCTAAAACAGGAAATAAAACAAGAGGAGAAGGTAGTATACTTGGTGGAATAGGAGACTTAATAGATGGTGATAACAGAATTTAGTAATAAAAAAAACCGGATTTAATCCGGTTTTTTTTATTATTCTAAAGTAGCCAATTCTTTATAGTTTTTATTTAATTTTTTTAATAGAATACCATAAATAATTCGGTAATATATCCATAAGAAAAGAATTATTATTACAAGGCCAATAACTTGGCTAATCAATAAAATATTAAATAATTTATCACCTCCAATATCTAAGTTTTTAGGATTAAAAACTTGCATTAAAAGTTCTTCATCAGAAAACATCATAAAATTGATAATGAAAGATAAAATAATAGTAGCTATAATGTTATAATAAACGTAATAATTAACAGTTCTTCTAGTTCTTATAATTTTCTTCATTAATAAGTTTGTACTGTCTATAACACAAATGGAATTGTAATTTTTATAAAATAAATAAATAAAACCAATCACAACAGCATAATGAATCACATATGATATAGATAGTACAGTTTTTAAATGTAACTTTTCATAAATTTCAAAATAACTATCAGGAATTAATAAATTAATTACATTCCAAAATATTAATTCAGCAATGCAAATTATAAATATCCACTTTACAACAGAAGACGATTTTTTATGAACTATCGTATAAATTTCTTCATATGATAATTTTGGATAATCAGCATCTTGCTTCTTCCAGTCTTTTTTCAGTAAATCTAATTCATCCATAGTTTACGGATTTAATATTGTTTTAAGTCGAGTTTTAATTCTGTTCATTTTCACTCTTGCATTCACTTCTGAAATACCAATAGTTTCAGATATTTCTTTATAATTTTTATCTTCTAAGTATAAAAAAATTAATGCTTTATCAATATCTGATAATTGATGAATTGCTTTATACATTAGTTTTAATTGTTCCTCTTCTGTATCATCATAACTAGTAGATTGAATTCTATGTAGTACTGTATCAAAATCTTGTGTTTTTATAGTTCTTTTAGATTTTCTATACAGTGTAATGGCAGTGTTTAGCCCAATTCTATACATCCAAGTACTTAGTTTAGAATCACCTCTAAATTTGGGATATGCTTTCCAAAGTTGAATGGTGATTTCTTGAAACAAATCATTATGAGCTTCTTGATTATTTGTGTAAATTCTACACACTTTGTGAATAATGTTCTGATTTTCTTGAAATTCAGAAATAAATTTATGTTCAAGTTCTTTAGTCACAAGTTTTGTTTCGTTCTTTTAATAAGTATGTTTTGTTCTTGAAATGTTACAAATTCAAGATTAAAAATAAAAAAAGCAACTCTATTGAGTTGCTTTTTTATAGAAAATTCAATTAATTAATTTTCAGTCTTTTTAATTTCACTAATAAATTTATTAAGCTCTAATCCATATTTAGATTCTTTTACTTTCTTGGATAATGAGTTGTTTACCGTATCTAACAATTTAATATTTGCATAATATAACTCAGTTAATGCAATATAAGGAGCTACTTCATACTCTCCGTGATTTATTGCAAAATTTGTTGAGAAATAGTATTTTCTTCTAATTAGGCTTTTTTCATCATTTTCTAATTTTACAAGAAGTTCAGTATCACCAGCTTTTTGGGCTTCAAATTTCTCTTTAAGCAAATCTAATTGTTTTCCACTAAATTTTTGAACCATCGCTTTATGTTCCTCTAAAAGTTCTTGATTTTTAGATCCAGAAATTTTGGCTGATGTCGCAAATTTTTCAAGTTTAGAGGTAATATTTATTTCTTTTTTTTCACCAAAAAAAGTTATTTTTTGATCTTCATTTTTGTCAAGTTGAACAAGATAAATTTCAGGGCTTTCAATATTATCAACTAATGTAAAACTATTTTCATTATTTAACATGACCGAATCAACCGAAACTAATAAAGTATCATTAAATTTTTGAAGATATACAGTTCCTTTTTTCAATCCATTAATAGTTCCATGGACTGTCATTGTTCCTTTTTTCTCATTTCCACATGAAATTAAAAGGCTGATAATAATAAAAGAGTAAATTATTTTTTTCATTTCTAAAATTTTAACCACGCAAATATCTAATTTAAATTTCATTTTTCACTATAATTGTGGTGCAACAATTCGCATTAATTCTGCTGTTAGCATAGCTCCGTAAGTACCAACAACATAACCAAATACTGCAAGTAATACTCCAACAGTAGCTAAAGACGGATGGAAAGCAGCAGCAACAACCGGTGCAGAGGCAGCTCCACCAACATTTGCTTTACTACCAACTGCTAAAAAGAAATATGGAGCTCTTATTAATTTAGCCATAATAATTAATAATAGTACGTGTATTATCATCCAAATTAGGCCTACAACTAGCAATCCTGGATTATCTAAAATTTTTGACAAATCCATTTTCATACCTATAGAAGCTACTAAAATATAAATAAAAACACTACCTATTTTACTTGCTCCTGCTCCTTCATATTTTTTTAAGCTAGTAAAAGAAAGTATAATTCCAAGAAAAGTTGCGATTGTAATCATCCAAAAGAATTGCGATCCAAATGATGACATTGCCGAAGTTTTATCTGCCACGGCTTCTACATTTTCAACTAAAAAAGATGAAATAGCATTGGCACCTAAATGTGAAATTCCTACAACTACGAATCCAATAGAAAGTATTACCATAAAATCTGATAAGGAAGGGTTTCTAACATTTTGGGAGGCATAATTAGATACCTTTTCTTTTAAAGTTTCAATAGCTGAAGTATCGGCTTTTAACCATTTATCAATTTTTTCAGATTTTCCTATTCCTAATAATAAAATAGCCATCCAAATATTTGCAACTACAATATCTACTATAACATAACTAGCATAGTTGGCAGTATTAAATTCGTAAATTTCTAACATTGCTGCTTGGTTGGCACCACCGCCAATCCAACTTCCGGCTAAGGTAGATAGACCTCTCCATACGGCATCAAATCCAGCACCGCCAACAGTTTCTGGAGATATAATAGAAACCAACAGAATCGCTAACGGACCTCCAATAATAATACCTACGGTACCTGTTAAAAACATAATTAGTGCTTTTGGTCCTAAATTAAATACAGCTTTTAAGTCTATACTCAGCGTCATCAATACTAATGCAGCTGGTAACAGATATCTACTAGCAATGTAATATACTTGCGATCCATGTTCAGTAATTTCACCAGTATCATTTACGGTTGTCCATTCTGGTGAAATAACGCCAAGAGTTGTAAATACAGCTGGCATCATATAGGCCATTAATAAAGCTGGTATATATTTATAAAATTTTTTCCAAGCACTATTTTCACTTGATGATGTGTAAAAAACAAATCCAAGTGTTAACATAAGTATTCCAAAGACAATTGTGTCTTGGGTAATTAAAGGTGTTGTATCCATATTATTTGAGTTTTGGCTAAAATACTATTTTTTTTAATGAATATTGAACTTATACATGTGAGAATGGTTAGTTATATTTGTGCATAAAATATAAACAAATGAAATATATAAAACTCTATTTTTTAGTAGCACTGTTAATCGTTTCGTGTAATACCGTGAAACAAACAACACAAGTTGTTGAAAATGAAGTCGCTATTGTTGATACTCGTGAAATTCAAGGAGGGATGTGGATTCCTTCATTATTGAAAGGAATGAACGAAAATGAAATGCAATTATTGGGAAGTAAAATGACTGCTGAAGACATTTACTCGGTAAATAATTCAAGTTTAAAAGATGCCATTGTTCACTTTAATGGTGGATGTACATCAGAAATTATTTCGCCTAACGGATTGTTATTAACAAATCATCACTGTGGTTACGGTGTAATTCAATCTCACTCATCTGTTGAAAACGATTATTTAAAAGATGGTTTTTGGGCAATGAGTTATGACGAAGAATTGCCAAATGAAAATTTTTCTGTAACCTTTATTAAAAGAATTGATGATGTAACCTTAGCAGTTTTTGAAGGTGTAACTCCAGATATGGATGAAGCAGCTAAAATGAAACTAATTAATCAGAATATTCTAAAAGTTAGTAAAGCCGCACAAAAGGAAACTTGGCAAGATGCCAATGTAAAATCTTTCTATAATGGAAATCAGTACTTACTTTTTGTAACTGAAGAATTTAAAGATGTTCGTTTAGTTGGTGCTCCACCAACTTCTATAGGTAAATTTGGATCGGATACTGATAACTGGATGTGGCCTCGTCATACAGGCGATTTCTCAATGTTTAGAATCTATGCTGATGCAAATAATAAACCGGCAGCTTACTCTAAAGATAATGTTCCTTATAAACCAGCACATCATTTACCGGTTTCATTGGATGGTGTTGAAGAAAACGACTTTACCTTAGTTTTTGGTTTCCCAGGAAGAACAAATGAATATTTACCAGCTGTTGGCGTTGATCAAATTGTAAATGTTTTAAACCCAGCAAAAATTGAAGTGAGAGAAAATGCATTAAAAATTGTTGACGGGTTTATGCGTAATGATACTGAGATTAAAATTAAATATGCATCTAAATACGCCTCAATAGCAAATTATTGGAAAAAGTGGATTGGTGAAAATCAAGGAATTGAAAAGTCAAATGCAATTCAAAAGAAGCGTGACTTAGAAACGGAGTTTTCTAAAATCGTTGAAGAGAAAGATTTGGTTGGGTACAAAACATTGTTATCAGATTTTGAGCGATTATACAAAGAAATTGAAAGCGTTTCTTTAGCCCGTGATTATTGGGTTGAAGTAGCTTATAGAAATGTTGAATTATTGAATATTACTTTTAGTGCATTTCAATTAGAGCAGGCTTTTTTAAGAGGAGGAGAACAAGCTTTTGAAAGTAGAAAAAAATCCCTTCTAAATAGTTTTAAAGGGAAATTTAAAAACTATAGTGCAAAAGTTGATCAACCAGTATTTGAAAAATTAGTAAGTCTATATGCTGAAAAAGCTCCAAAAGAGTTTATGCCATCAAATATGATGAATGTAGACTTTAAAGCTTTATCAAACGATATTTATGCAAACTCTAAATTAACAAGTTTAGAAGGAGCAACTGAATTATTGAGTGGAACAGCTGATGAAGTAATTAAAAAGTTAAACGAAGATAAAGCTTATGTGTTTGGAAAAGAGTTGCATACAATTTTCTATGCGAAGCTTGAACCAAAATATCAAGAGTTAAATCTACAGTTAGCTGCAGTTCAGAAAAAATATATGAAAGCGCTTATGGAAGTATTTCCAAACAAACGATTTTTTCCAGATGCAAATAGTACGTTACGTGTAACTTACGGACAAGTAAAAGGTTACGCTCCAAAGGATGGAATGCGTTATGCAAATACTACTTATTTGAAAGGTGTAATTGAAAAATTTGTGCCAGGAGATTATGAATTTGATGTTCCTAAGAAACTAGTAGAATTATACAATGCCAAAGATTTTGGTCAATATGGAGATAATGGAAAAATGCCAGTATGTTTTATTGGTACTAATCACACAACAGGAGGTAATTCTGGTAGTCCTGCAATTGATGCCCACGGAAATTTAATTGGATTAAATTTTGACAGAGTTTGGGAAGGAACTATGAGTGATATGAATTATGACCCAGATATTTGTAGAAATATTATGGTTGATGTTCGTTATGTGCTATTTATAATTGATAAATATGCTGGTGCGCAAAATTTAATTAATGAAATGACTTTAGTACATTCAAAAAAGAAATAATATAATTAAACAATAATAATATGAAATTTATAAAACAATATGTATTTGTAATAATTGCATTTATAACCCTTAGTATAAGTGCGCAAGACACACGTGATATACAAGGTGGAATGTGGATTCCTTCCTTATTAAAAGGAATGAATGAGCAAGAAATGCAGCAGTTAGGAAGTAAAATGACCGCTGAAGATATTTATTCTGTAAATAATTCAAGTTTAAAAGATGCTATTGCTCATTTTGGTGGAGGTTGTACATCTGAAATGATATCGCCAAATGGTTTATTACTTACAAACCATCATTGTGGATTCGGTGTAATTCAATCACATTCTTCAGTTGAAAATGATTATTTAAAAGATGGATTTTGGGCGAAAAGTTATGAAGAGGAAAAAATAAATGAAAGCCTAACAGCAACGTTTATTAAAAGAATAGACGATGTTACAGCTGAAGTATTTAAAGGTGTTACTAATGATATGGATGAAGCATCAAAAATGAGATTGATTAGTCAAAATATAAATAAAGTAACAGCAGCTGCGCAAAAAGAAGAATGGCAAAAAGCTTCTGTTAGAGAGTTTTTTAAAGGAAACCAATATTTATTGTTTATAACAGAAGTTTTTACAGATGTGCGTTTAGTTGGTGCTCCACCATCAGCAATTGGAAAATTTGGAGCTGATACAGATAACTGGATGTGGCCTCGTCATACTGGAGATTTTTCTATGTTTAGAGTGTACGCTGATGCAAACAACAGACCCGCAAATTACTCAAAAGAAAATGTACCTTATAAACCAAATCATTATTTACCAATTTCATTAGATGGTGTAGAAGAAAATGATTTTACGTTGGTATTTGGTTTTCCGGGTAGAACAAATGAATATTTGCCTGCTGTTGGTGTAGATCAAATTGCGAATGTTTTAAATCCTGCAAAAATTGAAATAAGAGATAACGCTTTAAAAATAGTTGACTCTTATATGCGTAAGGATGCAGATATAAAAATTAAATATGCATCTAAATTTGCTTCAACAGCTAATTATTGGAAAAAGTGGATTGGTGAAAGTCAAGGAATTAATCAAACTAATGCTATTGAGAAAAAAAGAGCATTGGAACAAGAATTTTCAAAAATTGTAAAAGAAAAAGATTTAGTAGGTTACCAAACATTATTAGCTGATTTTGAACGATTATATAAAGAAATAGAAGGTGTTTCTTTAGCACGTGATTATTGGATTGAAGTAGCATACAGAAATGTAGAATTATTAAATATTACGTTTAGTGCATTTCAATTGGAGCAAGCTTTTTTAAGAGGAGGTGAACAAGCCTTTAATCAAAGAAGAGATGCTGTTTTAGGAAGTTTAGAAGGTAAATTTAAAAACTATAGTGCAGAAGTTGATAAACCTGTTTTTGAGAAATTAGTTAAATTATATGCTGATAATTCTCCAAAAGAATATATTTCTTCAAATATGGTTGGTGCAGATTTTACAGCCTTAGCAAACGATATTTATGCAAATACAAAATTAGCATCATTAGCAGGTGCAAATGAACTAATGACTGGTTCAGCTGAAGAGGTTATTAAAAAACTGAATGAAGATAAGGCGTATGCTTTTGGGAAAGAACTGCATACTATTTTTTATTCTAAAATTGAGCCTAAATTTCAAGAGTTAAATTTACAATTAGGAGCTGTTCAAAAAACGTATATGAAAGCGCTTATGGAAGTGTTTCCAAACAAACGTTTCTTCCCAGATGCAAATAGTACGTTAAGAGTAAATTACGGTTTAGTGCAAGGATATGAGCCAAAAGACGGTATTTATTACACTACTCAAACCTATTTAAAAGGGGTAATGGAAAAATATGTTCCTGGAGATTATGAGTTTGATGTACCTCAAAAATTACAAGATTTATATGAGACGAAGGATTATGGGCCATATGGTGAAAATGGAAAAATGCCTGTAAATATTATGTCAACTAACCATATGACAGGTGGAAATTCTGGAAGTCCTGTTGTTGATGCTTATGGAAATATGATTGGTTTAGCTTTCGACACAACTTGGGAAGGTACAATGAGTGATTTATATTATGATGCAGATATTGTAAGAAGTATCATGGTTGATATTCGTTATGTATTATTTATTATTGACAAATATGCTGGCGCTCAAAATTTAATTGATGAGATGACGCTCGTACATCCAAAGAAATAATAAGAATTTTATTATAAAATATTTAATTTTAAAAAATCTCAGAATCACTTTTTGGTCCTGAGATTTTTTAATATCATAAGCTATTTAAAAAAAATTAAATAGTTGTACCTTTCGATTTTTAATAGAACAATGAAAGCACTATTTAAAAAGTACATTCTTAACTTTAAACAAGCCAGCGGAACTTCAAGAGGTGTTTTACACACAAAAGAAACGTATTTTTTAAAGATAACTGATAGTGAAAAAGTTGGTATTGGAGAGTGCGCTGTATTTAAAGGTTTAAGTAGTGATGATAGACCTGATTATGAAGATAAATTGCATTGGTTATGCGAACATATACACTTAAAAGTTGATTTTTTATTAAATGAGTTGATTGAATTTCCTTCCATACAGTTTGGTTTGGAGCAAGCAATGTTATCATTACAAAGTTCAAATTTATTTGAATTATTTCCCTCAAAATTTACGCAAAATAAAGATGCTATTGATATTAATGGTTTAATTTGGATGGGAAGTGAGTCTTTTATGAAGCAACAAATTAAAGATAAATTGGCCGTAGGTTTTTCAGTGATAAAAATGAAAATTGGAGCTATTGATTTTGAAACTGAAATAGCGTTATTAAAAAGTATTAGAAATGAGTTTTCTTCAGAAGAAATTGAATTACGAGTTGATGCGAATGGTGCATTTTCGCCTAAAGAAGCACAAGAGAAATTAAAAATATTATCAGATTTTGATATTCACTCCATTGAACAACCAATAAAACAGGGACAAATTGAAGAAATGGCAGAATTGTGTTCTAAAACTCCAATTCCAATTGCGTTAGATGAAGAATTAATTGGTGTTTTTGATGTAACAAATAAGAAAGAAATGCTACACATAATAAATCCTCAGTATATTATTTTAAAACCAAGTTTGGTTGGTGGATTTAATGGGAGCGAAGAATGGATTGAATTAGCAGATGAGCAATATATTGGTTGGTGGATTACATCAGCTTTAGAAAGTAATATTGGGTTGAATGCAATTGCTCAATGGACATATAAATTAAATTCGAAAATGCCGCAAGGATTAGGAACTGGAAGCTTATTTACCAATAATTTTGAGAGCCCGTTAGCTGTAAAAAACGGACATTTACATTATAACAAAAATAAAAGTTGGAACTTTAATTTATTTTAAGAATGAAATTTATACAACAAGCATATAAAGGAGAAAATGAATGGTGGGCTTATTTAGTAACCATATTTATTTTATTTTTTGGGTGGCAATTTTTAGGTGTAATTCCTTTGGTTGGAACTGCATTTTTTTACGCTAAGGATACTAGTGAGTTTATTACATCTGCAAATGATAATTTTACAACTTTAGGAATTGATTCTAATTTATATTTATTATTAGTAATATTCACGTTTTTAGCGGGCTTATTATCGCTTTTTTTTGGAATCAAACAAATTCATAAACGAAAAATTATAACCTTAATTACGAGTAGAGATAGGGTAGATTGGAATCGTGTTTTTTTTGCTTTTTTAATTTGGGCTGTAATTGGTGTTCTTATGATTACTGCGGGATATTTTATGTCTCCTGAAGATTTTATTTGGAATTTTAAGCCTCTACCATTTTTTTTATTAGTTATTATTTCATTTTTGTTTTTACCAATTCAAACGAGTATGGAAGAAATATTGTTTCGAGGTTATTTAATGCAAGGTTTTGGTACTTGGTTTAAAAAAACATTCGTAGCATTACTATTAACATCTGTAATTTTTGGTTTGTTACATGGTTTAAATCCTGAGGTTGAAAAACTAGGCTGGATTACTATGGTATATTATATTGGAACAGGTTTAGTTTTAGGAATTTTCACCTTAATGGATGAAGGAACAGAGTTGGCTTTAGGTTTTCATGCGGCTAATAATATTATTGCTGCGGTTTTAGTTACAGCAAATTGGACCGTTTTTCAAACAGATGCATTACTGATTGACACCTCAGAGCCATCAGTTGGTTGGGAAATGTTTGTGCCTGTATTCATTTTGTATCCGTTAGTTTTATTTATTTTTTCTAAAAAATATGGATGGAGTAATTGGAAAGAGAAGTTATTTGGGCATATTTATAAACCTATTGAGTTAAACGAGGACGAATTTATAGCTAATTAAACGTGACGAGTGAAACTGTATTTCATAAAGCATTTAAATTACAAGGAGAATCATTTAATTCTACCGAAGAAATAATTACATTTTCTAAAAATATATCTTTAGAAGTTTACAACTTTTTTATAGAATGGTTTAATTCATCTTCATTTATAGAAGTGAATACTTCCGGTTCTACAGGTACACCAAAATTAATTCAATTGCAAAAAGCGTATATGGTTAACAGTGCTAAAGCTACTGGTGATTTCTTTGATTTACGTGAAGGAACAAAGGCGCTATTATGTATGTCTGCTAATTATATTGCCGGAAAGATGATGTTGGTAAGAGCCTTAGAATTAGGATGGAACTTAGATATTGTTAATGCAGTTTCAAATCCTTTAGAAGGAATAAATAATATATATGATTTTTGTGCAATGGTTCCGTTGCAATTGCATAATTCATTGACTGAAGTTTACAAGGTGAAACAATTAATTGTTGGAGGTGGAGTGGTTTCAAAAGAGTTACTCAATAAAATTCAAAATATTGATACAGCTGTTTATGCAACTTACGGAATGACTGAAACCGTGACTCATATTGCTATTAAAAAGCTAAATAATAGAGCGCAATCAAAACTTGGTTCAGAAACGTATTACAATACACTTCCAAATATAAAATTAAGCAAAGATTCAAGAGGTTGTTTGGTAATTGATGCTCCAAAAATTTCATCAGAAAGAATTGTGACCAACGATTTAGTTGATTTAATCTCTGAAAATCAATTTAAATGGTTGGGAAGGTTTGATTCAATTATAAATTCAGGAGGTATTAAATTAATTCCAGAACAAATTGAATTGAATATTTCGGAAATACTCTCTAATCGATTTTTTGTCACCGGAATACCAGATGCAGTATTAGGTGAGAAGTTAGTGCTTATAGTTGAAGGTGAAATAAAAAAGGACATACTAAAAGAAATAGCATTTTTAAAAACGCTTTCAAAATTTGAAAACCCTAAAGAAGTTTATTTCCTTCCTAAATTTATTGAAACTGAAACTCAAAAAATTAATAGAAAAGCTACAATTTCTTTGCTCTAATTTAATTTTTTAATTTTTTATTATTTTAAATTGATACTCTTTATCTAAGTGAATTTTCACAAAATAAACTCCTTTTTTTATGTGGCTTAAATCTAGCTGAACTATTGAGTTTTGTACTTTAAAAGTGTTTGATAGTACTAGCTGTGAAGTACTGTTATAGACACTAATTTCTACTTTTTTATTGGTAGTTAAAACCGGTATTGAAAACATTCCTTGAGAAGGATTTGGGTAAATAGAAGCCAGTTCAAAGAATTCAATTTCTTTTGAAAAGATACCTTCACATTCATTTTTAGTTTTTACTTCAATCAAATCTCCTTGATTTACTTCAAAATTAAAATCGTTTTGAAAAGTTTCAAACTTAAAAGAACCATTCACAAAAACCCGATAAGGTAATGTGCCTTCGGAAACTTGAACATACAATTGTTTGTTTTCTATATTCGATTTTCCTGAAATTTCGGTTGCTTCAGCTATTTCAATTACATAGCAATAAGGAGAAGTAACACCAACTACTTCAATACAAATTTCGTATGTTCCAGTAGCAATATTTTCGATAGTTATACCTTCAGTTGAGAAACCATAATTTTCTCCGTTAAAAGTAAGTTGATAATCTCGTGTTTCATTTGGAGAAACTATAAGTTGTCCATTATTTTCTCCAGGACAAGTTTCACCAATAATTTCTATATTGAAGTTGTTAGAGCTCAATAACTCGCAACCAAATGCATCGACAGAAACACCTGATGGAGTATTTGGACAATTATCATTTTGGTCTAAAATTCCATCACCATCACCATCAGTTTCGTCTATATCTCCTTCAACACCGAAAACTCTTAATTCGGATAAACTAATCCAGTCACCTGTATAAGTTTCAGAGCCTGTTACAGTAATTTTTACAAAACGAGCTTCAATTTCAGAGAATAAATTAATATTTGGATTTTGTTCAGTAGTTGGAGACGTATTTTGAGATCTATCAACAATTTGTGTATAGGTATCATTTTCGGTGTTTGAAACAGCAATAGTGTATTGATAGTCTCTTTCTGAATACGTAACTAATTCTGTTCTGTCTATTTTGGAAATACTACCTAAATCTATTGTTGCTGTTTGAGGATACCCTGAAACCGACCATCTTGTAGTTGTTAAACCATCTACAAGGTTGGTTGCTACATTGTCTCCATCCGCTGTTCCAGTTCCTGTTATAGACTTGTTTAAAGCAAGGTTAGGAACAATGGCAAGATCTACCACATTTATTTCAGTTGTATCTGTAAATCCTCCATCATTAGTTGTTACAGTAATTGTTGCACTACCTTCAGAAACGGCTGTAACAAGTCCGTTTGTATCTACAGTTGCCACATTAATATTGCTAGAGCTATAACTTACTCCTACATCAACGGCGTTTGTAGGTTTTACGGAAGTAGATAATTGATATGTGTTGTTTGTTAGAAGGTCTATAGTAGTTGGTGATAATTCTACGCTTGAAACATTATCTTCATCATGTTCCACATAAAAGTCATAGACTAAAACTTCACCATAATTAGTTGGATTGTCGGTATCAGACCCTTCTTCATCAGCATTACTTTGAGTGTAATTACCAACTTTAAAATAGGATTGATCGTAGTTTAAATCCATGACAAAGTCATTACCATCTGCTTTTATCAAATAGGAAGTAGGGTCTCCACTTGTATACGCGTTTAAAAGATTTCCATCTTCTGCATAGTAACAATAATGTTTCCCATCAACTACAAGAAAAATAACCTCATGAATTGTTCCTAGGCTATAGTTTGATTTAATAGTTATTTCATCTCTTAATTGACCACCATTAAATGATAAGAAAAGATGTGAGTTTTCAAGTCTCATTACCATAGCGTCATCAATACCATCATCTTTATTTCCATGTATTTGTGTGGCTACTAAATGTGGTTTATTAATAGGTAAATGTGTAATAGCTTGTTTTACATATACCATATGTGAACCTTCAGTGGTCCAGTAAATATCAACAGTTCCGTCAGCTACTCGTTCTCTTAATTCAGAACGAATATTACTCGAGTTTGGTGTTGTTCCATTATCACTTCTTATTGGGGCACGAAAAACGATAGCATTATTGGTATCATTCACATAAAAAAATTCGTTATTTGGCTCGTCACAAAGTGTTTTATCTTCTTCTCCAGTAGGGTATGTAATTTTCCATTGATTGCAATTCTTCATTAGATCAGATGGAACTACTTGCGCAGTAATAGGAAGTATAAAACTTGTGAGTAGTATGCTTAATAAAAAAAAGTGTATATGATTTTTTAACTGTTTTTTCATTTTTACTTAATTTGGGTAAATGATTTAAATTGGTTAACCAATTATTTGTTTTGCAAGTTAAGTAAATATATGATGAAATCATATAATTTAGATGTGTTGAAAATTAATATAATTGAAAGTAAATAAATGTTAATTTATTAGTTATTAAAAGCGATGTGCTTTATGTTTTTATGAAAACTAAAGTGTTTTTAAGGATGATTATAATAACAAAAACTAAATTGAAATTATTTGTGAGGTAAACTTGAAAGTTTGAATATAATAATTACATATACTTGCTAAAAATTTTAATTAGCACCAAAGTTTTTATAATTATTAATCCACTATAAAACCAAATAGGTGTTTTAACAGTTTCTTTTAATTCAAAATATGCTAATTTAATTGAATCTGGCATTAATTGATGTTCAAAGTGTTGATTACAGTTTAAACATTTGGATATGCCATACTTTCCTCCTGATAAAAAAGGAATTTGAATTAAATGTTTATAAACTCCTATAATAGAAACTTTTGTTGAATTTTTAGCACTACAAGTTGGGCAAATAACTTCCTTAGAAGTTTTACTTTTTAAAACGAATGTTTTTTTGCCAGCTATAAACATAAATTAGAGCTCCATAGAATGGTAAACATTTTGAACATCATCATCTTCCTCTAAACGTTCTAATAATTTTTCAACATCCGCTTGCTGTTCTTCATTTAACTTTACAGTGGTTGTAGGTATACGCTCAAATCCAGAAGAAAGAATTTCTAAATTATTTTCTTCTAAATACTTTTGAATAGCTCCAAATTGTTCAAATGGCGCGTATATTAGAATTCCATCTTCATCTTCAAAAACTTCTTCAACATCAAAGTCAATAAGTTCTAATTCGAATTCTTCTAAATCAATTTTTAAATCTTCAGATTTAATTCTGAAATTACACGTATGATCGAACATAAATACTACAGATCCTGATGTGCCTAAATTTCCATCACATTTATTAAAAGCTGCTCTAACATTAGCAACTGAGCGATTATTATTATCTGTTGCCGTTTCTACAACCACAGCAATTCCATGTGGGGCATAACCCTCAAATAATACTTCTTTATAGTCTGCAGTATCTTTATCACTTGCTTTTTTAATGGCTCTTTCAACATTGTCTTTCGGCATATTTGCTGCCTTGGCATTTTGAATTACAGCTCTTAAGCGTGCATTGGTTTCAGGATTTGCCCCACCTTCCTTCACAGCCATTACAATATCTTTACCAATTCTAGTAAAAGTTTTTGCCATTGCTGACCACCGTTTCATTTTTCTAGCTTTTCTAAATTCAAAGGCTCTTCCCATACGTAAATATTAATTTTTTGTGTTGCAAATGTAATTATTAGTAATTATTTCTACAATTATTTTATACTTGAATAACACCTAAGTTAAATTGCTTTTCAATAGGAGCCTGGTTCGCAGCTTCAATTCCCATACTTATCCATTTTCGAGTATCTAACGGATTAATTACAGCATCAGTCCAAATGCGAGCTGCAGCGTAATAAGGAGATGTTTGCTCATCATAACGTTGTTGAATTGATTCTAAAATTTCTTGCTCTTTTTCTGAAGTAATTTTTTCACCTTTCTTTTTTAATGAAGCTGTTTCAATTTGCAATAATACTTTTGCTGCTTGTTCACCACCCATAACTGCTAGGCGAGCAGATGGCCATGCAACAATTAGTCTTGGATCATAGGCCTTTCCACACATAGCATAATTTCCGGCTCCATATGAATTACCAATTATAATTGTAAATTTTGGTACCACTGAATTACTTACAGCATTGACCATTTTAGCACCGTCTTTTATAATTCCACCGTGCTCACTTTTACTTCCAACCATAAATCCAGTTACATCTTGTAAAAATACCAGCGGAATCTTTTTTTGATTGCAATTAGCTATAAATCGGGTTGCTTTATCTGCAGAATCTGAATAAATCACACCTCCAAATTGCATTTCTTTTTTTGCATTTTTTACAACTTTACGCTGATTAGCAACAATACCAACTGCCCAACCATCTATTCTGGCGTAACCGCAGATAATTGTTTTACCATAATCTTCTTTATATTCTTCAATTTCAGAATTATCTACAATACGTTTTATGATTTCGTGCATATCATATTGCTCACTTCTTGATGATGGTAAAATTCCAAAAATTCCCTCTGGATTTTCTATAGGATTTTTAGCAATCGCTCGGTTAAAACCTGCTTTATCAAAATCACCAATTTTATCAACTATATTTTTTATTTTATTTAAAGCGTCATAATCATCTTTGGCTTTATAATCAGTAACTCCGCTTATTTCGCAATGTGTTGTTGCTCCTCCTAAAGTTTCATTATCGATGCTTTCACCAATGGCAGCTTTTACTAAATAACTTCCAGCTAAAAAAATACTTCCAGTTTTATCTACAATCATTGCCTCATCACTCATAATTGGTAAATAAGCGCCTCCTGCAACACAGCTTCCCATAACGGCAGCAATTTGAGTAATTCCCATACTACTCATAATTGCATTATTTCTAAATATACGTCCAAAATGCTCTTTGTCAGGAAAAATTTCATCTTGCATTGGTAAATACACACCAGCACTATCTACCAAATAAATAATAGGTAATTTGTTTTCTATTGCAATTTCCTGGGCACGTAAATTCTTCTTTCCTGTAATTGGAAACCAAGCACCCGCTTTTACAGTTGCATCATTGGCTACAACAATGCATTGCTTTCCTTTAATATATCCAATTTTCACCACAACTCCTCCAGAAGGACAACCTCCGTGCTCTTTATACATATCTTCACCGGCGAATGCTCCAATTTCTAAAGTATCACTGTTTTTGTCTAACAGATTTTCGATTCGTTCACGAGCTGTAAGTTTGCCTTTTAATTTATGTTTCTCAATCGCTTTATCACCCCCACCTTTATAAACTTTTAATAGCTTTTTTTTAAGTTCTGATAATTGAAGTTTATTAAAATCTTCATTTTTATTGAAGTTGATATCCATTGGTTTCTATAATTTTAATAGCTGCTAAAGTACAAAATGAATGTTAATTTTCATCTTATATTTACCTAGAAAATAAATACCCGGGTAAATATAAAATATTTTTATTATATTTGCAATCTAAAAATAAACAGAATGGACAAAAAAATTATTACAATTGGAGCAAGTACAAGTAAAAATTCAATAAACAAAGTATTGGCAGAATATACCGGCGGACTAATAAACGGTGCAGAAATTATAAATGTAGATTTAAATAATTATGAAATGCCTTTATTTTCTTTAGATGTTGAAGCTGAAAATGGTTTTCCAAAGGGGGCAATTCAATTGAATGAGCTGTTAGATGAAGCAAATGGTTTTATAATTTCTTTTGCAGAGCATAATGGAGCATATTCAGCAGCTTTTAAGAATGCGTTTGATTGGTTATCTAGAATTGATGGTAAAGTTTGGAGAGATAAACCAATGTTATTATTAGCGACATCTCCAGGTGAACGCGGTGGACAAACAGTTTTAGATATTGCTTTAGGAAGATTTCCATTTAATGGTGGAAAAATTGTAGGGAGTATGTCATTTCCTTCGTTCTTTGAAAATTTCAAGAATGGAGAAATAGTTAATGAACCTCTAAAATCTGATTTGTTAGAGCGAGTAAAAGATTTTCAACAAGCAATCTAAGGATGGCTGAGTTTTCACAAGAAATTAATTCTACGTTTCCCAATGAGCGTGTAAAAGCTTTATTGAATGTAAAGTTTACAGCCAATTATTTAGATACTGTTGGTTCAAAAATTTTGAAACCGTTTAACATTTCAGAACAGCAATATAACATACTTAGAATTTTACGAGGAGCAAAAGGTTCAATTTCAGTAACTACCGTTAAAGAAAGAATGGTTCAAAAATCACCTAATTCTACACGATTAATGGATAAATTATGTGATAAGGGTCTAATTGGGCGTGTAAGATGTGAAAATGATAGGCGTGTTGTTTATATAGAAATTACTAAAAAAGGATTGACTCTATTGGATGAAATAAAAATAGATGATTTCTATGATTATTCGCATTCTCTATCTGAAAGTGAAGCTAAGCTGTTAAACGAATTACTTGATAAAATAAGAGAAAAATGAAACATAAAATATATAAAGCAAATGAAAGAGGAACAGCTGACCACGGTTGGTTAAAAGCAAATTTTTCGTTTAGTTTTGCGCATTATTATAATCCGGAAAATATAAATTTTGGAGCCCTGAGGGTTTTAAATGATGATATCATTACTGGAGGTATGGGTTTTGGAACTCATCCTCATGATAATATGGAAATAATTTCAATTCCGTTAAAAGGTGCTTTAAAACATAGGGATTCTATGAGTAATACTTGGATTCCTTTGCATACTGGAGAGGTTCAAGTAATGTCTGCAGGAACAGGGATACAACATTCTGAAATGAATAATCATCCGGCAGAAGAGGTGAATTTATTTCAAATTTGGATAATGCCAAAAGAGTATAATATAGCCCCTAGATATGACCAAAAAACTTTTGAAGTTAGTCAGCGATTAAACAAGTTACAAACTTTAGTTTCTTCAATTGAAAATCCTGTAGAAGGTTCTTTAACAATTAATCAGAACGCAAAAATATCACGGATAGATTTAGATGAAAATACAACTTTTAATTACCAATTAATGACTGAAACTAATGGTGTTTATGTAATGGTTATAAATGGTGAACTTTCAATTAATAATATACAATTAGAGAAAAGAGATGCAATTGGAATCGAGCAAACAAATCTTTTTCAAATTAGCAGTACTAAAAAATCAGAGGTGCTTTTTATAGAAGTTCCAATGAAATTTTAAGCACTATTTATTCAAAATTTTCATCATTTCTATTGCAGCCACGCGCGCCTTTTCCTTAACAAAGTCTCGTGGCGTTTCATCACCAATTTCATACGTAATTGCAGTAGCTTTAAAATAGCTTAAAAACCATCCTTTAGAAACGGGCTGTGTGCTATCATCTCTTATTTCATTTGGTGTGTAATTTGGAAAAGTAGCGTCAATTTTGCTAAACCAGTCATCATAAAAATTTGGGATCGTAGTTCCTTCAAGTGTATGACTAGTATAATATAAATCTTCTTGTGTTGAGTGAAAATCGATACCTAAAACAACTTTTCCTTTAGATTTTTTTGACGCTTTTACTATAGTCTTTGTAACTGCTTTAACCTCGGGTTGTCTATAATTACCCCAATCTCTGTTTAAATCAATTCCATTAGCATTGTGCCTCCAATGCCCAAGATCAACACCATCTGGATTTACAATTGGAAATACTAAAAGTCTATATTTTGAGAAAAATGATTTAGAAAGTTCACTGTCTTGAAGTAACGTCTCTAAAAAACTTTGAAATGCCATAAAGCCTGTAACTTCTGGAGGATGTTGTCTAGAAAGTAATACAACGATATCTTTACTTTCAGCATCTCCAATATAAATGTCTAACATTGGCAAATCTCTTCCTTGAACCGATTTACCAATAGCCTTATAATGAATAAAATTTGTATTTGCTTCAATTATTTTTGAATACCAATTTTTAGTGTCTGTTGAGGTAATAATTTCTTGAGCAGCAACAGTTAGAGGTTCTTTTGAAAGTTGTAGCTTAATGGTATAAACAGAATCAATCAGAATTATATTTTCAGCACTTAATGGAGCCCAATCAGAATTAGTGGTTTTAATTTTCGGAATATATCTATGCTCATAATCTTTTGGATATTTAAACTGAACATAGGTTGTTTTAGGATTTTTTGACCAAATTTTAAAGGCATAATGAGCGCTATTATTAATTGGAGCATTTTCAGGATAGATGGAAACTGAGATTATAGTATCATTTATTTCTTCAGCATTATTTAATCTCGCAGCATCAAAATTGTTCGATAACTGAACTCCGATATTTTCAAGATTGAATATTTTTTTTTCTTGAAGAAATATCTTTTTATTTGAAGTATCAAAAGGTTTTTCAGCAATAACCGGTTTTACAATGCTGCAACTCGATATTAGAATAGTAAAAAATAGAAAAGAAAATATTTTTAAATGTAAGTTCGAAATGTTCATTTTTTAATGATATATAAAATTGAAAGTTATGCAATATTATTAAATTTAATTTTAAAATATGTGATAATCTTACGTTAAGTATTCGTATTTAAAATTACTCGTAACAAACAGGTTTGGCGAACTCAATAATAGTTCTGATAGTTTTTTAAGATAGATGTATATATACTATTTCGCATAAATTTACGATATTTGCCTACTACTTAATTTTTAAAAGTAAAACATTAAAACACACATAAAATGAATAAAAATACTGTATTGGCTTGGGCAACAGCAATTATGATAATAGTTGGATTAGCATTGATAGCTCTTGGAGCATTTAGATATGATGATGTTGCAGGATGGGGTTTTGCATCAGTTGGGATTGGTTTTTTTGCTATCGCTTGGGTATTTAATGCTTTGAAAGGTAGAGTATAATTCTATAATTGAACAATATTAATAATTTATATAGTAGACTATGGCTGAAGATAAGAAAGTTATTTTTTCTATGTCTGGTGTAAGTAAAACTTACCAAGGGGCAAATAAACAAGTTTTAAAAAATATTTATTTAAGCTTTTTTTATGGAGCTAAAATTGGGATTTTAGGTTTAAATGGTTCAGGGAAATCAACTTTGTTGAAAATTATTTCTGGACTCGAAAAAAGTTATCAAGGTGATGTTGTATTCTCTCCAGGTTATTCAGTAGGTTATTTATCTCAAGAACCTCAATTAGATGATTCAAAAACCGTTTTGGATATTGTAAAGGAAGGTGTTGCTGAAACAGTTGCAATTTTAGATGAGTACAATAAGATAAATGATATGTTCGGCTTGGAAGAAGTATATTCTGATGCTGATAAAATGGATAAGTTAATGGCACAACAAGCTGTGCTTCAAGATAAAATTGATGCAGCTAATGCTTGGGAATTAGATACTAAATTGGAGATAGCTATGGATGCTTTGCGAACTCCTGAAGGAGATACTCCAATTAAAAACTTGTCGGGAGGTGAGAGAAGGAGAGTTGCACTATGCAGATTATTATTGCAAGAACCAGATGTACTATTGCTAGATGAGCCAACAAACCATTTAGATGCGGAGTCCGTACATTGGTTAGAGCATCATTTACAGCAATATAAGGGAACTGTTATTGCAGTTACGCATGATAGATACTTTTTAGATAATGTTGCTGGATGGATTCTTGAACTGGATCGAGGAGAAGGCATTCCTTGGAAGGGGAATTATTCTTCTTGGTTAGATCAAAAATCGAAGCGATTAGCATTAGAATCAAAAACAGCTTCTAAACGTCAAAAGACATTAGAGCGTGAGCTAGAATAGGTGAGAATGGCACCAAAAGGACGTCATGCAAAATCTAAAGCTCGTTTGGCTAACTATGATAAATTAATGAATCAAGATCAGAATAAGTTAGATGAAAAATTAGAAATCTATATTCCAAACGGTCCACGTTTAGGAACAAATGTCATTGAATCAGTTGGTGTATCAAAAGCTTATGGAGATAAATTGCTGTATGAAAATTTAAATTTTAATTTACCACAAGCAGGAATTGTTGGTATTATTGGTCCAAACGGAGCCGGTAAAACTACAATTTTTAGAATGATAATGGGTGAAGAAACTCCAGATAAGGGAGAATTTAAGGTTGGAGATACTGCTAAAATTGCCTATGTAGATCAAAGCCATTCAAATATTGATCCAGAAAAAACGATTTGGCAAAATTTTGCTGATGAACAAGAATTAATTTTAATGGGAGGCAAACAAGTAAACTCAAGAGCTTATTTAAGTCGTTTTAATTTTTCAGGTAGCGAACAAAATAAAAAAGTAAGTGCACTTTCTGGGGGAGAACGAAATAGATTACATTTAGCCATGACGTTAAGAGAGGAAGGAAATGTATTGTTGTTAGATGAGCCAACAAACGATTTGGATGTTAATACGCTAAGGGCTTTAGAGGAAGGTTTAGAAAATTTTGCAGGTTGTGCTGTTGTAATTAGTCATGACCGTTGGTTTTTAGATAGAATTTGTACGCATATTTTAGCTTTTGAAGGAGATTCTCAAGTTTATTTCTTTGAAGGTTCATTCTCAGATTACGAAGAAAATAAAAAAGCTAGGCTTGGTGGAGATTTAATGCCAAAACGGATTAAGTATAAAAAGTTAGTTAGATAATTAATAAAAGCTTAGATATTTTTCTAAGCTTTTTTTATATCCATAAACAGTCAATTGCATCTGTGAGCATATGAAATAATAGTCCAATAGCTATTATTCTTGTTTTGAATGGAACAAGTAATATTAAATAAACCCCAATAGCGTAATAACTGTGAAGAGGATGATAATTTATACTACATCTTGTAGCATCAAAAATAGGATTTGCAATTAAATGATCTACATCAACAAGCATTGTTAGTATAAAAATAAACCAAACTTTTATCCATTGCTCGTTGAAAAACAAATAAGCAAGGACGCCCGGAGCTAAAAAATGCATTCCATAGTGTGATATAAACCTTAGAATTTCCACAATTAATAATTAATAGTTTGATTTTCTAAATAGTTCAAGGCATTTGGCCCTTCCATAAATAGTAAGTCTAAAATACTCAAGTTACTAAGAAATCCTTTGTTTTGTTGAAAACCTTGTATGTACCTTTCTAATATAAATTGATCTTTAATTTTTGCAGTTGCGAGTATTCTTGCATCCAACATTTTGGGTTCTTTTTGATATTCTGAAGTAATTCTAAATGGAGTTTGGAGTTGTAAAGCATCCATAATTAATTCATGGCACTTTAAATTTAAGTCTAATAAAAATGTAAATCTTTTTTCAAAAACTAGCTTCAATTCATCTATATAAAATTCAAAAAAGGGAGAAGAATTATATGCTGTTTGTAGTGTTTTAAGATGTAGTTTATTCCAATCGTATTTATAGTCAATTTTTACATCTTTTGTTTTTTCTTTGATTCCTTTAGCGTGCTGAATGGGAACATTTAGTAAATGTTTACCATCGGCCGTGTAAATATAACAACGATTTCTATAGGTTTGCTTTTGAAAATTATCTTCTACTTCAAAAATAATTTCCTTTGCATTAGCTATTTCAACATATTGACAAATTGGAGGAAAATATGTTGGTTGAAGTAATACCATAATTAAAAGCCCAATGTATAATTATTAGGCATTTTTACGTTTTCTATATGAACTATATCCAAACCAAAGCGCAAGAGCAGCAAGGAAATAATATAAATAAGAAACGGGTTCTCCATCACCATGAACAGTTGTAAAAACGCGTTCCCATCTAATTTTATTTCCAATTCCTTGTTCATTACTATCCCAGCTAAACCAAATAAATACAGGTTTACCTACAATATGGTCAAAGGGTACATATCCCCAAAAACGCGCATCTTCAGAGTTATGCCTATTATCACCCATCATCCAGTAATAATTTTGTTTAAAAGTATAGGTAGTTGCTAATTTTCCATTGATAAAAATTTCATCACCATTTACAGTTAAATTATTTTTTTCATAAACTTCAATAATTCTTTTGTAAAATGGTAAAGATTGTGAGTTTAATTCAACTGTTTTCCCTTCTTCAGGAATGTAAATTGGTCCATAATTATCAGCAGACCAAGCAAATTGTTCACTATGTGGAAAAAAGCTAGAAGTATAATTACCTTTAGGTTCAATTTGTTTAGTTACACTTTTTACTAACGGGTTATTTTTAAGCTTAGCTGCATTTTTATCTGTTAAATTGAGCATATAAAATTCTCCATAAAAACTGCCTTCGGTTACGTTGTATCGTTTTAAAGCAGTAGCACTTAATTGTTGTCCATCGGTTACAACTTTATGCATATATTGAGGTTTAGCTCTATCAGGTAATTGTGTTTTTTCACCATTAATATAAATATAACCATCCCTTATTTCTAATGAATCTCCTGGTACACCAACACAACGTTTTACATAGTTTGATTTTTTATCAATTGGTTTATCTATATGAATATTAGATTGATCTCTAAAAAACCGAACGGTGTCTACAGGCCAGTTAAATACTACAATTTCATTTCTTTTTATATCTTGAAAACCTGGAATTCTAAAATATGGTAGTTGAGGTTTATTCAAGTATGATTTTGTTTTTATAAACGGAATTGAATCATGCACCATGGGTGCGGCAACTGTTGTCATAGGCGTTCTTGCACCAAAATGAAATTTACTTACAAATAGAAAATCACCAACTAACAACGATTTTTCTAATGACGAAGTTGGGATTGTATATGGTTGCATAACGTAGGTATGGACTAATGTGGCGGCTACAATTGCAAAAACAATAGAACTTACCCATTCGCCTAGTTCTGTTCTAGACTTTAGGCTTCTATTTTCAACATAACGTACATCTTCCAGGTAATTTACGTAGTAGGTATAAAAACCTAATGTAAGAACAGCTAAAAATGAATCAACTGTTGAATTTTTTCCAAAACTTCTAATAGTTTCAATCCAAATAACAGGAAACATTAATAAATTTATAATTGGGATAAACAATAAAATAACCCACCAAGCAGGTCTATTTATTATTTTCATTAAAACAATTGCATTGTATATAGGAACTAATGCTTCCCAAGATTTTCTACCTGCTTTTACATATAGTTTCCAAGTACCAATAAAGTGTATTACTTGAATTACTAAGAAAAATATAAACCATTCGGTCATTGTCATAATCGTAAGTTTTTAAATTATTGTAAGCCTAAAACGTCTTTCATTGTAAAAATACCTTTTTTATCAACTAACCATTCAGCAGCAATTAAAGCTCCTAAAGCAAAACCATCTCTATTATGAGCTGTATGTTTAATTTCGATAGTATCTACTTCAGAAGTATAAGCAACTGAATGCGTTCCAGGTATATTAGGAATACGTTTTGCTATAATAGGTATTTCTGATTCGTTATTTGTTACATTAAGTGCCCAATTATTTTTGTCTGTATTTTTTATAATTACTTGAGCTAAAGTAATAGCAGTTCCGCTTGGCTCATCTAATTTTTTAGTATGATGAATTTCTTCCATCGAAATTTGATACTGATTTAAATTAGCCATCATTTTCGCTAAGAATTCATTTAATTCAAAGAAGATATTTACACCTAAACTAAAGTTAGAAGCATAAATAAAACCTCCATTATTTTGATTGCATAATTCTTTTGCTTCGTCAAATTTATCCAACCATCCGGTTGTTCCACTAACCACTGGTACATTGTTATTTAAGCAATTTGCAATATTCTCGAATGCTACAGAAGGAATACTAAAATCTATGGCTATATTCGCTAATGTAATATCATAATTCTTTGTACTTTCATCAACTTTTAGTACAATTTCATGGCCTTTTTTAATAGCAATTTGTTCAATTGTTTTACCCATTCTACCATAACCTAACAGTGCTATTTTCATATTAAAAAGTAAAATTAATTTGTGCGCCAACAATGGTTTTGTTATTCGCTGGATCTCTAATTAATTTTGGATTTAATGTTAAACTATTATCAACATTGTGTTGCAATAAGTGCGCATTTGTACTGGCTTCAATTATTTGTAACATATATAATCCTGCAGTAACTAATAATGATAAATCCCGATCTTTTTTGTACCCTTTTTGTGCGGATACTAAAGCATCTTCTGATAAAAACGGGTTACCGTTTAATCCGTCAAACTCATCAGGCTTTTCATTAATTCTTAATTTATATGCAGTTCTTGCTCTATTATAGTTACTATTATTATTACTATAAAAATAAACTCCAGTTCCAAGAGCTGCATAAACAAAAGGAATTTTCCAATACTTTTTATTGTAGGCTTGACCTAAACCAGGTAAAATTGCAGAATAAAATGCCGCTTTTGAGGGTGCAAGTGGATTAAATGTTATGGATGTAATAGATATTGTGTCTTTACTTTCTATACTTAAATTTTCTTGACAATAGGAGCTAAATATTGTCAAAGATGTTAGAATAAAAAATATATATACATGTTTTTTTAACACTATTCAAGTAATTTTTTTATTCTATTAAAATCTTCTTCAGAGTGAAAAGGAATAATAATTTTACCTTTATCTTTTCCAGCTAACTTAATATCAATTTTGTGACCAAAATATTCGCTAATTGTTTTTAACCCTTTTGAAACAAATTTCGGTGTTTCAGTAGCATTTGTATTTTTTTTTATAGTAGGAGAACTCTCATTTTTTAATTCCTTAACTAATTGTTCCGTTTGGCGAACAGATAATTTTTGTTGAATTATTTTTTCATAGATATTAAGTTGTTCACCAGAGTTTTCAACGTTAATTAAAGCTCTACCGTGCCCCATAGATAAAAAACCATCTCGCATACCTGTTTGAATAATTGGATCAAGTTTTAGCAATCGTAAATAGTTACTTATAGTTGATCGTTTTTTACCAACACGTTGACTCATTTCTTCTTGAGTTAAATCAATTTCATCAATTAATCGTTGATAGGAAAGAGCAACTTCTATAGGGTCTAAATCTTTTCGTTGAATGTTTTCAACTAATGCCATTTCTAGCATTTCTTGATCGTTTGCAATTCTTATATAAGCCGGAATCGTGGAGCTTCCAATTAATTTTGAAGCTCTAAATCTTCTTTCTCCAGAAACTAACTGAAATTTATTTCCCTCTAATTTACGCACCGTAATAGGTTGTATAACACCTAATTCTTTTATAGAACTAGCTAATTCACGCAGTGCTTCTTCGTTAAAATAACTTCTTGGTTGGTAGGGGTTTACATCAATTAGGTTTAAATCAATCTCAATAATGGTTCCAACAATCTTCTCTGCATTTTTATCATTTGCTGAGTTAATATCTGAACTTGAATCGTTTAATAAGGCAGATAATCCTCTTCCCAGTGCTTGTTTTCTAACTGCTTTTGCCATCCTTACTATGTTGTTTTAAAATTTCATTCGCCAAATTAATATAATTAACAGCACCTTTGCTTGTTGCATCATACGCAATAATGCTTTCGCCAAAACTAGGAGCTTCACTTAGTCTAACATTTCGCTGAATAATGGTTTTAAAAACCATATTTTGAAAATGTTTTTTTACTTCTTCTACAACCTGGTTTGAAAGGCGTAATCGTGAGTCGTACATGGTAAGAAGCAAACCCTCAATATCTAAATCAGGATTGTGTATGTTTTGAACGCTTTTTATGGTATTTAATAATTTTCCTAAACCTTCCAACGCAAAATATTCGCATTGTATTGGTATAATTACAGAATCCGCAGCTACAAGTGCATTTAATGTTATTAATCCAAGTGATGGAGCACAGTCAATTAGAATATAATCGTACTCATCTTTTATATCAGCAAGCGCTTCTTTTAGTTTAAATTCGCGTTGATCTTTATCAACTAATTCAATTTCTATTGCAACCAAATCAATATGAGCAGGAATGATATCTACATTTGGAGAGGTAGTTGCTACAATTGCTTGTTTTGCTGAAACGGTATGTTCTAAAAGTTGATAACTTCCATTTTCAACTTCTTCTACAATAATTCCAAGTCCAGACGAAGCATTAGCTTGTGGATCAGCATCAATAAGAAGCACTTTTTTTTCTAGTACACCTAGAGCTGCTGCTAAATTTACGGTTGTTGTAGTTTTACCTACTCCACCTTTTTGATTTGCAATTGCAATAATTTTCCCCATTTAAGAATAAAATGTTTTATAAAGTTGTAAAAATACAATTATTTATGGTTTTTAAAAGAGAATATTGTTAACAAAGAGATAAAAAAATAAAAGAGATTTAAATTTAAATCTCTTTTATTTTTTACTAGTTTTTAGAAGGAATGTTTTCTAAAATAGTTAATAAATATTTCCAAAACTTTTGTGCAGATTTTATATTAGCTTTTTCATCTGGCGAATGAGCACCTTGAATGGTTGGCCCAAATGAAATCATATCCATATCAGGATAGTTTGTACCTAAAATACCACATTCAAGCCCTGCGTGGCAGGCAACAACATCAGCTTTACTATCAAACAACTTCTCATATGTTTCAGTCAAAACCTTTAATATCGGAGAATTTACATTTGGTTTCCATCCAGGATAAGAACCTGATTGCGTTACTTGGTAACCAGCTAATTCAAAAGCTGCTTTTAACGTATTTGCCAAATCAAATTTTGAAGTTTCTACTGAAGATCTCGTTAAACATAAAATGGTAATTTCTTCTTCTTTGACAATTACACGGGCTACATTATTTGAAGTTTCAACTAATCCTTCCATATCATTACTCATTCTGTATACACCATTATGTGCAGCATAAATGGTATTCAAAAGAGTAATTTGACTAATGGTCGTCATTACTTTTTTTGGAACACTTGTTTCCGAAATTGTAATTTCTAGATTTGGATCTACAACTTTAAATTCTTCTTTAATTTGGCTAGTCGCTTTATTTATTTTTTTGATGAATGTTTCTTTTTTAGCTGAATATACTGAAATTAGAGCAAAACTTTCTCTTGGAATAGCATTTCGCAAACTACCACCATTTATTTCAGAAATTCTTAAAAGGTCTTGCGCTTCATACAATAAACGATTCATTATTTTATTTGCATTTCCAAGCCCTTTATCAATATCCATTCCAGAATGCCCTCCATTTAATCCAGTTACGGCAATAGAAAAACCTATGCTATTTGAAGGTGTATTTACTTCGTGATATACATTTTTTGCTGTAATATCTATTCCTCCAGCACATCCAATGTCAATTTCATCATCTTCTTCAGTATCTAAATTTAACAAAATTTCACCATCTAAGTAACCGGATTGTAATCCCATTGCTCCAGTCATACCTGTTTCTTCATCAATAGTAAATAAAGCTTCAATCGCCGGATGTTTAATCTCTTTCGATGCTAATACGCTCATAATTGCTGCAACACCTAATCCATTGTCAGCACCTAATGTTGTCCCATCTGCTTTTACCCAACCATCTTCAACTTTCATTTTTATTCCTTCAGTATCAAAATCGAATACAGTTGCAGAATTTTTTTGATGAACCATATCCAAATGCGATTGCATTACAATGGTTTTACGATTTTCCATCCCTTTTGATGCTGGTTTTTTTATAATTACATTTCCAACAGGATCTACTACTGTTTTAAGATTTAATTTTTTCCCAAAGTCAACCATAAATTGGATTACTTTCTCTTCTTTTTTTGAACCTCTAGGAACAGCATTTAGGTCTGCAAAATTATTCCAAAGTTCGGTTGGTTCAAGAGTTCTTATGTCTTTATTCATTTTATATTATTTTGATTTATTTCACTATTTCTATAATGGTTTCATTCATTGGTTTTCGAACTTTCTTTAATCCATTCATGATATCATCTTCAGCTCTAAAACCTACAGGTAATAATAGGACAGATTTTAAATTTAAGCTTTTTAAATTTAAGAGCTCATCAATTTTTTTAGGAACAAATCCTTCCAAAGGGCACGCATCAATTTTTTCAATAGCGCAAACAGTCATTAAATTCCCAAGAGCAATATAGGTTTGATAAATTGCAGAAAGCTGTTTTTCTTCCAAAGTTTGACCTTCGTACATACCAATTAGCTGTTTTCTGAAGTCAGCAACTACTTTCTCACCAACATTTCTAATCTCCTTCTCTAAATCAAAATAAGCATTAATATCTTTTGTAGTTGTATCTGTGTCAATGCACAATACTAATAAATGAGACGCATCCGCAACCTGACGTTGAAAATAAGAATGTTCTACAAATTGTTCTTGCAATTGCTTATCAGAGATTACAATCATTTTCATAGGTTGTAATCCAAAAGATGTTGGAGTTAAATTAAATGCTTTTTTAAGGGTTTCAACTTGTTGTTTTGAAAGTTTTTTTGAAGGATCAAATTTTTTTGTGGCATATCGCCATTCGAGGCTTTCAATTGTATTCATTTTAGTAAAATTTGTACCACAAATTTAATTTAAAAATACTGAAATTAATCAAAATTAGACATTCAATTTTCATAACTAAAAGTTAATGTTTACTTTTAGATAACTAAAAAGGCTATGAAAGAAAAATTACTTCATTTTATATGGAAACTTAAGTTGTTTTCATTTAAAAGTATTCAAACTACTGCAAAAGAAAAGATTGAATTATTTTCAGTTGGTACTGAAAATTTAAACTCTGGTCCAGATTTTTTAAATGCAAAAATTAGAATTGATAAACAACTTTGGGTTGGAAATGTTGAAATACATATACAATCTTCAGATTGGTATCAGCATCAACATGAAATAGATGAGAATTATGATTCAGTCATACTTCACGTTGTTTGGGAACACGATGTTGAAATCTTTAGAAAAAATAATGATAAAATTCCTACATTAGAGTTAAAAAATTATATCCCAAAAGAATTATTAATTAATTATGATGAACTTTTTAGTAAAAATAAGAAATGGATAAATTGTGAAAACGACATAAAATATGTGAATAACTTTGTTGTTGTAAACTGGCTAGAACGACTGTATTTTGAGCGATTAGAGCAAAAGTCTGATTTTGTTAAACAACTATTATTAGAAAATCAAAATAATTGGGAAGCTACACTATTTGTATTAATGGCAAAGGGTTTTGGGCTAAAGGTAAACAATGAGTCATTTGTAAATTTTGCAACATCTTTTGACTTTTCAATTGTTAGAAAAATTTCAAATAATAAAACTCAATTAGAAGCTTTGTTTTTTGGTCAGGCAGGATTACTTTCTTCTGAAAATGAGGCTTTTTATTTTCATAAATTAAAAAAAGAGTATGAATATTTGAAAACAAAATTTAAGATAAAGTCTATTTCAAAAGGTCAAGTTCAATTTTTTAGGTTAAGACCTCATAATTTTCCAACAATTAGACTGTCACAGTTAGCATTTTTATATCATAAATATCAAAATTTATTTTCAAAAATTATTGAAATTGATAAATTAGATGAGTTTTATGAATTATTCGAGGTATTAACATTTCCATTTTGGGAAACACATTATACTTTTGATATTACATCTAAAAAAAGGATAAAAAAGCTTTCTAAATCTTTTATAGACCTTTTGCTTATTAACACCATAATACCTTTAAAATTTGTTCATCTTAAAAGTTTAGGAAAAAATGACTTTAGTGAGTTATTTTTAATTAGTGAACAAATTAAACCTGAAAGAAACTCAGTTATCTCTAATTTTAACAAGTTAAATGTTACAACGTCAAATGCATTTAAAACACAAGCCTTACTTCAATTGAAAAATGAGTATTGCAACAAACATTTATGTTTGCAATGCGCCATTGGAAAAGAGATTTTAAAAAACTAATTATGTTGCATTGATTTTTCTCTAATTGATCTGAATTCAGATTTTTCATTCCAATTTGGGTAGTTAGCTTCATTTGCTAATTTATAGCCAATTTTAAAGAATAATTTGGCATCTTCAATAATTCCTGACAAATCAGAAGTTTCAGGGATATATTCATCTGCTGGTTTATGATATGCAGTTTTCCAATAAGTATTTATTTGTTCTTTAGCCCATTCTTTTCCGTGTTCTCTGCTATCTTGCCATCCTTTTATAAATAGGGAAGGGATACCAATTTGTGCAAAACTGAAATGATCTGATCTATAATACATACCATTTTCTGGAAAAGGTTCTTCAATAATATATCGATCTTGCTCTTTTGCTGCTGCTTCAACGTACGAGTCTAGTTCAGATTGTCCAAAACCAGTAATAGTTACATCTTTCATTTTTCCCATTGGCAATAATAATTCATAATTTAAATTTGCAATTGTTTTTTCTGGAGAGAAAAGTCCGTTTTGAGCATAATATTTTGAACCAATGAACCCGGTTTCTTCAGCGGTAACAGCAATAAAAACAACAGAGCGTTCAGGTTTTATTTTTAAGTTAGTAAAAGCTTTAGCTGTTTCTAACATAGCTGCAAGAGCTGTACCATTATCCATTGCACCATTATATATTGAATCTCCATTTTGAGCTGGACCAATACCGAAATGATCCCAATGAGCACTATAAACAATACATTCCTCAGGGCGTTTCGTTCCTTTAATTATACCAACAACATTTTTACTGTTTTGAAATTTTAAGGCAGTTTTTATTGTTAAATTTAGATTACAATTTAAACTTAAAGCATTAAAATTTGAATTTTCAGCATTTTTTAAAAGCTCATCATAGTTTAGTCCAGATTTTTCAAATAATTTTTGAGCTGCAGCATCAGTAATCCATCCTTCGAGCGCACATTTTTGCAAATTTTGATCTTTAGCCTGAATAGATATTCCAAAACCTGAGGTATTTGTAAGTACTTGCCATCCATAACCTGCGGCTTTAGTGGAGTGAATTACTAGAATTCCTTTTGCTCCTTGTCTTGCTGCTTCTTCATATTTATAGGCCCATCTACCGTAATATGTCATTGCATTTCCTCTAAATAGCGATTCATTTTGCGTTGCAAAGCCAGGGTCATTTACTTGCACTAAAACAATTTTATCTTTTACGTCAATATCTTTATAATCATTCCATCCATATTCAGGAGCAACAATTCCATAACCAGCAAATACTATTTCAGCATTTTTTATAGTTATTGAATCTTTTATATGAGGTGTTTTAGCGATATAATCTTTTGTGAGTTCTAAAGTAAGTTCACCATTTTTAGTTTGTATGGAAATACTTTTATCAGGTGTGTAATTTAATTCTACCGCCGGAACATTTTGAAAATACGATCCATTATAACCACTTTCTAGCCCTATTTCTTTGAAAGCATTAGCAATATATTTCGTTGCTCTTTTTTCTCCAATAGTGAACGGTTTTCTTCCTTGAAATTCATCAGAAGACAACGTAACAATATGTTTCTCTAAATCTTTTGAATTAATTGAGTTCTCAGCTTCGAATACTTGATTCTTATTCGAACAACTTATCGTGGATAAAACAAATAGTAATAAAGCGCTAATTTTTAATGAGATATTCATTTGAATTAGTTTTAGGTAAATTATTTTTATTCTTTAGGATACCAATTTTTCAATCGAACTTCAATAGCTTTATTTTTAGTATTTACAAGGTTTTTAAACTCATTAACATCACTAAATCCATCTTTACCTCGATAGTGAAAAGGGTATACTACGTTAGGCTTAAATTCTAAAACTGCATCTGCTGCTTGATTAATAGTCATTGTGTAGGGAAGGTTCATACAAACAAAAGCGATGTCAATATGTTGAAGTATCCTCATTTCAGGAATATCTCCAGTATCCCCAGAAATATAAATACGTTTATCGTCTATGGTTAAAAGATATCCATTTCCTCTACCTTTTGGGTGTTTTGAATCTTGAGTTTCAGGTAAGTTGTACATCGGAATTGCTTTGATAAAAAAATTTAATCGATGGATTCCTTGACCGTTTTTTAAAATCTCAACTTTTGAATTATATTTTTCAGGTAATTCATTGGCAACAGCTTCTGGCACAATAAATAAGGCATTTGAAGTGTCAATAGCATTGAGAGTTTCTTGGTTTAAATGATCACCATGAATATCTGTAATTAAAACAATATCGGGTGATTTTAGATTTTTATATAAGTTTTCACCGCCATATGGATCTACATAAATACTGGTGTTATTATAGGTCAATACGAAACTGCTATGTAAAATTGGTTGAATTTTTATCACACCATTTGTTGTTTTAAAAGTATCAATAGTTGTATTTTGTGATAAAACATTATGTGAAGTAAGCATTAAAAGTACTACTGAAATTGTGGTTAATTTCATAAATCAATAAATTTTAAATTTTTACGAATGTAATTAATTTAATTTAGATGGTTACTTTTGAAAAAAGTCTTTCACCCAAGCAACCATTTGATTTTCGGTAAGTTGTTTTGAATTATAAACTCCAACTAATTTGATTGAGAGCTTTAAGTTTTTTAAGAGCTCTTTTTCAAATATATTTTTCATCTTAGATGGTCCGAATAATACAACTGATTCACAATTTTCAACTTCTTTTATTAGATTTTTGATAAATTGATTTATTTGTTCATTTTTTCTATTTAATTTGTTTTTTTCAAAGGTCATATACTGACCACCAAATCTTCCATATTTTTTTGACTCACCAGCCACGCGCTCCCGGGTTTCAATATTTGATTCAATTATTTTAACAGAATGTTTATTGTTGAAAAGTTTAATGGCGACAGCTTGTTTTGTGTCTATCCAAATTCCAATGTTTTGCTTCATAATACTATTTTTATAGATTAAACAATTGGTAATTAAGTATGTAATTATTTAGTACTATAAATTTACAAAAAAAAAGATTAGAACTTTATTCAAATCCAAAAAAAAGCTGTTACATAGGTAACAGCTTTTTAATAGTAATTAATTTGTTTAAGTTAGAGAGCTTAGAAACAATATTTGTTTTCTGCTATAACTTTTTCTGCAATAGTTTTGCGCAATGCAATAGGGTTTGGATTGTTTACATATTTAGTAAAACGTTTTAATCCCATCAGCATCATACGTTGTTCATCACCTTCAGAAAAGTAAAGAATTGCTTCTTTTCCCATACTTGCAGATTTTTCAACGGCGTTAAATAAGTTGAGTTTTGCCATTGCAATTTGACATTTAGCAGTATCTTCTGAAGTTAATTTTGCAACTTTTTCAGCTTTTAAAATTGCAGATTCAGCCATATAAACTTCAATCATTACCTCTGCAGCTGCTAAAATTAGTTGTTGATGACTTTCTAATTCCATGCCATAAGTTTGAACAGCTTTTCCTGCAATCATTAAAAATGCATTTTTTAACTTGGCAATCATCGCTTTTTCTTCAGACAATAATTCTGAAAAATCTGGAGTGTCAAATGAAGGAATTCCCATAAGGCTATTTCCAACTTCAGTTGCTGGGGTTATCACGTCAATTTCACCTTTCATTGCTTTGTTCAACAACATTCCAACGGTTAAAAGTCTGTTTATTTCGTTAGTTCCTTCATAAATTCTAGTAATTCTAGCATCTCTCCAAGCACTTTCCATTGGCGTGTCTTTTGAGAATCCCATACCACCAAATATTTGAATACCTTCATCTGATACAAATTGAGAAACCTCTGAAGCGTACACTTTAATAATTGCACATTCTATTGCATATTCTTGAAAAGCAGCCAATTCAGCATCTTGATGTGATTTTCCTGCAGCCAAACCATCATCAATCATATTCTGAATATCTTTTGCTGCTCGGTAACAAGCAGCATCAATGGTAAATGTTTTGGCGCTCATTTCTGCATATTTTTTCTGGATAGCACCAAAATTAGAAATGGCAGTTTTAAATTGTTTACGTTCGTTTCCGTATTTAACAGATTCTGTAATTATTCTTCTACTTGCATCTAAACAAGCTGCTCCTAATTTAATACGACCAACATTTAAAGAGTTTAAAGCTATTTTAAAACCTTTTCCTCTTTCAGAAAGCATATTTTCAACAGGAATCAAAGTATCACTAAAAAATACTTGACGTGTTGAGGATGAGGTGATTCCTAATTTTTTTTCTTCTTCTCCTAAAGAAACTCCGTTTGGATTGTCTTTATCAAATTCCAAAATAAAAGCAGTAATGTTTTTATCATCTTCAATACGAGCAAAAACAATAAAAATTTCAGCAAAACCTGCGTTTGATATCCACATTTTTTGTCCGTTAATTTTATAATGTTTTCCATCAGCAGTTAATTCGGCGGTTGTTTTACCCGAATTAGCATCACTACCAGCTCCAGGTTCTGTCAAACAATATGCTCCAAATTTTTCTCCTGACGTTAATAAAGGTAAATATTTGTTTTTTTGAGACTCAGTTCCATATAGAAAAATTGGCATTGTACCAATTCCTGTATGTGCGCCAAATGCCGTTCCTACAGAGCCTGTTGCAGATGAAATGTAATCTGTTACTAGCATTGTTGAAACAAATCCCATTCCTATTCCTCCATATTTTTCAGGTATTGATACACCTAAAAACCCCATTTCCCCTGCTTTACGCATTACTTCTTCAGTAAGTGCATAATCTTTATTTTCGAAACGTTCTTTATGAGGCCAAACTTCACGGTCTATAAATTCTATAACCGCTTCTTTCATCATTTTTTGTTCTTCGTTGAACTCTTCTGAAATAAAAATTTCATTCGCTTTAATTTCTTTTATTAGGAATTCTCCTCCTTTTATTGTTGCCATTTCTTAGATAGATTTTATTTTAATAATTCATAAACACCTGCCGCACCTTGTCCCGTACCAACACACATTGTTACAATACCATATTTGTTTTTTCTTCTGCGCATTTCGTTAAATAATTGAACAGAAAGTTTTGCACCAGTACAACCTAGTGGATGACCTAGTGCAATAGCACCACCATTTACATTTACAATATCTTGGTTAATATTCAGTTCTCTCATAACTGCTAATGACTGTGATGCAAATGCTTCATTTAATTCAATTAAATCAATATCATTCAGAGTTAGGTTTGCTTGTTTTAGCGCTTTAGGAATAGCTTTTACAGGACCAATTCCCATAATCCTTGGTTCAACACCAACTGCGGCAAATGAGACCATACGAGCAATTGGTTCAATATTTAATTCTTTGACCATTTCTTCACTCATTACTAATAAAAATGCGGCTCCGTCACTCATTTGAGAAGAGTTACCAGCAGTAACGCTTCCTCCATTTGCAAAGACTGGACGTAATTTTGATAAAGCTTCTATTGAAGTTCCTTTACGCGGCCCTTCATCAACTGAAACTGTGTAATTTTTAGTTTGTTTTTTACCATTATCATCTAGAAAAATATTTTCAACAGTAATGGGAACAATATCATCATTAAAAGTTCCTTTTGCTTGTGCTTCCAAAGCTTTCATATGTGATTTAAAAGAAAATTCATCTTGATCTTCACGAGAAACTTTAAATTGTTGAGCAACTGCTTCAGCTGTTAAGCCCATTCCCCAATAATAATCTTCATTACCTTCTTTAGCTGATTTGTAATTTGGAACAGGTCTATAACCACCCATTGGAATATAACTCATACTTTCTACACCGCCTGCAATAATACAGTCTGCCATTCCAGATTGTATTTTTGCCACGGCAATACTTACAGTTTCTAAACCAGATGCGCAATATCTATTCACGGTCATGCCAGGAACATCTTCAACTTTTAAACCCATTAATGAGACTAATCGGCCCATATTTAGTCCTTGTTCGGCTTCTGGCATTGCATTTCCAACAATAACATCGTCAATTCTTGTTTTGTCTAATTGTGGAACATCTTTTAACAAAT
>NZ_JABDRI010000002.1 GCF_013041805.1 Lutibacter sp.
TTTCTCATAAATGTGGACATGATGGCCACGCTGCCATACTAATAGGTTTGGCAAGAGTTTTAAAAAAAAAGCCTCTATTAAAAGGAAAAGTTATTTTATTATTTCAACCATCAGAAGAAAATGGAAAAGGTGCAAAAGCCGTTTTAGAGGATGAAAAATTTAAATCAATACAACCCGATTTTGTTTATTCGTTACATAATGTACCTCATTATGATTTTGGAAGTATTATTGTAAAATCCGACTCTTTTACTCCTTCAGTAACAAGTTTAAAAATTACGTTAAAAGGAAAAACGGCTCATGCTGCAGAACCAGAAAATGGTGTTAATCCCGATCTAGCCTTATTAGAAATACTAACTGCAATTAAAGCTTTAGCTGATACTAATTTAGAAAGTAAAACATTTGCAGTAATTACTACTATTTATGCTACTTTAGGATCAAAAGATTACGGTATCTCAGCAGATTACGCAGAACTGCATTTTACCATAAGATGTTGGACAGCCAATCAATTGAAGGCTCTGAAAGGAAAAATCGCTACAATAATAAATATAATTTGTGAAAAGCATGAACTTAAAAACACCTTCGATTGGATTTATGAATTCGATTCAGCCAATAATAATAGCAAAGCTGTAGATTATATAAGAAAAGCAGCAATATACAATTCTTTTAAAATTATAGAAAAGAAAACACCTTTTAAGTGGGGTGAAGATTTTGGAGCATTTACACAAAAGTACAATGGTGCTATGTTTGGGTTAGGTTCAGGTAAAAACACCCCTGCTTTACATAACCCAGATTATGATTTCCCCGACGAAATTACACCTTACGGTGTACAGATGTTTTATGAAATATTAAAATTAATTTATGCATAGTTCAGTCATTCAAATTAGTAAATCGGCATTAAAAAATAATATAGATATAATAAAATCATTAATTAGTAAATCTGTAACCTTATCATCTGTAATCAAAGGAAATGCGTATGGTCATAGCATTGCCCAAATGGTTCCTTTACTTCAAGAATTCAATGTGAATCATTTTTCGGTTTATAGTTCTTTTGAAGCAAAAAAAGCATTTGAAGTTGCGAAAAAGGACTTTACAATATTAATAATGGGAGATATTAATTGCAATGATGAAGATTGGATTATTGATAATGGAATAGATTTTTTTGTATTCAACTTAGCCAGATTAAAACAAATGCTTTCAAAAGCAATGAAAAAAAAGCAAGTTTTAAATATTCATATAGAAATTGAAACTGGGATGAATCGTACAGGATTTAACCAAAAAGATTGGAATGATGTTATTCAATTAGTAAAAACTCATAAGGAGTTTATAAAGGTAAAAGGATTATGTACACATTTCGCCGGCGCAGAAAGTTTAAATAACTATGTTAGGGTGAAACAACAACAAATAGTATTTAATAAAGCCATTAAGTTTTTTAAATCTCATGAAATTATAGCAGAAAAAATTCACTGTTCGTGCAGTGCTTCAGTTTTAGCTTTCCCTACTAAAAATTATGACATGGTAAGAGTAGGAATTTTGCAATATGGTTTGTGGCCAAGTAGAGAATCTTTTATTAAATACATATCTAAGTATAACATCGACAAAAATCCTCTAAAACCAGTATTAAGTTGGAAGTCCTATATTATGGATGTAAAACTAGTATCTAAAGGTGAATTTATAGGATATGGTAGCTCTTTTTTAGCAGAAAATGAAACAAAAGTGGCCTCAGTGCCTATTGGGTATGGCTATGGATATAGCAGAAGCTTAAGTAATTTAGGAAGAGTAATTATTAATAATAATCGCTATAGCGTAATAGGTACAATTAACATGAATATGCTATTAATAGATATTTCATCTAGTGATTCAATTGCTATAAATGATGAAGTTATTTTAATAGGATCAAGTACTGATTTGGACATTCCATTATCTTCATTTTGTAATAATACAGATCAGCTTAATTACGAAGTGCTTTCAAGAATAGATAAAGACATTCCTCGAATAATCACAATATAATTATGGCTTATATAACTTTAAATAGAAAATCGTTAGCAATAAATTACAGCTATCTAAAACAATTATTCAATAAAAACAGTATTGAATGGGCACCTGTCTTAAAAATGCTTTGTGGAAATAAAACCTATCTCGAATTTGTATTATCACTAGGAGAAGAACAAGTTTGCGATGCTCGTTTAACAAATTTAAAAACCATAAAGTCTATAGATCCAAAAGTTGAAACGATATACATTAAACCACCAGCAAAAAGAAGTATAAAAAGTGTGGTTAAATTTGCCGATGTAAGTTTTAATACAGAATTTACAACTATAAAATGGCTTTCTGAAGAGGCTAAAGTCCAAAATAAAGTGCATCGGATAATTATCATGATAGAGCTTGGCGACTTACGTGAAGGTATTTTAGGAGAACATTTATTGGATTTTTATAAAAAAGTATTTGAATTGCCTAATATAAAAGTTGTTGGTATTGGAGCAAATTTAAATTGTTTAAGTGGCGTAATGCCAAGCAAGGATAAATTAATTCAGTTAAGCCTGTATGAACAATTAATTGAAGCCAAATTTGGTAAAAAAATTGACTATGTAACGGGGGGTTCTTCTGTTATGATTCCTCTTTTATTAAAGAAACAAATTCCTAAAGGAATAAATCATTTTAGAATAGGAGAAACATTATTTTTTGGTGTTGATTTATTTTCAAGTAAAACCATTCCAAAGATGAAAAGCGATGTTTTTGTATTACATGCCGAAATTATTGAAATTACAGAAAAGCCAATAGTGCCTTTTGGTGAAGTAGAAGAAAACCCTTCAGGTGAAATAATAGAAATTAATCCAGAAGACTATGGGAATACTCATAAAAGGGGGATTTTAGACATTGGTTTGTTGGATATTGCTACTACCGATTTTTTGGAGCCTATAAATAAAAAAATTGATTTTATTGGGGCAAGTTCAGACATGTTAGTTGTTGACTTAACTAATACTAGAAAAAAATACAAAGTAGGGGATGTGGTTTCATTCAAATTGAAGTATATGGGAGCTTTAAGAATTATGAATTCTAAGTATATTGATAAAAAATTAATTTAAGATTTAAATTTATAATTATAATATAATTTATAAATTTAAACCTTCTAAAGGTTATTAAATTTTATATGAGATACGCTAAAATTCCTTCATCATTATTTATCAATAACAGAAAAAATTTTTCAGATAAAATGGAGTCCAACTCCATTGCAATTTTAACTTCAAATGATGTAATGCCTAATAATGCTGATGATGTTATGGGGTTTACTCAAAATAACGATTTGTTTTATTTAACTGGTATTGATCAGGAAGAATCAATTCTACTACTGTATCCAGATGCTGCTTTACCAGAAAATAGAGAGATTTTATTTGTGAAAGAAACAAGCGATGTTATAAAAATTTGGGAAGGTGATAAATTAACAAAGGAGCAAGCTTTTGAAGTTTCTGGAATAAAAAATGTAAAATGGATTCAAGATTTTGAATTGACACTGCAGTATATGGCATTTGAAGCAGATACTTTTTATCTTGGGCATAACGAGCATAAAAAAACACTAACTACAGATATAAATACGCAACAAGATAGAATGATATCTTTTTGTAAAGAAAAATATCCTCTTCATAATTTCAAGCGGGCTGCAAAAATTACGAGAGATTTACGTCAAATCAAATCTGAAGAAGAAATAGCGTTGATGCAACAAGCTGCAAATATTAGTATTGGTAGTTTTGAGAGAGTTTTAAAGACAATTCAACCAGGAATGAAAGAGTATGAACTCGAAGCTGAGTTAACTTATGAACTAACCAGAAAAGGAGGAAAGCGTCATGCGTTTATGCCAATAGTTGCCTCGGGCGCAAATGCTTGTGCATTACATTATAATACAAATGATTCAGTTTGCATGGATGGAGATATGGTTTTGATGGATTTTGGTGTTTGTTATGCTAATTATAATTCTGACACTACGCGCTGTTTTCCCGTAAACGGTAAATTTAGTAAACGTCAAAAAGAAGTTTATAATGCTGTGCTTTATTGTTTAAAAGAAGGTTCAAAATTAATAAAACCAGGAGTTATTCCTGCTGATTATGAAAAGCAAATGGCGACTTTAGTCGAAGAACAATTAATAAAATTAGGGTTATTAAAATTTAAAGATATTAAAAATCAAGACCCTGATAATCCATTATACAAGAAATACTTTATGCATGGTACTGCGCATCATATCGGTCTAGATGTTCATGATGTTGGTCTTTATACCAGACCTTTTGAAGTTGGAATGGTTGTTACTTGTGAACCTGGAATTTATATTACTGAGGAAGGAATAGGTTGCCGATTGGAAAATGATTATTTAATTATTGAAAATGGCACTAAAAATTTAACTACTGAAATGCCTATTGAAATAAGTGAAATTGAAGCAATTATGAGAGCTTAAAAAAAGCGCCATTTTTAAATGGCGCTTTTTTTTTATTTTTTAATAGTACAACCAATGGCTTTTGTAAAGTTAGGATTTGGTTTCTCACCTTCAATTAATGCGTTTATTGCATCTTCTACATATTTTTCAGTAACTGCTGTCGCATCTGAGTAATTATTGTCAATAGCACCTATATAAGCAACTTTTAATTCTTTATCTTCTTTATTTAGTAAAAATACGTGAGGAGTTCTTGTCGCTCCATATTGAGGAAAAATCTTTTGTCCGTCATCAAATAGATAAGGAAATGTAAACCCTTTTTCTTTGGCCCTTTTTTGCATAGAAACAAAGTCATCGCCTTTTGATATTTCAGGATTATTAGGGTTTATTGCAATTACAGGATAACCCTTATCTTTATATTGTTTATCTAAGTCAATAATGCGATCCTCATAGGCAATTGAAAAAGGACAATGGTTGCAAGTGAAAATTACGATAAATCCTTTTGCATTTTCATAATCGGACATCGACACCATTTTTCCATCAACGTTTTTCAATTTAAAATCGGTAGCTGTATCGCCAATTTTATATCCATCAGCTACTGGTCTAATTGTAAATGCAGTTGCAATAATAAAAACTGATACTAGTAAAATTGATTTTAATGTTTTCATAATTAGTAGGTTTTAAAAATTTCTTTTAGTTCTTTTTCTAATAAATCATACGAGAACGATTGCTCATAAAATTTACGAGAATTCTTATTATAAATTAAGGTAGCCGGAATAGCACCAGACCATTTTTCGCTAATTTTTGGTATCCATTTATTTTGATCAACATCTGCCATTAAAATAACGTTAGATTTTAAGTTATGTTCCTTAATAAAAGGTATTAATCTTGTTTCTATTTGATTTGGAAAATCTAAACTTACTAAAATAACTTCAACATTTTTATCTTTATAATTAGCATTGATTTTTTCAAAGGCAGGTAATTCTTCAACACAAGGTTTGCACCAAGTTGCCCAAAAATTTATTACATATGTTTTATCATCATCTTTGTTAAGAAGAGGTTCTAATGTTTCATATGTATAGGATTTTATACTAATTTCATTAGATTTTTCTTCAGAAGTCTTATCACTTTTACACGAAATAAAAGAAACAATCAATAGTATTAATAGTAGTTTTTTCATAATAAAATTTAAAAATAGTAAAACTAATTTTTAAATTGAAAAGTTTAACAATTCTTAACAAATAAACGAGTGTTATTTTATGATAGTATCTTAGCAAGTATAAGTGTAATTTATAAGCAAAGTATTATACTTTTATTATTAATTTTGTTGAATTGATTTTTAACTCCATTTAGATATGAAATTATTCAAGTCTGTTATTTTATTTTTATCAATAAGTGCTTTAGTAGCTGGTTGCAAAGTAGTGCAGTTAGAACCTATTGAAATTTTAAGTTTTCAACAACAGTTAGAACAAATTTTTCCAGATGCAGAAATTACCAAGATCGAAGCGAAAGATCATTTCACAAAAGCTTTTCAATTAGTTTTAAATGAACCTTTGGACCACAAAGATAGTACAGCCGGATTTTTTAAACATTTTGTTTACCTAACTCATAGCGGTCTAGATAAGCCCACTGTTTTGGTTACAGAAGGTTATAATGCTCGTCCAAGCACTTATGAATTAAGCAAAATATTACAAGCAAATCAAGTTCAAGTAGAATATCGTTTTTTTGGTAAATCACGTCCAGATTCAATTCAATGGAACTATTTAAAAAATGATCAGGCAATTGAAGATTATCATCAGTTAGTAACAAAATTAAAAACACTTTATAAAAGTAAATGGATTTCAACTGGAATTAGCAAGGGAGGAGAAACTGTTTTAATATACAAATCTAAATATCCATATGATGTTGACGTCGCGGTTCCTTATGTTGCACCGCTTATTGATGGCCAAGAAGACCCAAGAACAGAACAACATATTAAAACTATTGGAACTGATGAGTGTAGAGCTAAAATTGTTGAATATCAGCGTTTGCTTTTAGAAAATAGAGATTCAGTTTTGCTTGAAATTTCTAAATATGCAGAAGCGAAAAACATGAATTTCACAGAGCTTTCTAAAGAAGAAGCTTTAGAATATGCAGTATTAGAATTCCCCTTTTCTTTTTGGCAATGGGGAGGAAAATGCGAAGAAATACCATCTAAAAATGCCACTGCCAAAGAATTATTTAATTACGTAAATAGTATTGTAGGAATTAGTTTTTACAATGACAACACATATTTCGATTTATTACCTTCCTATTATCAGCATATGACTGAATTGGGTTATTATGGATTCGATACAACACCAGTAAAAGATTTATTGAGAGTTGTTCATAAACCAACAAATTTAAGGTTTGCGCCAAAAAATATTGATGTAACCTATAATCCTAATTATATAAAAGAAGTTCGTGATTATATTGAAAATCAAGGAAATAAAATTCTTTACATTTATGGTGAATATGATACTTGGGGAGCCTGTGCTCCAAACCCGAAAAATCATGTAAATGCACTTAAAATGGTTTTAAAAGGAGGATCTCATTCAACTAGAATTATAGATTTTTCAATCGAAGACAAACAGCTTATTTATGATAAGTTACAAAATTGGTTAGGCTACAGTGTGAAAATATTTCCTTTAGAAAATTAGACTACATTTTTTTCTATAAAAATTGTTCGTTCAGTTAGAATAATTTTGTAATTGTTTTTAAATTATTGGTATATTTAAAAACATATTATTAGAAGCTATGCGTAAAAAAATATCTCTCGTTTTTATATTTCTGGTTATATTTCAAATTCAAATACGAGCTGAAATTTTCTGCTCAGCTTCACTTATTTCTAAAATCACTATTTATTGGGATTCCTCTTTATCTATGAAGGATAAAGATATTGATAAGGAATTATTAGTGTTAAATAGCTATTTTAAAAACACACCAAATGTTGAGGTTGATTTAATAACTTTTAGTAATACGATTAATTTACAAAAGAGATTTGAAGTTGTTAATTCAAATTGGGAAAGTTTAAAAGATGAATTAGTTAAAGTTAATTATGATGGAGTTGCATTTTATGATGTATTACTGGAAAAAATAACTTCGGATGTTGTTTTTTTATTTACTGATGGTGTTGAAGTAATTGACAAGTTAGTATTAAATAAAACCAATAAAACACATATTATCAATAGCTTAAAAAAAGCAAATCGTTCCATTTTAGAGCAAGAAAGTTTGAGTGCAAAAGGTAATTTTATTGATTTATCAAGAATTAATATTGATGAAGCTTTGAATCTTTTGAATTTAAATGTAAGCCAAAAAGAAATTCCAAAAAGGGAAGTAGTTGACCAGAGAGGAACCCTAAATGATGAGTTTATAACCGGGAGTGTGTATAGTTCAAATGGCGCATTATTAGGAGTTTCAATTACTATTAATGGAGAAAAAGGAGTAGTGACTGATAGTAGTGGTGAATTTAATATTGAAGCTGAAAAAGGGGATACACTAACTGTTAGTTATTTAGGCTTGCAAACTCAAGAAATTTTAATTGGAGAAGACAAAAGATTTGAAATACTACTCATTAATGATGAAACTGAATTAGAAGAAGTTGTTGTTGCTGGAAAAAGTAAGCCTAAAGAAGAAGTTGAAACTGGTTACGGAAAAACAAACAAAGATAAAGTAGGGTATGCTGTTCAATCAATTGACTCTGATAATTTACTTGAAGGAAGAAATGATAACATATCTGTACATGGTAAATTTTCTGGAGTGACTCGTTACGGTGGTAATGATGATATCAGTCAAATGATTTTAAGGGCAAACTCAATGCTACTAAATGTCTATCCTCTTATTTTAGTTGATGGAACTCCTATAAGTAGATCGAGTTCTACAGGACGTGTTCAATTAACAAATTTTATAGATCCAAATAATATTGCAAAAATTACGGTATTAAAAGGCTTAGTTGCTACCAATAGATATGGAAGTGAAGGAGGAAATGGTGTTATTTTAATTACTACAAAAACTTCTTTAGCAGGAGTAAAGTCTGAAAATTCTAAAAATTCCGCATTAATTAAAAATAATGATTTCACTGAGGATTTAGCTATTGTAAACAACTCTTTAAAAGAGTTTAAATACATTAAAGAGTTTAAAAAGTATAAAACACTTGATGAAGTTTACACCTACTATTTAAGTCAACGTATTGATTATATAGATAATCCAATGTACTTTGTACATATTTCAGATTATTTTTTACAGTTTTCAAATAGGGAGTTATCCTCTAAAATACTTTCAAATTGTTTAGAAGTTAATCAAGATAATATTGAGCTTTTAAAGCTTGTAGCATATAAGGCAGAACAACAGCAAGATCTATTTTTAGCAAAAAGAATTTATGAAAACTTAGCAAAATTAAAACCTGTAGCAGCTCAATCATATAGAGATTTGGCGCTAATCTATCAAGAAATAGGTAATTATCAAGAAGCACTAGATATTTATAAAAAAATTAAAAATAATAGCTATCAAGGAATTAATTTTTCAGGAATTGAAAAAGTAGTTACCAATGAAATGAGAAGTTTAATATCAAAGCATCAAACTCTATTAGACCTAAGTGATGTTTCTGATTATTATTTGAAGGATATTAATTATGACGCACGTATTGTTATTGATTACAATGATGTTTCAGCTGATTTTGAAATACAGTTTGTAAACCCTCAAAAGAAATTTTTCTCTTGGCCACATACAAAAGCAGAAAACGAAATTCGCTTATATGAAGAAAAAGAAATGGGTTTTAATACAGAAGAGTTTTTATTAATAGATGCTCAAAAAGGAGAATGGCAAATTAATATTGAAAGCAAAGTAAAGAAAAGTAAAAATCCTGTTGTATTAAAATATACGGTCTATAAAAATTATGGAAAATCAAATGAAACCATTGAAGTAAATATCATAATGTTAAACAATATGAAAGAAAAAAAGTTACTTGGAAAGATTAAAATTTAATAATTAAAAAACCCAATCAATTGATTGGGTTTTCTATATATAAGCAAGAAATTAAAAATCTATTTTACTTGATCTACAACAGCCTTAAAAGCTTCTGGATTGTTCATAGCTAAATCTGCAAGAACCTTACGATTCAATTCAATATTATTAGCTTTTACTTTACCCATAAACTGAGAGTAAGACATTCCATACTGACGAGCCCCAGCGTTAATACGTTGAATCCATAATGCACGGAAGGTTCTTTTTTTGTTTTTACGGTCTCTATAAGAATAAACCATTCCTTTTTCAACCGCATTTTTTGCTACTGTATAAACGTTTTTTCTACGTCCAAAGTAACCTTTTGCTTGCTTCAATATCTTTTTTCTTTTAGCTCTTGAAGCAACTGAATTTACTGATCTTGGCATAATTTCATTTGTTTTTTTGTAGTAGGCGTCAAATAACTATTTGAACTTGCATTAGCTCTACTCCAAGGTTAATAATTAAATTCCCTGTAACTTTATTATTTTAAAGTTAACTGTTGTAAAATGTTAGCTCTATCTGATTTATGTACTAAACCATCATGAGTTAACTTTAATTTACGTTTTTTGCTTTTTTTAGTCAAAATATGACTTTTAAAAGCATGCTTTCTCTTAATTTTTCCAGAAGCCGTAAGCTTAAAACGCTTTTTGGCACTAGATTTTGTTTTCATTTTAGGCATCTTTCTTCTACTTTTTTATCTTGCTTATTATATATATATACTAAATGTATTCTAGCATTATTTCTTTTTTGGAGCTAAGTACATAATCATACGTTTACCTTCTAACTTTGGCATTTGCTCAACTTTTCCATATTCTTCTAATTCGGTTGCTAATCTTAGAAGTAAAATATGTCCTTGATCTTTATAAATGATAGATCTTCCTTTAAAAAACACAAACGCTTTTAATTTTGCACCTTCTTGTAAAAACTTGATAGCATGTTTCTTTTTAAATTCAAAATCATGTTCATCCGTATTAGGTCCAAATCTTATTTCTTTAACAACAACTTTAGTTGCTTTAGATTTTTGTGCTTTCTCTCGCTTTTTTTGTTCGTAAAGAAATTTTTTATAATCTATTATTTTACAAACTGGCGGATCAGCTTTGGGAGATATTTCTACCAAATCTAGTTCTTGTTCTCTAGCAAGTGACTTCGCCTTAGAAATTGAATATACTCCAACTTCTACGTTGTCTCCTACTAAACGCACTTCGTCAACAAATTTAATGTGCTCATTAATTCTATGTTGATCTTCTTTGATTACTCTCCAAGGCTTTCTTCCCCCTGATCTTCTCTTGATTGCTATAACTGTAAAATTTAAATTAAACTTAAAATTGTTCTAATGTACTACTAACTTCTTTATTTAAAAATGATATAAATTCATTGATTGATAATGAACCCATATCGCCATCTCCTTGTTTTCTTACAGAAACCGTGCCGTCTTTCTCTTCCTGCTCACCTACAATCAGCATAAACGGAATCTTATTTAATTCGGCATCTCTAATCTTTCTACCCGTTTTTTCATTTCTATCATCTACAAGGGCGCGAATTTCGGAATTTTCTAGCAAATGTAAAACATTTTCTGCATATTTTTGATATTTCTCACTGATAGGTAGTATTATAACTTGTTCAGGTGTTAGCCATAAAGGGAATTTACCACCTGTATGTTCTAATAAAACAGCAATAAAACGCTCCATAGATCCAAATGGAGCTCTATGAATCATAACGGGTCTGTGTAATTGATTGTCTGCTCCTTTATAATTTAAGTCAAATCGTTCAGGTAAATTGTAATCTACTTGAATAGTTCCTAATTGCCAATTTCTACCCAAAGCATCTTTCACCATAAAGTCTAATTTAGGACCATAAAATGCGGCTTCTCCATATTCAATCACATAATCAAGTCCTTTTTCTTTGGTTGCATTTATAATTGCATTTTCGGCTTTTTCCCAATTTTCATCACTTCCAATATACTTCTCTCTATTTTCAGGATCTCTTAATGAAACTTGCGCCGTAAAATTCTCAAAACTTAGCGATTTGAAAACATACAAGACTAAATCAATAACATCTTTAAATTCTTTATCTAGTTGATCAGGTGTACAAAAAATATGAGCATCATCTTGTGTAAAACCTCTAACACGAGTTAACCCATGTAATTCACCACTTTGCTCATACCTATATACAGTTCCAAATTCTGCAAAACGCTTAGGCAATTCTTTATACGAATAGGGTTTGTTGTTGTAAATCTCACAATGATGCGGACAGTTCATTGGTTTTAATAAAAACTCTTCACCGTCCTTTGGAGTATGTATAGGTTGGAAGCTATCTTCTCCATATTTTGCATAATGGCCAGAAGTAACATATAATTCTTTTTGACCAATATGGGGTGTTATCACCATTTCATAACCAGCTTTTTTCTGAGCTTTCTTTAAGAAGTTTTCTAAACGCTCTCTTAGTGCAGCACCTTTTGGAAGCCAAAGTGGTAGGCCTTGCCCCACTTTTGAAGAAAATGCAAATAACTCCAGTTCTTTTCCTAATTTTCTGTGATCACGTTTTTTAGCTTCTTCGAGTAGTTCCAAATACTCGGTAAGCATTTTTTGCTTTGGAAAAGAAATACCATATACACGTGTAAGTTGATTGTTTTTTTCGTCACCTCTCCAATAGGCTCCAGCAACACTCATCACTTTCACAGCTTTTATGATTCCTGTATTAGGAATATGTCCTCCACGACATAAATCGGTAAAATCTGAATGATCACAAAAAGTAATATCACCATCATTCAAGTTTTCAATCAATTCTACCTTATATTGATTATTTTGTTTTTTATAGAAATTTAAAGCGTCTTCTTTTGATACTTCACGCATTTTAAACTCATGTTTTCCACGAGCTAATTCAAGCATTTTTTGTTCAATTGCTTTAAAATCTTTATCTGAAATTACATTGTCGCCCAAATCAACATCGTAATAGTATCCATTTTCAATAGCAGGTCCAATGGTTAGCTTCACATTTGGATAAAATGAAGTAATAGCCTGAGCTAAAACATGGGCAGAAGAGTGCCAAAAAGTTTTTTTACCCTCAAGATCATTAAAAGTAAACAGTACTAAATTTCCATTTTCTAGAAGTGGAGTAGAGGTTTCAACAGTTGTACCATTAAATTTTGCTGATATTACATTTCTCGCAAAACCCTCACTAATATTTTTAGCAACATCCATTGGAGTGCTTCCCTTTTGAAAATCTTTTATTGTACCGTCTGGCAGCGTTATTTGAATCATATATTTTTATTAAAGTTGCAAAGGTATTGGAAAACTATCATTTTAGCAATATCTTTTTACAATCTATCTATATTGGCATTAGTATATAGTATTTTTAAATTTCACTCTACATAATATATTGTATGTTTAAATAGTTATAATTTGTTTAGAAGCTCATAAATTTAGAATTCTTCCATTTTAGGGTAAATTATTTAGGCTATAACTTGTTTGTTTAGAGGGTTGTATACAGGGTATAGAAAAAAGATTAAAAAAGTACTTGTCAGGAATAAAAAACGGATTAGATTTGCATCCGCTAATTGAGGTATTTGATTGGCAAAAAGTTCATTAAAGAAGTGTAGAAAAAAAACTCAAAA
>NZ_JABDRI010000006.1 GCF_013041805.1 Lutibacter sp.
TGTTTAATCATAGTTTAAGTTTTAAAATTATTATGCAAAAGTCTCAGAAAATCAAATGAATAGCTAAGGATTGCTAGGGATACCCTAGGGATTTAGTTACCCTAGTTTTTCAAAAATAAGAGGGTAACTCATAGGGTAACTGTGGTATGAGTTTTTAAGTAGATTTTTATGTTTTGTAAATAAAACATAAAAAAGCACTTAATCCCTTGAAGGAGAGTGTAAACTACTTGATTATAGGTTGTTGAGGTGTTTCTCGGTCACTAAAAAGTGATGTAAAAAAAGAAGCCTCACATAAAATGCAAGGCTTTCAGCGGAGAATGAGGGATTCGAACCCCCGGAGGTGTGACCCTCAACAGTTTTCAAGACTGCCGCATTCGACCACTCTGCCAATTCTCCATTAGCGAGGGCAAATATAAAACCCTTTTTTGTTTTGCTCAAACTTTTTAGTCTTTTTTTGAAAATATTTTTAATAATTTTTACACTACATTTGATTTTTATTTTTTTAGATGGATATAGCGCTTGAAGTATTAGGTTTAATTGTTATTGGTTTTGTTGCGGGCTCAATAAATACAATTGCAGGAGGAGGCTCATTATTAACGTTACCTATATTAATTTTTTTAGGTTTGCCACCAAGCGTAGCAAATGGTACCAATAGGATTGCCATTTTGTTTCAAAATATTTTTACAACTGCTGGTTTTAAAAGTAAAGGAATAATAACGTTCCCTTTTAGTATATATGTTGGAATATCTGCTTTAGTAGGTTCTTTAATTGGGTCTCAAATTGCAGTTGATATTAAAGGTGAAACGTTTAATAAAATTTTAGCCATGATTATGGTTATAATTGTTTTTTATATGGTTTTTAAACCTAAAAATACAATTGGAAATATAATAGAAAGAACTTCAGGAAAGCATTTATGGTTAAGTATTATACTTTTCTTTTTTGTGGGTATCTATGGTGGATTCATTCAAGCAGGAGTGGGTTTTATTATTTTGTTAGTTTTATCTTCAGTAAATAATCTTTCCTTAGTAAAAAGTAATGCTGTTAAAGTAACCGTTGTATTAATTTATATAATTGGTTCTGTACTTGTTTTTGCGTATAATAATAAAATTGATTGGCAAATGGGATTAACGCTTGCTATTGGAAATGCTGCTGGAGGCTGGTTTGCTAGCAGGTGGTCTGTAAATAAAGGAGATCAACTAGTTAGAAAATTTTTAATTGTGATGGTTATTATTTTGGCAATAAAACTGTGGTTTTATTAATTTTTTACATTCATAAATAAACCTTCAATTAAATTCTTTTTTTACATTTGTGTTTAAATCAATTATATGGCTAATTCATTCGGTAAATTATATACATTAACAACTTTTGGAGAATCTCATGGTGAAGCAATTGGAGGTATAATTGATGGTTGTCCTGCAGGGGTAAAACTTGATTTAATTGCTATTCAAAATGAAATGGATAGAAGAAAACCTGGGCAATCAAAAATTGTTACTCAACGAAAAGAGCCTGACGAGATTCAATTTTTATCAGGAATTTTTGAAGGAAAAACTACGGGAGCATCTATTGGTTTCATTATTAAAAATGTACACCAACGTTCAAAAGATTATTCACATATAAAGGATTCTTATCGTCCTTCACATGCAGATTATACATATGATAAAAAGTACGGTAATAGAGATTATCGCGGTGGAGGAAGAACATCAGCACGTGAAACTGCGAACTGGGTTGTTGGAGGTGCGGTAGCTAAACAAGTAATACCTGAAATTAAAATTAACGCATTTACATCATCAGTAGGTGATATTTTTATGGAAAAACCATATCAAGATGTTGATTTTACTAAAATAGAGAACAATATTGTTCGCTGTCCTGATGAAAATTCTGCTAAAAAAATGATAGCGCGAATTGAAGAGATTAAAAAGCAGGGAGATACAATTGGAGGCACAATAACCTGTGTTATTCAAAATGTTCCTGTTGGTTTAGGAGAACCAATTTTTGATAAATTACATGCGCAATTAGGAAAGGCAATGTTATCTATAAATGCAGTAAAAGGTTTTGAATATGGAAGTGGGTTTTGTGGAGCTAGAATGAAAGGAAGTGAGCATAATGATATTTTTAACGCGGATGGAAGTACAAAATCTAACCTTTCTGGAGGAATACAAGGTGGAATAAGTAATGGAATGGATATCTATTTTCGAGTTGCTTTTAAACCTGTAGCAACAATTATGAAACTACAATCTACAATTGATAAAGACGGAAATGTTTTAGAAATGCAAGGTAAAGGTCGCCACGATCCTTGTGTGGTTCCTAGAGCTGTGCCAATTGTTGAGGCATTGGCAGCAATGGTTTTAACTGATTTTATGTTGCTAAATAACTAATAAAAAAGGCTAAAATTAAATTTTAGCCTTTTTTATTACATAAAATATAATAGGAAAAGTATTGGAATAATAATTCCAAGTGCGGTGTAAATTCCGCCTCTTCCAGTAATTCCTTTTTTTCCTTTTGTTATAAAAAAAGAAGTCACAACAAATAAAATTAACGCCCCTGCATAAATATCAGAAAACCAAGTCCAAATTCTATTTGGGTTATAGTGTAAATAATTTGATTCATAAATAACAGAACGCCTTTTTAAATACTCAGCTATCCCATTTCCATTATTAATATTTACCAATACTGAAGATCCTCCTTTTAAAAATATTTTAAGTGTATTTTCATTTGAATAATAATGACTTTTATAGTTTTTTCTAGAATCAACCTCATCTAATAAATTTAAAATATTACTTTTTACCAAAGCTGTATTTTCTAAATTAATTGTAGTTGAAAAATGATTTGTCTCAACTTGATAATTTGGATTCCAATCAGCCATATGATTTAATGCAATACCTGAAATAGCATAAATTAAGGTTGTTCCTATAAAAAAGAAACCAATATCTCTATGAAGTATTCTACTCCATTTTCGTAAAGTTTTCATAGCCATCCTAACTAGTCAACTTTAGAGTGATTTACATATTTTAATGAGTAATTTGAGACATAAGCTTTGTTTTCAGCCTTCATTTGATCTCTATATTGTTGAATATGTTCTTTTTGAGCTTTCATTTGCTCCTCATTTGTAAGTCCTTCAGAATGACTTTTAATAAGATCTTCTTCCATTTTTAAACAATCAGACTCATCAATTCTTTCTTCAACCACAATACCAGTTACAGTAATTTGATTTCCTTTTAATGCCTCGTCAAATCGTTCATCTGAATTTACGTGAACATTACCTTCATCTGTTGCCATCAATATTTTCTTACCACCATGCTTACATACGTGATCTACAATACCATTAATTTTAATCTCTTTATTTACAAACTCACCTGCTTTGGTATCAAATTCGCCAATAGCTAACATTGGAGTTTCAACAGTTTTTATTTCTTCAACTTTTTTATTTTCAGTTTTACAAGAAATTACAGCAACAATTAGTGCTAAAACAAATACAAATTTTTTCATTATTTTTTAATTTTATGTTTATTAATTGAATGAGGGCTAAGTTACAATTGATACACAAAAAAAATAATGATTAATATCAGTTTATTTTTATTAAGAGTTTAAAATTTTAAGTGCAGTTTTAACTCCAATTCCAGTTTCAAAAGCATAATTACATGCTATTAAACTACTTTCAATGGCACTAATAGTTGCTAAAGTATCATTGTTATTTACACTTCCCATATGTCCAACTCTAAAATATTGAGTTTTATGTGATGGAAGTAAACCTCCTGCTAAAATAATATCATTATTTCCAATGTGTTTTAGAAAAGTGCCACCATCTATATTTTCAGGATAATAAATTGCCGTTAAAGTGTTTGCTGAAATGTCTTTTTGAAATGGTAATAATTGAAGGCCTAAAGCTAACATCGCCTCTCTAAAAGCCGTTGCTATTTGTTTATGACGTAAAAAACGATTTTCTATTCCTTCTGAAACAATATATTGTAAACTAACCTCCAATGCAGAAATTAAATTTACTGAAGGTGTTCCAAAATAGGAGGGGTTTCTATTTTCATAAGCTTCCATAATTGGTAGCCAATTGGTAAAGTCAGCATAATAATTTTGAACCAATGTTTTTCTGTTTTTAAAAACATTCATTGCTTTTTCAGAAACCATTAATAAAGCCAATCCTGGTGGGACTCCAATGGCTTTTTGAGAAGCAGTAAACACAACATCAATTCCCCATTTGTCTTGTTTAATTTCTTCACCAGCCACAGAACAAACACCATCTAAAATACTTAAAGTATCATATTTTTTGGCAAGTTTAGCGATTGGCTCAGGATCAACTAAAACGCTTGTTGAAGTATCAACATGTGTTATTGTAAGGAGTTTGTATTTCTTGGAAGAAAGTTCTTCTTCAATAGTATTTAATGAAACTGTATCACCAACTTCAGTAGTTAAAATAGTAACGTTGGCTCCATAACGTTTACAAATATTAGCATATCGTTCTCCAAAATATCCGGTAGAAATAATTAATACATTATCATTTGGTTCAATTAAATTTACTGCTGCCATATCCATTGCTAATGTTCCAGAGCCTGCCATTATAAAAGGTTGACCTGTTGGACTTTGCCAAACAGTTCGCATTAATTCTAAAGAATTTCCAAAAATTTCAATAAAATCGGCTGAGACGTGACTATCAGTTGGAGCACCTAGGGCTTGTAGTACATCTGGTTCAAATTCAATTGGTCCAGGAATCATTAATAGTTTTCTACCTTTCATATTTTAAACGTGTTTTGATAATTGAAAGGTGAAATTTACAAAACATAGTTGACGTTTTGTGTAACTTAGAAGTATTTTATGTAATGAATAATTATAAAAAAATTATTACATTGCTGGTAAATCTCCTTCGCCTTTAGTAGGTAAATTACTATAGCCCATTAAGTATTGATCTACTTTTCTTGCAGCTTCTCTACCCTCTGAAATAGCCCAAACAATTAGCGATTGTCCTCTACGCATATCTCCAGCAGTAAAAATATGAGGTATATTGGTTTGGTATTCATTTCCAATATAATTACTTCGACTATCAACTTTTACACCTAATTGCTCGCTTAAAGTAGATTCAGGACCTGTAAAACCTAATGCGAGCAATGCTAAATCACAAGGCCACGTTTTTTCAGTTCCCTCAATTTCAATTAACTGAGGTCTTTCACCAGGATTCATCTTCCACTCAACTTTAACTGTTTTTAAGCCTGTTAGCTCACCTTTTTCATTACTTATAAATTCTTTGGTATTTATCAACCAATTTCTTTCGCAACCTTCCTTATGTGAAGTGGATGTTTTTAATTGAAGAGGCCAAAAAGGCCAAGGCGTTGTTGGACTTCTTTTTCCAGGTGGTTTTGGCATAATTTCGAAATTAGTTACTGATGTTGCACCTTGACGATTTGAAGTACCAATACAATCTGAACCTGTATCACCACCACCAATTACAATTACATTTTTATTGGTTGCTAAAACCTGATCTTTAACTTTTTTTCCTAAAACAACCTTTGTAGCTTGAGTTAAGAAATCCATGGCTTGAACAACTCCTTTACTTTCAATACCTTTAGTAGGCAAGCTTCTGCGTTCTGTTGCTCCACCGCATAAAACCACGGCATCAAATTCATTTAATTTTTTTATTGAATAATTTACACCAACATTTACATTAGTGTAAAATTCAATACCCTCTTCTTTTAATATTGCAATTCTCCTATTTATAATGTCTTTTTCTAATTTAAAATTTGGTATTCCATAGCGTAATAATCCACCAATTTCATCATCTCGTTCAAAAACGGTGACTTTATGTCCAGCTCTATTTAATTGTTGTGCGGCTGCTAATCCTGCTGGTCCTGATCCAACTATTGCTACAGTTTTACCCGTTTGTGTACTTGGCGTTTGAGCTTTAATCCATCCTTCTCTAAATGCACGTTCAACTATATTTTTTTCAATATTTTCAATTGAAATAGGGTTGTCTATAATTCCTAGTACACAAGCTTGCTCGCATGGCGCAGGACATAAACGTCCTGTAAATTCAGGAAAATTATTTGTAGTATGCAAAATATAGGAAGCCTTTTTCCATTCTCCTTTATGCACCATTTCATTAAAATCGGGAATTAAGTTTCCAAGAGGACATGCACTGTGACAAAAAGGAATTCCACAATCCATACAGCGAGATCCTTGATTTGTAATGTCAGCTTCAGCTAGTGGTTTTGTGAACTCGTTATAATGAGTAACACGTTCTTTAACGGACTTATATGTTTCGTCTTTTCTTTGATATTCTTTAAAACCTGTTATTTTTCCCATACTATAATGCTGTTAATTCTTCTATCATTGGCTCTTCAGTTTCTAAACGTTTTAAAGCACTTTTATACTCTATTGGCATTACTTTAACAAAGTGACTTAAGCTTTTTCCCCAATCTTTTAATAATTCTTTACCTCTATTACTATTTGTATAAAGCACATGTTTTTCAATTAATTCTTTTAAATCCTCAGCATCTTGTTTTTCAATAGGGTCAAATTCAATTGTTTCAGTGTTACACAAACCATTTATAAATTTATTTTCAAGATCGTAGATAAAAGCAATACCACCACTCATTCCTGCTGCAAAATTACGTCCTGTTTTACCGAGCACAATTACTTTTCCGCCTGTCATATATTCACATCCGTGATCGCCAACACCTTCAACTATGGCAGTTGCTCCTGAATTACGAACGGCAAAACGTTCACCAGCGATTCCATTTATATAGGCTTCACCTTCAATAGCTCCAAATAAACATACATTACCAACAATAATATTATCTTCAGCACGAAAATTTGCTTTTACTGGTTTTTTTACGATAATTTTTGCTCCAGATAGCCCTTTTCCTAAATAATCGTTACTATTTCCTTCAATTGTAAAAGTTAATCCGTGGGTCCCAAAAACACCAAAACTTTGACCAGCAGAACCAGTAAAATTAATACTTAAGGTATCTTCTGGCAAACCTAAATGACCATACACTTTCGAAATTTCATTACTTACTATGGCACCTACAGAGCGATCCATATTACAAATAGGATAGTTTAAAACCATCTTTTCTTTTCTAAATAAGGCTCTATGTGAATCTTTTAAAATTTCTAAATCGAGTACCTCATCTAAAAAGTGCTCTTGCTTTTCAGAATTTCTTAAATCCATTTTGTCATAGCCTTCAGGTACATATAAAATTGAAGATAAATCTAAACCTTTAGCTTTATAATGTGTAATGGCTTTATTAGAATTTATTTTTGAAGTTTGCCCAATCATTTCTTCCATAGTTCTAAAACCTAATTGAGCCATGATTCCGCGTAATTCCTCTGCAATATAAAAGAAGAAATTAATCACGTGTTCTGGGGTGCCTTTAAAGTTTTTCCGTAGCTCTTTATCTTGGGTTGCAATACCAACTGGACACGTATTTAAATGACATTTTCTCATCATAATACAGCCAGAAGCTACTAATGGAGCAGTTGCAAAACCAAATTCTTCAGCTCCTAAAAGAGCAGCGATAGCAACATCTCGTCCCGTTTTTAACTGCCCATCACATTCAACAACAATTCTACTCCTTAGGTTATTTAGCACCAATGTTTGTTGTGCTTCTGCCAAACCAAGTTCCCAAGGTAAGCCTGCGTGTTTTAATGAAGTTAAAGGAGAAGCACCTGTCCCACCGTCATAGCCCGAAATTAAAACCACATCAGCTTTTGCTTTTGCAACACCAGCTGCAATAGTACCAACACCAACTTCAGAAACTAATTTTACATTAATTCTGGCTTCTCTATTTGCATTTTTTAAATCGAAAATTAATTGTGCTAAATCTTCAATTGAATAAATGTCATGATGTGGAGGAGGAGAAATTAATCCTACAAAAGGAGTTGAATTTCTTGCAGATGCAATCCAAGGTAATACTTTTTCCCCTGGCAATTGTCCACCTTCACCAGGTTTAGCTCCTTGTGCCATTTTAATTTGAATTTCTTCAGCATTGGTTAAATAATGTGAAGTGACTCCAAATCGACCGGATGCTACTTGTTTAATTGCTGAATTACGACTATCACCATTTACATCTTTTTGAAAACGTCTTCTATCTTCACCACCTTCACCTGAATTACTTTTACCACCAATACGATTCATAGCAATCGCTAAGTTCTCATGCGCTTCTCGTGAAATTGATCCGTAAGACATGGCTCCCGTTTTAAAACGTTTTACTATTTCTGTCCAAGGTTCAACTTCATCAATAGGGATGGGGTCAAAGTTGTTAAATTCAAATAAACCTCGAATAGTCATTAAGTGTTTCGCTTGATCATTTACAGCTTTAGCATAAGCATCATAACTTTTTTGATCACTTAGTCGAACGGCTTGTTGTAATTTTGATACTGTTGTTGGATTGAATAAGTGTTTTTCTCCACCTCGTCTCCAACGATAATGGCCACCAATATTAAGTCCTAATCTATTTTTAATTAATGTTTTAGGATATGCGTAGTCATATCTTTTAGAAATTTCTTTTTCAATTTCATATAAACCAATTCCTTCAATTCTTGAAGTTGTATATGGGAAGTATTTTTGAACAAATTTTGAGTTAAAACCAACAATCTCAAAAATTTGAGAACCTCTATATGAATGCAATGTAGAGATTCCAATTTTATTCATAATTTTTAAAATACCTTTTCCAATAGCTTGGTTAAAATTGTCGACAGCTTGTTGTTCATTAAGGTTCGTAATAAATCCTTTTTGAACTTGAACCCGAATAATTTCATTCACCATATATGGATTAATTGCACTTGCACCATAACCAAATAAAGTAGCAAATTGATGAGGTTCTCTAGGTTCAGCAGATTCAATAACAATATCAAAATATGAACGTTTTCTTAGTCGATTTAATGAATGATGAACGTACGAACACGCTAATAAAACCGGAATAGGAGCAAATTCTTTATTTACACCTCTATCAGATAAAATAATGATGTTTGTTTTGTTATCAACAGCATTTGACACTTGATTTACAATATCTTCTAGTGCATCTTCTAAACCGTTTAATCCTCTTTCTTTTTTGTAAAGAATTTCAATTGTAATTGATTTAAAATCGGCTAACGAGATATTTCTTATTTTTTCTAAATCTTTGTTAGAAATTACAGGATTTTGAATCTTAAGCTTTCTACATTGCCTTTCTGAAATGCTAAAAATATTTCGATCTTTACCTAAAGCTAAACTAATATCTGTAACAATTTCTTCTCTAATACCATCTAAGGGAGGGTTTGTAACCTGCGCAAATAATTGCTTAAAATAGTTTGAAATTAGTTGAGGTCTATCAGATAAAACAGCCAATGGTGTATCAATTCCCATAGAACCAAGAGCCTCTTTGCCATTTTGAGCCATAGGAGTAACCACTACCTGAATATCTTCGGTTGTGTAATTAAATAATCGCGATCGTGTTTTTAAATCTAAGGTTTCAACTTTATGAATTTCTTTTGTTTCTGGAATATCTTTTAAATTTTTTCGAGTTTTGTCTAGCCACTTTTTATACGGCCTTTCTAGAACAATTTTGGCTTTTATTTCTTCATCATTAATAATTCTTCCTTCATTCATATCAACCAAAAACATTTTTCCGGGTTCTAACCTTCCATGTTTTTCAATGTCTTCAGGCGCAATATCAACAACACCAATTTCAGAAGACATGATTAATTTACCACTTTTTGTTACCGTGTATCGGGAAGGTCTTAATCCATTACGGTCTAAAAGTGCACCAATATAGTCACCATCTGTAAAAGGAATTGAAGCTGGACCATCCCAAGGCTCCATAATACAAGCATTGTATTCGTAAAATGCTTTTCTTTCTTCAGACATGGTAACATGTTTTTCCCAAGCTTCGGGAATCATCATCATCATAACTTCAGGTAAAGATCTTCCTGAAAGCGTTAATAATTCTATCACCATATCCATAGAAGCAGAATCAGATTTTCCAGGTAAAATAATTGGAAATAATTTCTCAATTTGATCACCAAAAATATCACTTTGCATAATTTCTTCACGAACGCGCATTCTACTTACATTACCTCTTAGTGTATTTATTTCTCCATTTTGGCACATCAGTCTAAAAGGTTGGGCTAATTCCCAAGAAGGCATTGTATTGGTTGAAAATCGTTGGTGTACAAGTGCTAATCTTGTCACTAAATCTGGTTGTTGTAAATCAATAAAATAAGGCCCAATATCTTCAGGCATAATTATACCTTTATAAATAAGTGTGGTATGTGAAAAACTTGAAACGTAGAAATAGTTACTTTGAGACATTTTTGAAGCCGCTATTTTATGTTCTGCAATTTTTCGTGCAGCATAAATTTTTGCTTTAAAAATTGCCTCTTTTTTAATTTCACCTTTGCCAACAAAAATTTGTATGATAGTAGGCTCTTTATTTAATGCGATTTCACCTAATTGAGAAGAATCAACGGGGACTTTTCTCCATCCTAGAATTTCCAGCCCTTGATTTGTAATTTCTTTTTCAAATAGTTCTTTACAATATGAATACTGATTTTTTATCTTTGGCAGAAATACCATTGCCACTGCATATTCTCTAATGGGAGGTAATTTAAATTTACAAACTCTATTAAAATATTTATGCGGAATATCTATTAAAATACCTGCTCCATCTCCAGTTTTACCATCAGAACTTACTCCACCCCGATGTTCTAGTTTTACTAAAATTTCTAAAGCATCGTGGATGATTTGATTTGTTTTCTTCCCATTCAAATTACATATAAATCCTGCACCACAGTTTTCATGTTCAAATTCAGGTGTGTATAGTCCTTGTTTTAATATCATAAATACATTTATAGAATTATGGTAAAAATAGAAAATATAGCAGTAAATACTTTAAAAATCTACGAATACGTTATAGTAAATTCATAGAATAATGAATTGTATTAAAAATAATTTAAAAAAATAAAATCCCTATTTTTTAAAGTAAATACTTCCATAGAATTCTTAAGCCAACGAAAGCAATTAATAGTGCTGTTCCTTTTTTAACATTAGAAGGAGAAATTAATGTAATACTTAGTCTTGAGCCAATTTGCCCGCCAACAAATACAGTACACATTAGAATTATAGTTATTATCGGTTCAATAGAAAAATCTGGATTAAAATATTGCCCTCCTAGACCGGCCATTGAGTTGACTAAAATAAAAAAACTTGAAGTAGCAGCTATTCTTTTAGGAGTATCCCATTTGGTTAAGTGTAATAAAGGAGCCAGAAATATGCCTCCACCAATTCCAACCATTCCTGAAACAAAACCTATAAGCCCTCCGTAAGAAACATCTTTAGTCAACGAATTTTTAAAATTATAAGTTTCAGATTTTTTTGTAATATATTTTGAACTCCACATTAAAACAGCGGCAACAATTAAAGTAATTCCTAATAAAACAAAGAAAAACACTTGACTAATTTTTAAATATCCTCCTATAAAAGCCAAAGGAATACTTATGAGTACTAACGGAACTATTTTTCTCCAATTGAACAATTTGTTTTTAATATATAAGTAGGTACCTCCTGAAACAACCACAATATTACAAAGCAAGGCAATTGCTCTCAGTTGTGTAAAAGCTAATGAACTTAAAGCTAAAACAGCTAGATAGCTTGAGCCACCTCCAAATCCAAAAGAGGAATACAAAATTGCAATCACAAAAAATAAAAGTATAATTTCCCAGTTTGTATAAATTGCTTCAAGTACCAAGTGTATATCCATAAATTTTAATAATGAAGGTCAAAAATAAAATTATTAATTTTATTTACTTCACTAAATGAATATTAAATTCAATTTATAATTAGTGGCTCTATAATTATATGGTATTGTTCCTTTTAGATTTAATAATGTTAAAGTTTATTCGTGTATATTATGCTAAATTAATATATTTATGCTAAATTAATATATAGAAGTATGGAATTTTGTCCAAATTGTAGATCAAAGGAGTATGTTAAGAGCGGCATAATAAAGGGTAGACAGCGCTATAAGTGCAAAAAATGCAATTATTTTTTTACTGTCAATAAGATTGGAAAACAAATTGATTCCTATTATGTTAATAAAGCATTACAGTTATATTTAGAGGGGCTAAGTTATAGAGAAATAGAGCGAATACTTGGAATATCACACGTAAGTATTATAAACTGGGTAAAGAAATATAATATTAAGCGCCCTTACAGTTTTGAATATCATTCTACGTATAAAATTTTAAATGCTACTGAATTAGCGAAGTACTTTTCTGAAAATAAAAATTTGATTGGAGCGGGGGTAATTGTTACAGAATTAGGAGATAAGTATATGTTAATTCGGTGGGAGCGTTTTAAGGATTAGCTATACTATTTAGCAGATATATATATCATTTTTTATTTAACTATTATTTATTTTCATCTTGTAGTGAATATTTAGAACAAAATATTTTCGATTAACTAACCAAAAATTTACAAGATGAAAAAATACAAATTACTAATTCTTAGTATTTGTCTACTCGCATTTCAATTTTCTTTTTCTCAAGGTTCACCAGATTATAATGGTGGTTTCAAGGTAAAGTTCAATGAAGATGGTAGTAAATACTTAAGGATTATTTCTTGGGGGCAATTTCAGGCAATATATAATGACAATGTTCCTGATAATACAAATAATGTTAGTTTTAATGTACGTAGAGCCAGAGTTTTAACACTTTCTCAAATTACAAATAAATTTTTATTAGTAACTCATTTTGGATTAAATAGTTTGAATAGCTCAACGTTGCATCCCGTTGGAAAAGGTGATGGCGCTCAGCTATTTATGCACGACGTATGGGGTGAATGGAGTTTGTCTGATTCACACGCTATTGGTGCTGGTTTGCATTATTGGAATGGTATTTCAAGATTAAATAATCAAAGCACTTTAAATTTGTTAACCCTTGATAATAATCGTCAATCTTGGGCTACAATCGGAATATCAGATCAATTTGCGCGTCACGTTGGAATTTATTTCAAAGGTAAATTCGGAAAAAAATTCAAGTATCAGCTTGCAATAAATGATGCAATTACAAATGGACTAGATATGCGTACTCCTGAAAATGGAGGCTCAGCTGTCTATGGAGGAAAAAGAATTTTAGGATCTAAAGATGCAGGTTTTGCTTATGCTGGCTATTTTGAATTCAATTTTTTAGACGGGGAATCTAATTTCTTACCGTATAGAGTAGGTACTTATTTAGGAACTAAAAAAGTCTTTAATGTAGGTGCTGGTTTTTTTGCGCATCCTAGTGGATCTGTTATATCAACACAAACTAGCGAATTAAAAGGAGAGAATGTTTCAATTATGGCTATAGATGCGTTTTATGATGCGCCTATAAATGATGATGGTAGTGCAATTACTGCATATGCTACATATCAATCTAATGATTACGGTAAGGATTATTTGTATAGTGCTTATGGAACAGGAAGCATGTTTTATACGCATGTTGGATATGTAATTAAAGGAGATGTTACAAAATCTAGATTTCAACCTTACCTGTCTTTTGCCTCAAATAGTTACGACGCTATTGCTGATAACCGTAATGTTTTTGGTGCTGGAGCTAATCTTTATTTAAGCGGTCACAATTCGAAGTTAACGTTAGAATATAAAAATGAAAAATTTGGAGCTACTAGTACAGGTACTGTTGCGCTTCAGGCTATGATTTACCTTTAATAAATTTAAATTAAACAATTATGTCAAAAGAAAGTATGAAAGCATATTGGAAAGAAAATATTAGGTATTTAGCAATTTTGCTAAGTATATGGTTTTTAGTTTCCTATGTATTTGGAATTTTATTAGTTGATCAATTAAATGAGATTAAACTTGGAGGTTTTAAGCTTGGTTTTTGGTTCGCACAACAAGGATCAATGTATGTGTTTGTTGTCTTAATATTCGTTTATGTAAAATTGATGAATAAACTAGACAAAAAATATGGTGTTGATGAATAATTAATCTTTAAAAATTAAAAAATCATGGGAATATTAACATGGACATGGATACTTGTTGGAATAACATTTGCCTTATACATTGGAATTGCAATTTGGGCTAGAGCAGGATCTTCAAAAGAATTTTATGTTGCTGGAGGAGGAGTTCCTCCGATAATGAATGGTATGGCTACTGCTGCCGACTGGATGTCTGCGGCATCCTTTATATCACTGGCAGGGATTGTATCTTTTACTGGATATGACGGATCTGTTTACTTAATGGGTTGGACTGGTGGTTATGTGCTTTTAGCACTATTATTAGCACCGTATTTAAGAAAATTTGGAAAATTTACAGTGCCTGATTTTATTGGAGATCGGTACTATTCAAATACGGCGCGTATTGTTGCTGTAATCGCTGCATTAATTGTTTCTTTTACATATGTAGCGGGTCAAATGAGAGGAGTTGGAATTGTGTTTTCGAGATACTTAGAAGTAGATATTGATACAGGTGTATATATAGGTATGGCAATTGTTTTATTTTATGCTGTTTTAGGCGGTATGAAAGGAATAACATATACCCAAGTTGCTCAATACTGTGTGTTAATTTTTGCTTTTATGGTTCCAGCAATATTTATTTCTTTTCAAATGACAGGAAATCCAATTCCTCAACTTGGTTTTGGTGGAGCAGGTGAAGATGGTGTATATTTATTAGATAAATTAGATGGATTACAGCGAGAACTTGGTTTTCATGAATATACTTCAGGTAGTAAGTCAATGATTGATGTATTTGCAATTACCGTTGCCTTAATGGTTGGAACTGCAGGTTTACCTCACGTAATTGTACGTTTTTTTACTGTACCTAGAGTAAAAGATGCTCGTGTTTCTGCGGGTTGGGCATTATTATTTATAGCAATTTTATACACAACAGTGCCTGCAGTAGCTGTTTTTGCTAGAACTAAGCTAATTGAAACAGTTAGTAATGCGGAGTATGCTGAATTACCAACTTGGTTTGGAAATTGGGAAAAAACAGGATTGTTGAAGTTTGATGATAAAAATGGAGATGGAGTTGTTCAATATGTTGCAGATAAATCAGTGAATGAATTAACTATTGATCGTGATATTATGGTCTTAGCAAATCCTGAAATAGCGCAATTACCTAATTGGGTGATAGCATTAGTCGGAGCAGGAGGACTTGCAGCAGCATTATCTACAGCTGCCGGATTGTTATTGGTAATAGCATCATCCATTTCACATGATTTATTTAAAAAAATTATAAAGCCTGATATTTCTGAGAAAGGAGAATTAATAGCAGCTCGTTTAAGCGCATTTGTTGCAGTTTGTATTGCTGGGTATTTTGGAATAAATCCACCTGGATTTGTCGCCGCCGTGGTTGCCTTAGCTTTTGGATTAGCAGCAGCCTCATTTTTCCCTGCAATTTTATTAGGAATTTTTGATAAGCGTATGAACAAAGAGGGAGCAATATCAGGAATGATAGTTGGGTTGTCTTTAATGTTTTATTATATGGCGAAATTTAAATTAGGGTGGATAGGTGATATGCCACCTGCAAGTGAATGGTGGTTTGGAGTTTCTCCTGAAGGATTTGGAACAGTTGCAATGGTTGTTAATTTTATAGTTTCAATTGTTGTTTCAAGATTTACATCAGCACCACCTGAAAAAGTTCAAGAAATAGTTGAACACATTAGAATACCATCCGGAGCAGGTGAAGCTAGCTCGCACTAATAGATAGATAATTTTAAGCAGCACTTTATTTTATAGTGCTGCTTTTAGTATATTTAAAACTAATTATAACACTTGTGAAAAAAAGACATCAACAAAAATTAATAGTACTTTCTGTACTACTTTTATGTTTTTTTAATATACCATTAATTCTTTTATTTAGTGGCAATGCAACTATTTTTGGTTTTCCAATAACTTATTTTTATATTTTTTCTATTTGGGCTATTAGTATCATTATTTCATTCATCATTTTAAAAAAGTATTATGAATAGTTTTTTAGTGATAGCAATAATAATAGTTTATCTCTCGGCTATTTTTTATGTTGCCTACTGGGCTGAAAAGAATTCAAAAAGTATGTGGGTTAATAACCCGTATGTTTATGCTCTTTCATTGGCTGTTTATTGTACGGCTTGGACTTATTATGGCAGTGTTGGTTTAGCAGCAACTTCAGGGTTAAAGTTTTTAACAATTTATTTGGGTCCTGTTATTATTATTCCCGTTTGGATATTACTAATGAAGAAAATAATTAGAATTTCTAAAGGAAATAAAATTTCATCAATTGCAGATTTTATATCATTACGCTATGGTAACGATCGGTTTTTGGGTGCATTAGTAACGGTAATATGTGTATTGGCGATTGTACCCTATATTTCTTTGCAGCTAAAAGCTATTTCTGAAACGTTTAATGTGATTACAAATCATAGTTTAAGTGAGAATTCAATTTTTAATGATACAACTTTTTATATAGCAATACTTTTAGCATTATTTGCCGCTTTTTTTGGAACTCAAAAAACAGATGCTTCAGAGAGACATAAAGGAATTGTTACAGCCATTGCTTTAGAATCCATAATTAAACTTATTTTCTTTTTGGTTATTGGAGTGTATGTAACATTCTATTTGTTTAATGGTCCCACAGATATTTACAATAAAGCTTCTGTTTTACCAAATTTTGAGACTCAACAAAGTATACAAGGTATAGAGGATGGTTTTAATTGGTTTTTTCTTAGTATGCTTTCATTGTTTGCCATTATGCTTTTACCAAGACAGTTTCAAGTTACAGTTGTTGAAAACCAGCGTGAAAAGTATTTAAAAACAGTTACTTGGTTATTTCCACTGTATTTGCTTTTATTCAACATTTTTGTAATTTTTATTGCTTGGGGAGGAAATATTATTTTTCAAAATCAAGATGTAAGCCCTGATCTATTTACATTGCTATTACCCTTAAAAAACAATCATGAATTTTTAGCATTGTTGGTTTTTTTCGGTGGGTTTTCGGCTGCAATTTCTATGGTTGTAATTTCGAGTTTGGCCTTGTCAACCATGCTTAGTAATAATTTGATAATTCCATACGGTTTTTTGAGGAAATATAGTAAAAGGGAGTCTAAAGAAAATATAGGGTCCATTAAAAAGATTAGAAGAATAGCTATTTTTTCTCTAATAATTTTAGCTTATTTATTTTACAGGAGTTTTACATTAAATAGAACACTTGTAACTATTGGTTTAATTTCTTTTGTAATAATAGCGCAATTGGCACCTTCATTTTTTGGTGGGTTATTTTGGAGAAGAGGTTCTTCGAAAGGAGCAAAGTATGGAATAATTATTGGCTTTTTAGTTACAGTTTATACGTTAGTAATTCCTTTTACAATTGATTCTCAATTAATAGCGAGTTCTTTTATTAATGAAGGTGTTTTTGGAATAAAATTTCTTAAACCGTATGAGCTATTTGGATTGCAAATTTTTGAGCCTGTTCCTCAAGCATTTTTCTGGAGTATATTTTTTAATCTGATGGTATATGTTTTAGTTTCAGTGAATAAAATTGGAAGTTATAGGGAAAGAAATTTTGCTGAGATGTTTGTTGATTCTAACAAATATGCATCTTTAAACGAAGATGCTTACGTTTGGAAAGGGGAAGCTTATGTAAGTGATATTAGAAAAGTATTAACAAGATTTTTAGGCGAGCAAAGAACTGAAAGAGCATTGAATTTATTTTATCTAAAGTATAATATTGATAATAATGTTCAAATTGCAGATGCTAGATTAGTGAATTTTTCTGAAAAATTGTTAACAGGAAGCATTGGTAGTGCTTCTTCAAGAATTTTAATTTCATCAGTAGTTAAAGAAGAAGAAATAAGCTTAAAGGAAGTATTAAATATTTTAGATGAGACACAAAAAGCCACAGAATCAAATAAACAATTGCAAGAGAGAGATAAGCAGAAGGATGAATTTTTAGATACGGTTGCTCACGAATTAAAAACTCCAATCACTTCAATTAGAGCTCTTTCAGAAATATTATTAGAAGATGAGAGTATTGAAAGTGGGGTTCGAAATAAATTTTTGTCAAGTATTTTAAGTGAGAGTAAAAGAGTTAATAGATTAATTAATAATATTTTAGATTTAGAAAAACTAGCTTCAGGAAGAGGTGAATTAATTTTAAAGACAAATTCTATTAAGAAGACTATTAAAAAATCTATCAACGCCGTTAATCAATTAGCATTAAGCAAAAATGTAGAAATTAACTCAAAGGAAATAACAGACCTTAAACTTATTTATGATGAAGATAGAATTCAACAAGTACTTATTAATTTATTGTCAAATGCAATAAAATTTTCAGATGTTAACAAGGGTGAAGTATTTGTAAGCACAACAATTTACCAAAATAATATTCAAATTTCAGTTGAAGACAATGGCAGAGGAATTGCTAAAGATGAGTTGGGAGCTATATTTAAAAAATTCTATCAAGCTAAAAATCAAACCATTTTAAAACCTTTAGGTAGTGGATTAGGCTTAGCCATTAGTAAACAAATTATTGAGAGTCATAATGGTAAAATTTGGGCAGCAAATAGAAACCCACAAGGAGCGCAATTAGTATTTATATTACCAATAAATTTAAATTAAAGATGAAGAAGATATTAATAGTTGATGACGAGCCAAATATTGTAATGTCATTAGAGTATATTTTTAAAAAAGAAAACTTTGAAGTTTTTATAGCTAGGGATGGTGCAGAAGCTTTAGATATTATAGAAAATAAATTACCGGATATTGTTTTATTAGATATTATGATGCCTAATGTAGATGGTTATCAAGTACTACATCATTTAAAATCAACTGAAGGTTTAAATACAATTAAAGTTATTTTTCTATCAGCAAAAAATAAAATTGCAGACATAGAGTTAGGCCTAGAATTAGGAGCTGATAAATATATATCAAAACCGTTTTCAACAAAAAAAATTGTTAAAGAAGTAAAAAAATTATTAAAATAATCAAGAATAAAATATGCCTCCAGTGGAGTTTGGATTGTTTAACAAATTAAAAAAATAATAGGATGAGTTATCAAAAGCATTATAGTAAAAGTATTGAAAACCCTCAAAAGTTTTGGGCAGAAGAAGCAAACAATATTAAATGGTATAAAAAACCTACCACTATTTTATCTAAAGATGAAAATAGTTTGGATCGTTGGTTCGCTGATGGGAAACTAAATATGTGTTATTTGGCAGTTGATAAACATGTTGAGGCTGGTTTTGGAGAGCAAACCGCAATTATTTATGAATCTCCTGTTACGCAACAAAAAATAAAGTATTCCTATAATGAAGTAAAACGTCAGGTAGAACGCTTAGCCGGTGGTCTTCGTGATTTAGGAGTAAAAAAAGGAGATACAGTAATAATTTATATGCCAATGATTCCACATGCTGCTTTTAGTATGCTTGCGTGTGCTAGAATTGGAGCTATACATTCTGTTGTTTTCGGTGGTTTTGCTCCACACGAATTAGCTATCAGGATAGATGATTGTAAACCAAAAGTGATTATTACCGCAACTTCAGGAATTGAAGTTGACAGGCTTATTGCTTATAAACCATTAGTAGATGAGGCAATTCTAAAATCTGCACATAAGCCAGATAAAGTAATCGTATATCAGCGCAACTTAGGTGCAGTAAATCCTAAAACGGAACGTTATATTAGTTATAAAAAATTAGTAAAAAAATCAGAACCTGCGGATTGTGTGGAAATGAATTCAACCGATCCATTATATATTTTATATACTTCGGGTACAACCGGAAAACCAAAAGGTATTTTGCGTGATACAGGTGGCTACGCAACAGCTTTAAAATATTCAATGAAAAATATTTATGGAGTTGAGGAAGGTGATACGTTCTGGGCAGCTTCAGACGTTGGTTGGGTAGTTGGGCATAGTTATATTGTATATGGACCACTTTTAAATAGAAATACAACCATTCTTTTTGAAGGAAAACCAATTAGAACTCCTGATGCAAGTACATTTTGGAGGATTATTAGTGAAAATAATGTGAAAGTAATGTTTACTGCTCCAACGGCAATTAGGGCTATTAAAAAAGAAGATCCGGATGGTGCGTTGTTAAAAATGTATGATTTAAGCTGTTTGAAATACCAATTTTTAGCTGGAGAGCGATGTGATATTGCAACATTAAGTTGGTTAGAAGAACAATTAAATATTCCAGTAATTGATCATTGGTGGCAAACAGAATCTGGTTGGCCAATGATATCGAATATGATGGGAATTGAACCACTCCCGGTGAAGCCAGGTTCTGCAGGAAATCCAGTCAGCGGATATAATATTCAAATTCTAAATAATGAAGGTCAAGAAGTTGGCCCAAATGAAGAGGGTTTAGTAACTGTAAAATTACCATTGCCACCAGGAAACTTATTGAATATATGGGGTAATACTGAACGTTATGTTGAAGGTTATTTAAAGAAATTCCCAGGATATTATTTTTCTGGTGATGGTGGTTACAAAGACGATGATGGTTACGTTTATATTACAGGGCGTGTTGATGATGTAATTAATGTTGCCGGTCATAGATTGTCAACTGCTGAGATGGAAGAAGTCGTTGCATCAAATTTATCTGTTGCTGAATGTGCTGTTTTTGGTATTGCAAATGAATTAAAAGGACAGGTTCCTTTAGCTTTAGTTGTTTTGAAATCAGGCGATTATGTTTCCAATTTTGAATTAGAGTATAATATAGTTCAAGAAATAAGAAAACAAATAGGGGCCGTTGCTTCACTTAAAAAAGTATTAATTGTTCCAAGATTACCAAAAACACGTTCAGGAAAAATTCTTCGTAAACTTTTAAGGGATATAGCTGATGGCGCGGAATATACAATACCATCAACAATTGATGATCCGGAAATTATTTCAGAAATCACTCACGAATTTAAATTGCATAAAATCGGTATTTACGAGCATGCAACAGAGGAAGAAAAAGAAACTTTAGAGGATTTAAGAGTTAATTCCTTTATAAAATATTACAAATCTTATCAGCACAGTGTAAATGATCCTGAAGGGTTTTGGGCTCAAATAGCAGATACTTTCACGTGGCGTAAAAAATGGGATAAAGTCCTTGAGTATAATTGGGACACACCAAAGTTCGAATGGTTTAAAGGAGCTAAATTGAATATAACTGAAAATTGTTTAGATCGTCATTTAGAAAAAAGAGGCGATACAACTGCAATTATTTGGGAACCGAATGATCCAACAGAGCCAAATAGAACTTTGTCATATAAAGAATTACACACAGAAGTAAGTAAATTCTCAAATGTTCTTAAAAGTAGAGGAGTTGTTAAAGGAGATAGGATTTGTATTTATATGCCAATGGTTCCAGAACTTGCTATTGCAGTGTTGGCTTGTGCTAGAATTGGAGCTGTTCATTCTGTTGTTTTTGCTGGTTTTTCTGCTGTTGCACTTTCAACTAGAATTAATGATGCTGCTTGTAAACTGTTATTAACAACAGATGGAGTTATGAGAGGTAGTAAAGCAGTTGATTTAAAAGTTATTGCTGATGAAGCGCTTGAAACGTGTCCTACAATTGAAACTTCTATAGTTTTAAATAGAATAAATAGTAAAGTAATTATGAAAGAAGGGCGAGATGTATGGTGGCATGACGAATTAGCTAAGGTAGATGCTAATTGTCCTGCAGAAGAAATGGATGCCGAAGATATGCTCTTTATTCTATATACTTCTGGCTCTACCGGGAAACCAAAAGGAATGGTGCATACTTGTGCAGGTTATATGGTACAAACTGCTTATAGTTTTAAAAATGTATTCCAATATGAACACGGAGACGTTTATTTTTGTACTGCAGATATTGGATGGATTACCGGTCATTCATACATAGTTTATGGTCCTTTGGCCGCTGGAGCTACAACTTTAATGTTTGAAGGTGTGCCTTCATATCCAGATTACAGTCGTTTTTGGCAAATAGTAGAAAAGTATAAAGTGAATCAATTTTATACAGCGCCAACAGCAATTAGAGCATTAGCTGCTCAGGGAAATGAAATGACCGAAAAAAATGATTTAAGCTCAATAAAAGTGTTAGGAACAGTTGGTGAGCCTATAAATGAAGAGGCTTGGCACTGGTACGATGAAAAAATTGGAAAACAAAAATCTCCAATTGTAGATACTTGGTGGCAAACAGAAACAGGAAGCATAATGATTTCTCCTTTAGCTGGTGTTACTCCAACAAGACCAACATTTGCAACACGTCCAATGCCTGGAGTTCAGCCTTGTTTATTAGATGATAAAGGTGAAGAATTAGGCTCAAATCCTGCAGAGGGAAGATTGTGTATTAAATATCCTTGGCCTTCAATTGCTAGAACTATTTATGGAGATCATAAACGGTATAAAGAAACTTATTTTACGGCATTTCCAGGAAAATATTTTACAGGGGATGGATCCTTTAGAGATTTAGAAGGAAATTATAGAATTGTAGGTAGGGTTGATGATGTAGTTATTGTTTCTGGTCATAATTTAGGAACTGCACCAATTGAAAATGTTATAAATGAGCATAGTAACGTGGTTGAATCTGCTATTGTTGGCTTTCCTCATGATATTAAAGGAAATGCACTGTATGCCTATGTTATTGTTTATGAAATTCCTGAAAATGAAGATTTTTTACGTCATGAAATTAATGATTTAATAGCAAGAACTATAGGACCAATTGCAAAATTAGATAAAATTCAATTTGTTCCAGATTTACCTAAAACACGATCAGGTAAAATAATGAGACGAATTTTGCGCAAAATAGCAGAAAATGAGACTTCAAATATGGGAGATATTTCAACATTGCTTAATCCTGATGCTGTTCAAGCTATTATGGATGGATCATTAGTAAAATAAATTTAATAATATAAACTATAAAAAGCCTTCATCTTTGAAGGCTTTTTATAGTTTTAACTTGTCTTATTTTGTTGTTTTAAGGATTTCAATAAATGTAACTTACAGTCGTTTACATTAAATTTTTCTTATGAGAGATTCTAAATAAATCAGAATAATGAACATGACGTTCTTGTTTTAGTTTTGAGATTATTTTTAAAAATAAGATTGACGTAATAAAGGCATCACCTGAAGCTGTATGTCTATCATGTTTTGGAATATCAAACTCATCGCACAAAACATCGAGTGAATAATGTTTGTCTTTTCTACCATCCAACTTTTTATAGAGAATACCAGTATCAATATTTTTATTTTTCAGTTTTGGTAAATTCATTCTTTTCAAAGAAGTATTTATCATTTCGATATCAAAAGCAGTATGATGAGCAACTAAAACATTGTTTCCTATGTAATTAATAAATTGTTCAATGGCTTCATCTTCGTTTAGTTTAACAAGGTTTCCTTCTTTTAAAATTCCATGAATTTCAACAGTTTCAGCTTTAAAGTTACTTTGTCTTATATAGACTTCAAAATTGTCTGATACGTCAATTATATTATTAAAAACACCAACAGCACCTATAGATAAAATTCTATCTGTTGAAGTTTCTAATCCAGTAGTTTCTGTATCAAACACAACAAATCGAGTGTTTTCAATATTTTTTGGTTGTTTGTTTTTGAACTTTTTTAAGTAGTCCAACCAAAAGAGAGGATATTTCTTATTTTTAAACCAAGAAAGCATTACATCATTTGGGATAAATTATACCTAATATTTAACAATTCCTGAATGTCTTTTATAGGTTTAAAGCATCCTTTTAGTTTTAATTTTTCTGATTTGTTTAATTTGTTTAATTGAATATATCTTCCAGAGTTGTTGTATTTTAAACCTTGTTCAGTTTTATATCGCAATAATATTTTAAATGAATCAATACATGATTGATATAAGTCGGCATTCTGAGGCTCTATTTTCATTAATTTTTTAAATCGTGATATCGTGTTATTTTTATCTTTAATGTTGTGAGAAAGTGTAATCAATCTAGCAGCATCAATTAAAGGCATGAGAGCTCTACTTTTTAAGTCAAATTGATCTTTATGTTCACCATCATGCTCTACTAAAAACTGTCTAAAAAAACTAATTGGAGGCGGATTTAATAAAGCATTTCTCCCTAAAAAATTTAAAAATATTTCGTAAGTATGTATGGATTTGAAGATACTATTAGACATGTCTTTCACCAAATCTTTATCTCCATAAACTAAATTGTAATCGAAAAAAATAGTGCATAACATAATAGTATCTTCAGAAGGTTTTGTAATCCAACTGTTGAATTGAGTTTTCCATTCGTTTAATGATAAACACCACTTTGGATTGCTAGCCATCATATCTGCTGGGCAATATTCAAACCCAACATTATGAAGTTTATAAGTGATTTTTTTTGCAAGTTTTAAAAAGTAAGCTTTTGTTGTTTTATAATTTTCTTTTTTAACATCTTCAAAAACTAAGGCATTGTCTTGATCAGTGATAAGCAATTGCTCTTTTCTACCTTGACTTCCTAGTGCTAACCAGCCAAATTTAACGGGAGGTAAACTATCCATTTCAGCTAAAGAAAGTTCAATAATCTTTACGGTAATAGCACTGTTTATTTCAGATATTATTTTTGAAATAAATACAATCGGTATTTTTTGATCGATGTAACCTTTTAAGAGGTTTAAAGTTTTTTCTTTAAGATATTCTAATTTTGTAACATCTTTTGCGCGTTTTATCTCTTTAATTAATACGGAAGGATTATTTCCGTGTAATACAACAATATCATGTTCAGATAAAATACCAATTAATTTAGAAGTTGGTTTTCCATTTTCAGTAATACATAAATGCGTTATTTTATGTTTAATCATTGCAATTTGTGCTTCTGCAATAGTAATTTTTTTAGAAAAAGTAATGACTGGAGATGACATTATTTTAGATACATTTTCATTAATTGAAATCAAACCTGTTGCTATTTTCAAGCGTAAATCTTTATCAGTAATAATTCCAATTGGGTTGTTATCTTCAACAATTAACATAGAGCCTACTCGTCTTAAACTCATTTCTTGTGCAGCTTGTTTTATAGTACAATGTTTTGAACAAGTTATTGGATTTTTACTAAATTCGGCAGTTCTAACTTCTGAAAAATGAGAGTTTATAGTTTCAAGTGTTTCAACATTTGCAAATAAATGACCGTTGTTACTTTTAGCGTAAGGTGTTTTAATATTAGAGGAAAAACTAGCAATAATAAATTTTCGAACTTTTTCATTAACTTCGATTATTTCTTTTAATAAATCTACCGATATAGCATATAATATAGATTCTTCATTTGCTTTTGCACTCATTAAATAATGATCGTTTTGAATTAAAGGTCTTAGCCCAAAAATATCACCTTCATCACATATGTCAACTAGAATTTCATCATTATCCAATGTCCTATACAAACCAATTGCTCCATCTTTTACAACGTAAAAATAATGATGTGGATTTTCTTCTTGTTTAAATACAGAGTTACCTTTTTCTGTATAAATAACTTTTACCTGTGAAGCAATTTGAAATAATTGTTCTTTTTCTAAAACATCAAATGGAGGGAAATTCTTTAAAAAATCATAAATACGCTCTGCAATGATGTTTTTCATAAAGATTTGAATGAGATATAAACAATAAATTTACAAAAATTGTTGCTATAATTTATTGCATAAAAACAAAAAAGCTCATCAATTAACTAATTTGATGAGCTTTTCTGTTTTTAATAAAGTTTTTTAACTCCATTCTTTTCTAAATCTAATAAGTTCTTCGTCAATTTCCTTTTTGGTAAGAGCAATTAATTCATCTACATTATCAGAATATATAGGATTTAAATAACTAACTTTAATTTCAGTTCTCCATTTTCCAAAGCATCTTAAAAAGTGAGGTACAAATGTGTCATCACCAATCCAAGCATCATCGAGGTTCTTATAATCTACAGCAACTGGTATTACTGGAACGCCTAATTCTGTGGCTAAAACAAAGGCTCCAGGTTTAAACTTAATAGTTGTTGGTTCTATGTGCGTAGTTCCTTCAGGAGTATTTAGTATTGAAAAACCATTTTTTAAAATTGTTTTGATCTTGTTTAATGTTTCAGTTCTACTTTCTTTGTTTTCTCTCTTTACAAATATAACGCCAGTAGTCTTGCAAACATTTCCTATTAAAGGCCAAGATTCTACTTCTTGTTTGGCAATAGGGTAGGCTAAAATATTTTTTAAAATAATTAGTGGGTCAAAATAGCTTCTATGATTTGAGATAATTAAACCAGAACTAGATGGCTCTTTGCCGTAAACATAAATTTTAGAGCCTAAAATAACATGTAATATTCGAATTATTTGCCGTCTATAAATTATCCCTCGTTCTATCTTTTTATCTTTATTTTTATAAAATAGATTGGTAATTAGCAATAAGCTATAAATGATAGTCGTGACAAAAGCAAATAACAAGAGTCTAATAATTGCCAATAACGTTCTTAATACCTTCATTTATTTAAAATAACTAAAGGTTTCACCATCTTCAATAGAAAGTAAAGTTTCATAAATTAATTTAATAACATTTTCAACGTCATCTCTATGCACCATTTCAACGGTTGTATGCATATATCTTAGTGCCAAAGAAATCAATGCAGAAGGAACACCACCATTGCTATATGCAAAAGCATCTGTATCAGTGCCAGTCGCTCTTGATGAAGCTAAACGTTGAAAAGGAATTTTATTTGAAGTTGCGGTTTCAACAATTAAATCGCGCAAATTATGCTGAACAGCTGGGGCATAGCTAATTACAGGTCCATTACCGGATATTGTTTCACCTTCCTTCTTCTTGTCAATCATTGGTGTGGTTGTGTCATGACATACATCCGTAACAATAGCAATATTTGGTTTAATACGTTGAGTAATCATTTCAGCGCCTCTTAAACCAATTTCTTCTTGAACTGAATTTGTAATGTACAATCCAAAAGGAAGTTTTTTATTATTCTCTTTTAATAAGCGACCAACTTCGGCAATCATAAAACCGCCCATTCTATTATCAAGTGCTCGGCAAACAAAGTTATTTTTATTTAAAATAAAAAACTCATCGGGATAGGTGATTACACAACCAACATGAACACCTAACTCCTCTACTTCTTCTTTCTTTTTACAACCAACATCAATAAATATATTATCTAATTTTGGAGCTTCCTCTGTTCCAGGTTTGCGGGTATGAATAGCTGGCCAACCAAAAACCCCTTTTACAATTCCTTTTTTAGTGTGAATATTTACAATTTTTGAAGGTGCAATTTGGTGATCACTTCCTCCATTTCTAATAACATAAATTAAACCTTCAGGTGTTATGTAATTAACATACCAAGAAATCTCATCAGCATGCCCTTCTATAACTACTTTAAATTTTGCATCTGGATTTATAACACCAACTGCCGTCCCATAGCTATCTGTAATAAAGGTATCAACATATGGTTTTAAATAGTCCATCCAAATTTTCTGACCTTCACTTTCATATCCAGTAGGTGATGCATTATTCAAATACTTTTCTAAAAAAGAAATTGAATTTTTATTTAATATTTTCTTACTCATAATTATTGTGTATTTAAAAAAAACGAATATACTAATTTGTTGCGTATGCTTACAATTTATTAGCTTATTTAAAGTTTAAATATATTCAAAAGTTGTATTTTTGAAATTCTTTTAGAATCAACAGTTAAAATGAAATTTAATATCAGAACAAATTTAGTTGTACTCACATTATTAATAAGTACAATTGTTTTTTCCCAAGTTGAAAGAGATAAAGACTCTACTTTATTAACAGATCGTTATATAATCTTTGAGGGAGATACGCTTTTAATTGAATTAAATGAAGTTCTTTTATTGAAAAAACTAAAATTTAAATCAAGTTACGATAGAAGATATTATTATTGGTTTCGAAAAAAAACCTTGAAAGCATACCCATATGCTAAATTAGCTGCTGATAGATTAAATGTTTTAACGGAAAGATTAGAAAAAATTGAATCAAAAAGAAGAAAAAAGCAATACACCAAAAGGATTCAGAACTATTTAGAAGAGGAATTAACAAGTCAGCTTAAAAAGTTAACAAGAACTGAAGGGCGCATACTTATAAAACTTGTTCATAGACAAACAGGAGACACATCATTTAATTTAATAAAAAATTTAAGAAGTGGTTGGAAAGCATTTTGGTATAATACTACTGCAAATTTATTTAAGTTATCTTTAAAAGACGAGTACGATCCTGTCAACAATAAAGAAGATTATTTAATTGAAGATATTTTACAACGAGCTTTTCTTAATGGTATTTTGGAAGAACAGCCTTCAAAATTAGATTTTAATTATTTAGAACTAACGGAAAAATGGATTGAGGTCCCAAGACCTAAGGAAAATGCGAAGCCCAAAAAGCAATAAATATTTGTAAAATTATTGTTTAATTGGAGTTAATGTTGTATTTTTATCTTTCCGCTTCTATTCAAAGTTAAATTATTTAGGCTATAACGTGTTTGTTTAGAGGGTTGTATGCAGGGTATAGAAAAAAGATTAAAAAAGTACTTGTCAGGAATAAAAAACGGATTAGATTTGCATCCGCTAATTGAGGTATTTGATTGGCAAAAAGTTCATTAAAGAAGTGTAGAAAAAAAACTCAAAA
>NZ_JABDRI010000034.1 GCF_013041805.1 Lutibacter sp.
TGTGCCGATTGTCATTCAAATAAAACTAATTATCCTTGGTATAGTGAAATTGCCCCTATATCTTGGTATTTAGCACAACATGTAAATGAAGGAAAAGAATATTTAAATTTTTCTGAATGGACTACATATAACAAAAATCAGAAAAGCCACATAATTAACGATTTGGAAGAAGTTTTGATTGATGTTGAAATGCCCTTAAAAAGTTATTTATTAATTCATACTGAAGCTAAATTGAGTCAAAACCAATATGAAACATTGTTGAACTGGGTAAAAACAATTCCTCAAGAATAAAGAAGAATGAAAATTAATAATTTATTAGTTGTATTTTTTTTGTTAGCTATTTTTAGTTTTCAAGCCGTCTTCGCACAAGACAAAATAAATCAGTATAACGCAGATGGCAAAAGAATTGGAGTTTGGAAAAAATTCTATCCTAACAAACGTATAAGATATCAAGGTCAATTTATTGATGGAAAAGAAGTTGGAACTTTTAAATACTACAGTGCTTTAAGTTCTGAGCACCCAACGGCTATTAAAACATTTTTAACCGATGAGCATAAAGCCAAGGTTCAATTTTTTACAGAAAAAGGAGTTTTAAAGAGTTCAGGTGAAATGATAGGGAAAGAAAGAATTGGCAAATGGTTGTATTATCATGAGGACGGAAAAACAATACTTGCCGAAGAAAATTATCAAAATGGAATTTTAAACGGTGTATCTAATACATTTTACAAAACTGGAAAAATAACAGAGTCATCGTATTATGTTCAAGGTAAATTACATGGGAATTTAAAGAGATATGCTGATAATGGTGTATTACTAGATGATTTAAATTATAAAAATGGGAAACTTCATGGTGCTGCAAAATATTATAATATTGATGGTAAATTAATATTTTGGGGTGATTATGAAAATGATGAAAAAGTTGGGAAATGGGAGTTTGTTGATGACGAAAAACAGTAAGATAGTATTAAGAATAATTAATCCATTAAATATGTCAGTCAGCAGTTCCATTTTTAATTAAAAGTGGGAATACTTTTTCAAATTTATCCATTAAAAACACCTTTAATTTCGTATATTTATGTTGTTATAATTAATGATTATCATCGATGTTTTGAAAATTTTAAAAAGTCAACTAAAATTTTTAATGTTTAAAAAAAATCAGACTTATTTTTTTAAGAAGGTAAATTTATTTTTTGTAATTTTTTTGATTGGTTCAATTCAACCTACTTTTTGTCAAATAGGAGAAAACTCATCAACTACCCATCTTTTTCTTGATGAAATTTCAAACAGTATTGATGCGGATTTTTATAAGTACAATGAGCTAATTTCGAAGCATGAAATACTTCAAAAACAATTAAGTGATAGCTTAAATTATTACACTAAAATATCAAAATTAGATTATGTTTTAACCGGAGGTGATATTCATTACCTCAACAATACTTTTTCAAACAGATTAGCTTTACTATTTGAATCTGTTGAGTTTGCTAACTTTGAAATGACCAGAACTAAAAACGAGCAATTCTATTACTTGATTTCAACTCATTTAAAAATAAAAGCACTTCAAAGTTTTTTGCTTCAGCAAAAAGTTATAAATGGTAATTCTAAAATCAATAATTTAATTAATGAAGAAAATTTGTTGTACAGAAATGAGAAAAAATCTTTAAAAAAGATTAAAAGAATTTTGATTTCAAATAGGTTTAGAAAATCAATACTTAACTCTTGGAATACTTCTTTATCTTATGAAAATGTTCAAGAACAAACAGAAATTAGGGCCATTTTAAATGAAATTGAGTCTACTTCCTATTTCCAAAACTATATTGCAACCAAAGAAAATATCAAAAAATCTAAAAAGTATTTTAGGAAGTTAATTGATAAAAAAACAACGTTTTACGCAGAAGTTAATTTTAATAATTTTTTAAACAATATCCTTTCAAGCTTGTCAAATGTGATAAGTAATTTTATGGGAATTTTTTCATTGAGAAAAGGAAAATTAATAAATAATGAAGACTTTATATATAATTCTTTATTACAACTACAGCCTTTAGATGTTATTTTAGAAAAAACACCATTTAAATTAACAGATAAATTTATTCCGGGGTATTGGGGACACGCTGCAATTTACGTTGGGAATGAAACCCAATTGAAAGAATTAGGAGTTTGGAATAATTTTTTTGTAGCTAAATATCATAATGAAATTAAAGAAGGAAAAGTAATTGTAGAAGCATTAAGAAGCAAAGTTGCTTGCAATACATTAAAACATTTTTCAAATATTGATGATTATGCACAATTGAGGTTAGTAGAAGAGCTAACTCTTGATCAAAAAAGAGAAATGATTGAGCGAGTTTTTGCTCAGATTGGTAAAAAATATGATTTTGGATATAATGTTGAGTCTAGTAAAAAAATGATTTGTTCAGAGTTGCATTATATTACATTTGATGAAGTTGAATTTAATACTTCAACATTTATGGGAACTAATACAGTATCAGTTGATCAAATTGCAGAACAAGGTTTAACAGGAGGGGCATTTTTCCCAATTGACTTATATTTAGATGGGATACGAATAGAAGATAAAAAAATGGTGGAAATTTACTGCCAACTTCCAAAAGCTAGCCGCAAAGAAATAAAACAGTTAAAAAAAAGTTTACAAAATTAATGGTATCCTAATAAAGTATACTAAAATAATCATAGTAAATAATTCTATTTTATCAGTCAATATTAACATTATGTAATTAACTTTTATCCACGTAACTTTGCACTCAAAAATTAGAGATAAATGAAACGCGTTATAGTAGGTCTTTCCGGTGGTGTAGATAGCAGTGTAGCTGCTTACTTATTAAAAGAACAAGGGTATGAAGTAATTGGCTTATTTATGAAGAATTGGCACGATGACTCTGTAACTATTTCAAATGAATGCCCTTGGTTAGAAGATAGTAATGATGCGATGCTAGTTGCAGATAAATTAGGAATTCCTTTTCAGGTAGTTGATTTAAGTGAACAATATAAAGAGCGTATTGTTGATTATATGTTTAAGGAATATGAAATGGGGCGAACACCGAATCCTGATGTATTATGTAATAGGGAGATAAAATTCGACGTTTTCTTGAAAATAGCAGAAGAGCTAGGAGCAGATTTTGTAGCAACTGGTCATTATTGCAGAAAAGGAGAAGAAGTCATTAACGGAGAAACTATTTATAAATTAATAGCTGGAGCAGATATTAATAAGGATCAATCTTATTTTTTATGTCAGTTATCTCAAGAGCAATTATCTAAGGCGTTGTTTCCCATAGGTGAATTAACCAAACCCGAAGTTAGAAGAATTGCAACAGAGCAAGATTTAATTACTGCAGAAAAAAAAGATTCGCAAGGTTTGTGCTTTATAGGAAAAGTTCGTTTGCCTGAATTTTTACAACAAAAATTAAAACCAAAGGAAGGCGTTATTGTTAAAATTCCTAACGACTCAAACATATTTCAAAGAGAAACACCTGAATTTTTTACGAAAGAAGATGAATTAGCTTTTTATGCAACAAAATATAACTACTCTTTAGCTGATGGAGCAGTAGTAGGAAAACATCAAGGAGCGCATTACTTTACAAAAGGCCAACGAAAAGGATTGGCAGTAGGAGGTATGAAAGAACCATTATTTGTTATTGAAACAGATGTGGATGAAAATGTAATATACGCTGGTGAAGGTAAATCACATAAGGGATTGTATAGAACTACTTTATTCATCACTAATGAAGAAATTCATTGGATTAGAAAAGACTTAGCTTTAAATAATGGGGAGTCTTTAGACGTAAAAAGCCGAATTAGATATCGTCAAAAATTAGAAAAAGCAACGCTATATAAAGTGGAAAGTGGTATGTATGTAGAATTTGCAAATCCTCAATCTGCTATAACAGAAGGGCAATTTGTGGCTTGGTACATAAATGATGAGTTGTTAGGCTCTGGAGTAATAGCTTAATCTTTAACATTTTTCAAATAAAAAATTCAATTAAAATCTGTATTTTTGATTAAACCCTAAATAAATTTTTGTGAAAAAAGCATTACTTATATTTTTTCTGATTTTTTCTTACAATCAATTAATTGCGCAAGTTGAAGACGCTTGGGTTTATTTTAAAGATAAACCAAATGAAGTAACTTATATGAATTCTCCAATAACTATGTTAACCCAGAGAGCATTAGACAGGCGATCACGATATAATATTTCAATAGACGTTAAAGATGTTCCGATAGAAACTTCGTACGTTTCTCAAATTAAGAATAGTGTTGGAATTACCATTAAAGCCCGTTCTAAATGGTTAAATGCATTACACGTTCAAGGAAGTGAAAATGATATTAAAAATTTGTTGAATCTTAACTTTGTTGAAAGTATTTATTTTGCAAATAAGTTATTAAATACCGTTGGAAAAAGCGCTAATAAAAGCGAAATACAACCTCGAAATAAAGAGGTAGAACTTACCACTCAATTTAATTATGGGAATGCAACAAACCAAATAGAAATGTTACAAGGGCATGTGTTGCATGAGAATAATTTTACAGGAGAAGGAATGCAAATTGCCGTTATTGATGCAGGTTTCCCAAATGTGGATGTGTTTCCTGCTTTTCAAAGATTACGTGATAACAATCAAATTTTAGGAGGGTATGATTTTGTGAATAGAAACGACAATTTTTATACAGGTTACTACCACGGAATGTCTGTTTTGTCGACAATAGCTGGTTATATTGATAATCAGTTTGTTGGAACTGCTCCAGATGCAAAATTTTACTTGTTTATTTCTGAAGATAATGTAAATGAAACGCCTTTAGAGGAAAGTCTTTGGGTTGAAGCAGCTGAAAGAGCCGATAGCTTAGGGGTAGATTTAATAAATACATCATTAGGGTATACCACTTTTGACAATCCAAATTACGATTATGAATATGCAGATATGGATGGTCAAACTACATTTATTTCAAGGGGTGCTGAAATTGCTGCTTCTAGAGGAATGATTGTTGTAAATTCAGCTGGAAATGAAGGGAATAGTAGTTGGAATTATATTAGTGCACCTGCAGATGCCAACTCCGTTTTGAGTATTGGTGCAGTAGATGCAGCAGAAACAATTGCTAGTTTTAGTTCTTATGGACCAACATCAGATGGAAGAATAAAACCTGATGTTTGTGCACAGGGAAAAGATGTTTATATCATTAATTCTGCAGGAAATGTAGCTATTTCAAATGGTACTTCGTTTTCATCACCAGTTTTAACGGGTGTCGTCGCGTGTTTGTGGCAGGCATTTCCAGAAAAGTCCAATACCGAAATCATTCAATTAGTCAAGGAATCATCGCATTTATTTGCGAGCCCTACTGCTCAAGAAGGATATGGTATCCCTAATTTTGAGGCAATTTATAGTTTGCTTTCGCAGGATGTAAATGATTTAGATGGGGATAGTGTATTAAATGAGTTTGATGCGTGTCCAAATACTCCTATTGGCACTCCAGTAAATGAAAATGGTTGCCTTTTATTGCCTTCAAATAATTTCAGCATTGAAGTTATTGGTGAATCTTGCCCTGATAGGAATAATGGAGAAATTACAATTACAGCTTTAGAATCTTATAATTATACAGCAACTATAAATGGTTCAAATTATACTTTTTCAAATAACGAATTAAATATAATAGATTTAGAATCAGGGGAATATGAAGTTTGTATTTTTATTGAAGATCAAAGTTACAGCCAATGCTATACGATTCAGATAGCTGCTGGATCTACTATTTCGGGGAAAGCAAGTATTTCATCAAAATCCGTTGTCATTGAAATTGATGAAGGAACTTCACCTTTTACAATATTTGTAAATGGAGATGAAACAATGCAAACTTTAAATAATAAATTTGAAGTAGCTGTGAATCAAGGAGATTTTGTTGAGGTAAAATCGAGCATTGCTTGTGAAGGTGTTTTCTCCAAAGAAATAGTATTTGAAGGAAGTATACATGTGTTTCCAAATCCTGCAAAAAATAGCATAAGTTTAAATTTTCCTGAAGCTGTTGATCAAGTGCAAATAACTATTTTTAGTTTATTGGGTAAAAGTGTATTAACAAATACAATATCTAAAAATAATCCAGTTGTTGATATTTCATCCTTAAACAAAGGATTATATATGGTTCAAATAACCTATAACGATACCATTAAAACAATAAAAGTACTCAAGAATTAAATGAACAATCGTATTAACAATCTTTTTAAAATTAAATATCCAATTATTCAAGCTGGGATGATTTGGAATAGTGGATGGCGATTAGCGTCTGCGGTTAGTAATGCTGGAGGATTGGGTTTAATAGGTGCTGGCTCTATGTATCCAGATGTTTTGAGAGAACATATTCAGAAATGTAAAAAAGCAACTGATAATCCTTTTGGAGTAAATGTTCCAATGTTATACCCCAACATTGAAGAAATTATGCAAATAATTGTAGATGAGGGAGTTAAAATTGTATTTACGTCAGCAGGAAATCCTAAGACATGGACTCCTTATTTAAAAGAAAATGGTATTACAGTTGTTCACGTGGTGAGTAGTGTAAAATTTGCATTAAAATCTGAAGTGGCTGGTGTAGATGCCATTGTGGCTGAAGGATTTGAAGCGGGGGGGCATAACGGAAGAGAGGAAACAACAACCTTTACGCTTATTCCAATGGTAAAAGAAAAATTAAAAATTCCTGTAATTGCTGCTGGTGGCATTGCCACGGGAAGAGGGATGCTGGCAGCCATGATTTTGGGTGCAGATGCAGTTCAAATAGGAAGCAGATTTGTAGCGAGTGAAGAATCTTCGGCACATATACATTTTAAAAATGAAGTGGTTAAAACTGATGATGGTGATACGCATTTAACGTTGAAAGAATTAGCGCCAGTTCGTTTAATTAAAAATCAGTTTTTTCGTGAATTACAAGAATTATATTTGCAAAAACCTTCCGTTGAACAGTTAAAAGAAAAATTGGGTAGGGCACGTGCAAAAAAAGGAATGTTTGAAGGAGATTTAGAAAATGGGGAACTTGAAATAGGTCAAATTGCAGGATTAATTCATGAGATTAAACCAGCTGCTGAAATTGTGCAAGAAATTGTAAATGAATTTAAGGAAGTAACTTCTTCAATTTCTTCAAAGTTTATTTTTTAGAAGGTGGTGCTTTTTCTTCTTTTTTAGGCATTGGTCCTCGTAAATGAATAACTAAGCCATTCAAAAAATTACGTAAAAATTGATCGCCACATTCCATATATTTAGGATGGTCTTCTTTTCTAAATATTGCACCCAATTCACTTTTTGAAACTTTAAAATCTACCAATTTACATATATCTATAATATCAGTATCTCTTAATTTGTGCGCAACTCTTAATTTTTTAAAAATATCATTATTTGTTAATCCCATGTTGCAAAGTTAATTTTTTATAACTATAAATTTAGGATTAAACTTGTTTTTGTTTAAGTGCTAACTGCATTTGTTTTACAGTCTGTGTGCTATTATCGTGACTCCAACCAGGAGGTCCAAAAGTGTACATAAATTTATGATACCAATTTTTAGATTTTTTGGTATCATTCCAAATATCTTTATATTCATGCGTTAGTATTACCCAAGGATTATAAGAATCAGGAGCATGCGTAACACCATATTGCACCTCTATAGTTTCATCTAATTCTTTCCAAGATCCAAATATCTTATCGAATATATTCAAAAAACCACCATGATTTTTATCCATATATTCCACATTTTTTGCGTGATGAACTTGGTGCATTGTATGTGTATTAAATATTTTTTCAATAAAGCCCATTTTAGGAATGTACTTGGTATGTAATTGAAATTGCCATAAGGCTTCAATACCTAAGCATACCACAACCATTTCTGGTCTAAATCCTAGTGCAGGTATCCACATATAAAATAATGGTTTGTATAAGATGGTAAACCAACCATTTCGCACAGCAGTCCCTAAATTATAATTGTCAGATGAATGATGTACAATATGGGCAGCCCATAAAAACCGAACCATATGGTTTTGTCTATGGAACCAATAATAAGTAAAATCATCTAATAGTTGACAAGCTATCCAAATATACCAAGCATAACCAAACGATTCCCATCCCATAATATTTGTTCGAATACCATTGATTTCAGGATTAAAAATTTCAAAAACAATATTGAATATTACTATTGCAGAAATAGTTTTAATTAATGGAGCAATAATAGCAGATCCAACACCCATAAAAAGGCTAGCCCCTAAATCTTTCCATTCATATAATTTTTTATTGTTATGACTTTTACTGTAGGCAAGTTCAAGCGCTATTAGCGCTAAGAAAACTGGAGCTCCATACACTAATGGGTTGGTTAAATTCATGGTATAATTTTAAGATGCTGAAATTAGTGATAAATTATGAGACCTTATATGATTATTGAAAAAGATGTGACAATTTTTACAGAATTGATAGGTGTTTATAAATTTAATAGCTGAAAAATCAATTTTATTGCATATAGTTTTGATTTACAAAATGACTTTTATCATTTAATTATTAAGCTTAAACTATTAAATTTGAATAACAAGGCTTGTATTTTTAATAAATTATTTTTTTTAAAAGTCAAATCTTCTAATTACACTATTCTAATGAAATTTAATTTAGCAGTATTTTTATTTCTATCATATTTAACGTGTTTTTCTCAAGAAATTTTACCAATTAGCACAGATAATGATTGGGAAGTTTGGTATGACAAAGTTCCAGTTAGTGGTGAAATTAGAGTTGGAATTATGAATTCAATTGGTGATGCTAACATAAATCCTTCTTTCTTTTATGTGATGATACCAAACCACAGTAATAATATACTTCAATGTGAAATAAGTTCTAGAGATGGTAGGTATGAGGCTTCGATTTCGTATAATATTGAAAATTTAAAGCCTGGAAATTATAAATTTAGTTTGCCTACTCAGCATAAAAATGAATTGAAAAAGTATACATCAAAAGATATTACTATATTAACATCTATTGGTGAAACATCATCAGAAAATACTGCATTTTATGTAAGTGCCTCTTGGGATCCAATTGTAAAATATCCCGAAATTATTTATATTTATATCAATTCAGAAAGAAAGTCAACAATTGTTATTCAAAATTTAAAATCTGGAACTTCACAAGGATATCCTTGTGAGAAAATACAAGCTACTTCATCAATTGCTTATAATAGTTTGTGTAAGATTCCAACAAAGAATCTAGATTTAAATTCTACTTTGTTTATTAAACAACGAGTTAGGAAAATGAATAAGATTACCTATAATAGATATCCAATAACTTTTAAATTACCTTCTAATGGGGATGATTAAAAATAAAGTTATACTTGGTATATTATTTATAGTATTTGTAGGTATTGTATTGTTTATTTTTTTTGTTCCAATAACTACAACGTTTAATATTACTGTTGATACAGAAAGAATTTCATATGAAACATTAGACAAAAATAATAGCAGATTAATTGTAATGGAAGCTGAAATTGCAGATGAAGATGCTATTCTTTCAACAAATTTCTCTGGGACAATAGATTTAAATGCAGGTGTAAAAGTTACGGTAGAAAGAATTGCTTTTGGCCCAATTAGTATTATAATTGAAAGTTTAAATTCAAAAAGTATTGGAAAAATTTATAATGGACAAGATGGAGAGTTGTTTCATGAGGCAACTGATTATTTGGAGGTTTATATTTATGATGTTTCAGAAAAAACAGTTAAAGGCCAAACATATATTTTTAGTATTGATGGAAAAGTAAATTTAGGGCGATCTGTAAATCTTGAAATCTTTGGAGAAAGTACAGCACTTTTAAGAAATGGAGATGTTAAAATGATAGGAAAAACATTTTTAAGTGACGACTATTTTGAGGCAGGCTCAAAGGAACTTAATTTAGGAGATCGGTTGGTTTTTGATAAAATACAATCTAAAACATTTGGTTTTGTAACAATTAATGAAAATCCAGGAATGAGTGCGGCTTATAGAGTAACAGCAAAAGAAGCTAGAGTAATAAAACCAGGGCCACAAAATGATACTAGTGGTTATATGATTTCAGCGTCTCTACTGGATAGGTTTTTAAAAGATCGTATGTTTCAAGGTTTATCAATTTTCTTTGGTTTTTTAGTCATAATTACAACGTTGATAACCTTTGTAAAGGATATCACTAAAAATTAAAAAAATGAATAATTCAAAAGTATTGTTATCAATTCTATGTTTAATTGTTTTTTTTCAAATACAAGCCCAAGAATCGGTTTATTTAGAAACGGTAGAGCATGGTCGCGGATTGTTAAAATCAAGATCTGGAGAATGTTTTGTAATTACACCGGCTCATGTTGTAAATGAGTCTATGAGTAAAATTTCTATAATTGGTAATAAGAATGTTTTATCAGGAGGAAATTTAGTGCAAGAGCTTTCATCAGACTTGGCAATTGTTCGTATTGTAGATGGTGGAACACAAAATTGTACAACTTGGTTTGTCCCAAAAAATTATTCTAGTATTTTAAATTCAACAGTTGATGCTTACCTTGAATTAAGAGAAAATAATGGAGGTTCTAAATTAATGCAGGTTTTTATTACTGAAAAAGATGAAGAAACTATTACAATAGTTCCAAAAAGAAATACAGATTCATTTGTGAAAGGAATGAGTGGTGGAGCTCTTTTTACGCAGTTTGAAGGAAAAAAAATATTTTTAGGAATGTTACAGCAAATGGGAGATGATGGAGAAGGGTATGTATACCAAGCTGATGATATGGAACGTATTTTGGGTGGCTTTTTTGAAGAAAATAGAAGTAATTCTTCTAATATAACAATGTCTACAAACAGTGTTGTAGCTTCAGCTATTTCAGTTGAAGAGGAAGGATACCGTTTTGATTTATTGAGTGTTAAAAAATTAGGAACAACAGTTATTTGTAAATTAAGAGTTACAAGTTTAGAGAAAGATGGTGGTCTTATAGCTTATGGAAATTATGGAGATAGGAGCTCTAAAATATATGATCAAAATGGTTTAGAAACTTCAGCTTCAAATGTGAAATTAGGAAGCCAATCAAATGCTTCAAGAGTAGGATTTAATTATACGCTAGTAAAAGGAATCCCAGTTCCCTTAGAATTGACTTTTAAAGAAATAGCTTCAGATGCAACTGGTATAGCATATTTAAAAATTCACGTTAATGATATTGATGTTAAGTTTAAAAATATATCTTTTAATGGAATGAAATCAACTATTGACATCCCATCTTTTGAAAATGTTAATTTTTCTCATCAAGAAGAAGGTTTTAAGTTTGATTTATTGAGTATAAAAAAATCAGGGACTACTGTTACCTGTAAGTTAAGAATTACTAGTTTAGAGAAAGATGGTGGACTAATAGCTTATGGAAATTATGGAGATAGGAGCTCTAAAATATATGATCAAAATGGTTTAGAAACTTCAGCTTCAAATGTAAAATTAGGAAGCCAATCAAATGCTTCAAGAGTAGGATTTAACTATACACTAGTAAAAGGAATCCCCGTTCCTTTAGAATTGACGTTTAAAGAAATAGCTTCAAATGCAACGGGTATAGCATATTTAAAAATTCATATTAATAATTTTGATGTTAAGTTTAAAAATATTTCGTTTTTGTAAAATTATTTATAGCCAATTTTTACGCTTCTTTTAGTTTCAATATTTGAGATATCAAATAATTGTACATCGGCAAATGTTAATGTACTAATCGCTTTTTTTGTGCGCTTACTTTTTTCAGTAGCAGCCATTCTTAATTCTTGGTTTCGAGTAGCAGTTTCAACTATTTTTCTCATTGAGCGTGCATTCCCAAAAAATTTATTTCTGTTCTTATATAAGTGAGAAATATAATTTTTCAATTGTTTTTTAGCATTTTTATCTGCCTTTAACCCTTTGTTGGATAACATTTTTTCAGTTATTTCCCATAATTCATCTTCCGTAAAATCGATAAAATGAAATATTTTATCAAAGCGAGATTTCATTCCGGGGTTTGTTTCTAAAAACTTCCTCATATTTTCTGTGTAACCAGCTACAATAACACTAAACTCACCTCTATGATCTTCCATTTCTTTTATGAGTGCGGCAATTGCTTTTTTTCCAAAATCACTTCCGCTTTTATTTGAGTCGCCTTCTGTTATCGCATAGGCTTCATCAATAAATAAAATACCTCCCATGGCACTTTTAATTAATTCTTTAGTTTTAATAGATGTTTGTCCAACATAACCTGCAATTAAACTACTTCCATCAGCTTCTATTACGTGACCTCTTTCTAACAATCCTAGAGCCTTGTATACTTTACCAATAATTCTTGCTACAGTAGTTTTACCAGTGCCAGGGTTTCCTATAAATACATTGTGCATTGAAAATACCTTTAAAACATCACGGTCTAATTCTCTATAATATTTAGTTAATCGAATCAGTTCTTGAACTTCTTGTTTTATCTGTGTAAGCCCTATAAGTGCATTTAATTCACGTAATGCTTCATCTAATAAAGGAGTATCAATATCTAACAATAGTTTATTTTTACTATTATTTTTTTCTAGATTTTCAACATCCTTTTCTTGAATAGTACTAAGAAGTTCTTTTGTGATTTTATCTTGAGCATATTCTCTAACTAGTCTTATACCCAAATTCATTTTAGCTTCATCTATCAATGAATGAACAAAACGGGCATTTCCAAAAGTTTTATCACGTTTTCTGAACGCGTTTGTTACTATTTTTTTTAGTTTTAAGAGTGCTTTTGCAGAAAGTTTAACACTTTTCTTTTTTGAAGCAAATTTTGCAATTTCAACTAATTCAATGGGTGTAAAATCCTTGAAATGGTAATGATTTGAAAAACGAGACTTTAAACCTGGATTCGAATTAATAAAACTTTCCATTTCTTTAGGGTATCCCGCTACCATAATTGCAATATCTCCAGGTCCATCGCTCATCTCAGTTATGAGTGCAGCAATAGCCTCAGGCCCAAAATCATTTGTTACACCTTCTTTATAGAGCATATATGCTTCATCAATAAATAGAATACCACCTCTTGCTTTTTCTATAAATTTTTTGGTATTCTCTCCAGTTTGCCTCACATAGCCAGAAATTAAATCATTACATTCTACAGTTACTACATGACCTTTCGATAGTAATCCCATAGCCTGGTATATTTCACCGAGTAATTTAACTACAGTTGTTTTACCGGTTCCTGGATTTCCAGTAAACACGCTATGTAGATTAATAGTGTCGGTATCTATAATCCCGTTTTCTTTTCTGATTTTTAAATAGGTTACGTAATCAATGTATTCTCTAATTTTATATTTAATTTCGGTTAAGCCAATAAGCTCCTCTAGATCAAGTAACAGTTCTTCAATAGATTTTTTTTCAGTACTAGTTTTATAATTAACTTCAGTTTCAATAGCGGTGCTCTCTTTATTTATTGAATTATTGTTTGTGTTTAATTCTTCATTCGGATTATAATCATCTTCAAGTATTGCTCCATAATCAGCAGCTCTTACTAGTAAATCATCTCCTATGCTAAAAGGAATTAAGGCAACAACTGTATCCATAAAAACCACTTCGATTCTATAATTATCTTTCAACCACATATTGGTATCTGAACTGCCATATCCAGCAGTAAGTATATTTGTTTCATTTCCATTGCCTGGAGTAATCGTGGTCCTTATATCAGAGACACCAATTAAGAGTCCTGAATCATCATAATAGTTAAAAAACAATTCGCATAACCACGGCCTATCAACACTGTTTATAAGTGTTAATTCAGACATAATATAATGAGTTTGATTATGAACAAATTGTTTAAAATACAAGCGGTTCTCAATTAGATCTTCTTTATTGTTATTTTCATAGGTTTTTATAGAAGCAACTTTAAAATATGGATTGCTTATTGAAGTTACAATACCAACATCCTCTATAAAAAATTTAGTTGAAGCAATAAATTCGTCATCTATAAATACATCCCAAATGTATTCTCCTTTTTCCCAATAAGTTCCGTGTTCATCATTTCCCCATCCGTAATCACAAACAACAATATTTAACTCTTTTTGAATTGTATAATCTTTTGAGTTTACGCAAAGTTCTTTTTCTTTTTCATTATTTTTAATACGATACGCTTTAAAAGTAATGTTAGTTTTCCAGTCTTTTTCATCAAAGTATTTATTATAAAATTCTAAAGCAACACTTAAATAATTAATTTCTCTTTTTTCAAATACTTTTCTATATCGTCTTGTATTATTAATTGTTCTATCCCAAGCATATGTTTTTAAACTACTAAATTTATAATACTTTTTATTATCCTTATTGAACCACATATTGATTTATAAATTAAAAATAATGCGCAATTTTATGAGATTAAATTTAAAATTAAGTTAATTACTTAAAGTATTAAGTGATAAAAGTCATTTAATATGGATGCACTGAAATTTTAGCTGTTTCAATTTCAAGATTTTATAAAGAGATAATTTTTTTGCTATTCGTTTTTAATACATGGATAAAAAACTGAAAGTAGGAGGTGAAACAAATAAATTAAAAAGATATATTTTTTGAAGTATATAGGGTTCGGACTCCCATAAGGTAGTTTGGAGATCTATTGCCTTTATTTTGTAAAAATGAGCTTAATAGCAACAATTAACATCATTACACCAAAAATTCGTTTTAACATTCTTTGGTCAATTTGAAGGGCAATTTTTGATCCAATGAAGCCACCAATAATAAATAAAACCGAAACTATTAATGCAACTTTCCAATCAATATTACCACCATCACCTGCGGTTTGATAATTATATACAGCTAAAAAAGTTACAGGAGGTAGCATAACTGCTAAACTTAAGCCTTGTGCATTGTGCTGTGTTAACCCAAGAAAAATAACAAAAAGAGGTACCATTATAATTCCGCCACCAACACCTACCAAGCCACTAAGAATTCCAGCTAATAAACCAATAATAATTAAAGTAATAATTGTCGTAAGCGTCATTTTCATATTAGTTTTCCGAAGGAATTTTTAATTCATAAAGTTTACGAGACTTATTGTTTAAGTTATTTTCACGTAGCCAAGGATTGTGTATTTTTAGCACTTTATAATTTATACCTAGATTTTTAGAAAATTGGGCAATATTTGTAATTGCTGTATCTACTTTAATAGTTTTTGTTTGTTCTAATTTATATAAATCTTCAGTTTCAAAAACAAAACCATATTTTTGAGGATTCGATAAAATTTCTTTTAAGGCTACCATTCTTGGTACATAGCGCTGCGTTTCTTCGCCTAAAAGTAAATCGTAATAACTTGTCACTTTTTGTGCCTCAATTTTTCTAGCCATACCTGCGTTACCTGCATTGTAGGCCGCCGCCGCCATGGTCCAACTACCGAAGCGCTCTTTAGCAGCATTTAAATAATCACAAGCAACTTGAGTTGCTTTTTCCAAATGATAACGCTCATCAACATTTGTATTGATTTCTAATCCATTTTCTCTACCAGTTGACTTCATAATTTGCCAAAATCCTCTTGCACCAGCTGGTGATGTAACATTTTGTAAGCCACTTTCAATTACAGCTAAATATTTAAAATCGTTTGGAATTCCATTTTTTTCTAAAATTGGTTCAATAATTGGAAAATACTTATGTGCTCTTTTAAATAAAAGTAAGCCATTAGACTGCCAATAGGTGTTCACCAATAATTCTCTATCAATACGCTCTTTAATGTCCGCTTTTTCAAGAGGTACTTTTTCTCCTGCAAACGTTAAATTTAAAGGTATTTTTAGCGCTTTTATGCGATAGGTTTCACTTGTGTTTTTGTCATTCTCAATTTTGCCATCTGTATTTTTTTCAATCGTTGTATTTGTTGAAAAAATAAATAATGAACTTATCATTATGATGGCGATAAGGCCTAAAATTTTTATTGATTTGTTCATAGTATGAGTATTTATTAAATGGTAAATTACAAATTATTTTGAAGTTAAAGTAATAAGATTACTATTTTAACAATTAAAGTGCATTTGTGATGAGATCACTAATTTTTTTTGCTTTATTTAGAATCATTATATGAGTGCCTTTATCGATGCGAATGCAATTTTTTATATGTTTAATGGGAAAAATTCCATCATCAACTCCATGAATATGAAGTATATTTTCAAGAGGCTTATTTTGTTTCCAGTAAAGTACATTGTGTATGGCCCAAGTTAAATAACCAGCATCTCTTACCGATAGATATTCTTTATACAAAGCTACGCGCTTTTTAGCGTAATTTCCAAATGCATATACTGAGAAATCTTCTAAATTTGTAATTGCTTTTGTTGGAAATAACTTATAAGCTTTTGTTTTTTGAACTGCTTTTAAGCGATTTGGTAATTCGTTTTTACTTTTAACACTTGAAATAATGATAACTTTTTTTGTTTTTAAATGTTTACTCATTTCTTGTGCCATAATACCTCCAAACGAAACGCCTACAAGTACTGGATTTTCTTCAATAACAAAAGCAGCCATTCTTTTCGCATAATTTTCTATGGTCTCTTTTTCTGAAAGAGGCAATAGCCATTCTAAAAAATGGAGCTCAAATTTTGTTTCAGAAAATTGTAAGTATTCAAATATTTTGGGACCCGCCGCTAGACCAGGAATAAAATAAATATGAATTTTAGCGTTGCTCATAGATTAATTTATCATTCCTAAAACAATAGGTTTTAAACCACTAAAGAAAAATTCTACAGCAATTACCATTACAATTAATCCCATTAATCGCATCATAACTTTATTACCTGTAGATCCTAACTTCTCCGTAATTTTACTTGCACCAACTAAAATTAAATAAGTTAGTAATAGCATTACAGCTATGACTACTATCAATACTATTTTTTGTTTGATTTCACCAGCATCTTCCATTAAAATAATGGCATTTGTGATGGCTCCAGGACCACAAATCATTGGAATGGCAAGAGGAGTAATTGAAATATCTTCAACATACGCATCAATTTTGTTTTCATCATCAGTATGTTTAAAACTTCCCAATCTCGCTTGTAGCATATCCCAACCCATGGTAAAGAAGATAACTCCTCCAACTATTCTAAAACTGTTCACTGAAATTCCGAAGAAATTAAATAAAATCTGACCAGAAAATGCAAAAGCAAGGATGGTAAAAAAGGCAACCAACGTTGCTTTTTTAGCTGTTTGTTTGCGTCTTTCTTCACTTAATGAGGCTGTCATTGTCATAAATATAGGCATAGTACCTAATGGATTTATGATGGTAAAAAACGAGGTAAATACTAACAGCGCAAAGGTGTATAAATCAGTTTCAGGTATCATTTTAGAATATAAATTTTATTAAAAAAAACAGGATTTAATTAGTGAACAAAAGTAGGTTGATTTATCCAATTAAAACGCACAATTCCATCTTCATCTATGGTTGTTAATTTTATGTGATGTAACGTATTCACCAATTCAGGATTCCAGGGTGTTTTAACTTTTACATAATTTTGGGTAAAACCGTGAATATAACCTTCTTTATTTTCGCTTTCAAAAAGTACTGTAAGCTCATTTCCTAACTGACTTTCATAAAAAGCTCTTCTTTTTTTAACAGATAAACCTCTAAGCATTTTACTACGTTTAGCTCTTACTTTTTGTGGTACAACACCATCCATTTCAACAGCTTCAGTATTTGGTCTTTCAGAATAGGTAAACACGTGTAAATAAGAAATATCTAATTCATTTAAATAATTATAGGTTTCTAAAAAGAGCGCATCGGTTTCACCGGGAAAGCCAACAATAACATCTACTCCAATACAAGCATTTGGCATTGTTTTTTTGATAGCGGCAACTCTATTGTCATATGTTTCACGTAAATATCTACGTTTCATTAATTTTAATAGCGTATCGCTTCCACTTTGCAATGGAATATGAAAGTGTGGTACAAAACTAGTTGATTGTGCAACAAATTGAATGGTTTCATTGGTTAGCAGGTTCGGTTCAATAGATGAAATTCGCAACCTGTGAATTCCTTTCACTTCATCCAATGCTTGTACCAATTCAAAAAAGGTATGTTCATGCTTTTTATTTCCAAATTCACCTTTTCCGTAATCACCAATATTTACACCCGTTAATACAATTTCTTTAATTCCTTTTGATGATATTTCTTTGGCATTTTGAAGCACATTTTCTAAGGTGTCACTTCTAGAAATACCTCTCGCTAGCGGAATAGTGCAATAGGTACATTTATAATCGCAGCCATCTTGTACTTTTAAAAAGGCACGCGTTCTATCTCCAATGGAATAAGAACCTACATAAAAATCGGCTTCTTCAATTTCACACGAATGTACTTCGCCCATTTCATTTTTAGAGAGATCGTTTATATAATCAGTAACTTTAAATTTTTCAGTTGCTCCTAAAACCATATCAACACCATCAACAGCTGCTAATTCTTCTGGTTTTAACTGAGC
>NZ_JABDRI010000038.1 GCF_013041805.1 Lutibacter sp.
TTAATTCTTACTATAATGAAAAAACTAAAATTAATTTTCGGATTGCTTATGGTATCTGCATTTGTAGCGGTAGCAGTTTTAAGTTATACTTCTACAGATAATACAGCTATTAGAAAGGCAAATATTATTTTACCGACTAGAGGATAAATACTATTTATGCAACTATAAGCATTGATACCACAATAAAAATTTTATTGTGGTTTTTTGCATGAACTAAAATAAAAAGGTATATTTGAATAACCCTGAATGATTAACCCCATGAAAAACGATAGAAAAACCTCATTATGGACTGGAAGCATTATCATGCTGCTAGTCATATTTATTCCATATCTCTTATATATACATCAAAAAATACCAGAATCAATTGAGAATTATGAGACCGTATTTGGTGTAATAAAGGGTGGACACTATATACGAGTTCAGACTTATATTTATTTTCTATTATCTAAATTTGTACCTCTTTCACTATTAATCATTTGGTTTTTAACAAATAAGCATTGGTGGGTACATGCTATTCTTATACCAACTTCAGTTTATTTGTTTCAATTAATTTCCGTTATTAATGACAGTGAAAAGTACGCAGATGAAGTAGACTTTATTTATACAGTGCCTATTACGGCTGCTATCATTGTAATCTTATATTTTTTACGTAGCAAATTGGCCATATATATACTTGCTTTGGACTTAAAAAAAGAAATGGATCAGAACATGAAGAACCCTAAAAAAATTGGTAAGGATTAAATTTTAATCGTTGAAAATTCCATTTATCACTTACGAATTAGTATACAGTATATTCTATAAACAAAAGACCTTATCAAAAATTTGATAAGGTTTTTTGTGAGCCATATGGACCTGACTTCAAACCAAACTCTTGAATTATTTGAGAATTTAAACCGTGAAAATTAACCTAAAAAAGAAACCTCCAACTTTTTAGGTTGAAGGTTCTATAGTGATCGCGACAGGATTCGAACCTGTGACCGTCTGCTTAGAAGGCAGATGCTCTATCCAGCTGAGCTACGCGACCCTATTTTAGAGTATTTTACTTTGTCGGGGTGGCAGGATTCGAACCTGCGACCTCCGCGTCCCAAACGCGGCGCGATAACCGGGCTACGCTACACCCCGAAAAATAAAAAAATGCGGAGAGACAGGGACTCGAACCCTGGCGACAGTTACCCGTCGACAGATTAGCAATCTGCTCCATTACCACTCTGGCACCTCTCCTAAATATGTTTATGAACGTATTTTTGCGAGTGCAAATGTAGCATTAGAAATGCATTTACACAACATTTTTCTTCTTTTTTTACTTAAAATTGTAAGTTATTTATTCTGGATATTCAATTCGTACGTGGTAAATATTTTTAAGCTTCTTCTTGAGAACCTTTTTTATAGTTTGCAATTCTTTAAAAGTAATATCTGCATTCATAAATTGACGATCCTCCATTTGCTTATTTACTATCTTTTCTACTAAATTATCAAAAGCAAGTGCACTAGGATCTTTTACACTCTTAGATGCTGCCTCAACGGAATCACACATCATCAAAATTGCCGTTTCTTTAGAAAAAGGAATTGGACCAGGATATTGAAAATCTTCCGTTTTGATATTAGCTCCTAATAACTCCTCTTCTTTCTTATAAAAATAATAAACCAATGTAGTTCCATGATGCGTTCTAATAAAATCAATTATCCTATCTGGCAAATGATTCTTTTTAGCCATCTCAACCCCCTTTATAATATGATCTATTATTATTTGAGCACTATCCCTAGGGGTTAATTCGTTGTGCGGATTTACATTTGTGGATTGATTTTCAGTAAAAAACATTGGATTGTCCATTTTTCCAATATCATGGTATAATGCTCCTGTGCGCACAAGCATTGAATTTGCTTGAATTTCGTTAGCGCAGGCCTCTGCCAAATTTGCAACTTGTAATGAGTGCTGAAATGTACCAGGAGCTTTTTCTGCTAACTCACGTAACAATTTTGAATTGGTATTTGACAATTCTTTCAATGACTCGTCAGAAATTAGACCAAATAATTTTTCAAATATATATATTAGAGGTAACACAAATAAGGTAGCTGCACCATTTAACGAGAAATATAAAAACTTATCCCAGTCTAAATTTTGCGCGTTTCCCTCTTGAATAATCGAAAAAGCAAAATACGCTAGAAAATAAACAAATGTTATTTGTAAAACTGAAATAAATAAATTTGCTCTTTTGTAAAGTTCTGAAATAGTTAAAATTGTAACAATACCTGCAATGATTTGTAAAAATATAAACTCAAAACTATTTGGGACTATAAAACCGAGCAACAAAACAGTTAAAACATGAGTAAACAAACCCAATCTTGCATCAAAAAACGCTTTTAAAACTAGCGGTAATATAACTATTGGAGCTACATAAATATACTTCACATCAAATTTTGCAATTAACGTAATCAAAAGAACTATCAAGATAATATTGAAAAATATAAAAGTAACTTTATTATTATTCTCAAAAATTTCCATTCTATATTTTCTTAAAAAAAGAAGTAACATTAAAAATGATAGTGCCACTAAAATAGTATAACCAAAAACAATCCAATTATAATTTGATTTGCTCCATACTTGTGATTCAAATTCACTTTTAATTGAATTTAACTTCATTAAATTTTCCCCTTCAACAATATCACCTTTAAATATTATTCGCTCTTTTTCAGAAATCAATCCCTTTGTATAAGATATTTTACTTAAATTTTCTTGAAGTACTTTATCCGTAAAATTTTTATCATAGCTAACATTTGGCTTTAATTCTTCATAAATAATATTCATAATATTACTCTCTTCCTGTGTGTAAGGCTGAAATCCCATTACTGAATTAATAGCTGCTAAAATTTGAGAGGATTTGAATAATTTATTCGGGTGAATGTCCTCTATCTTATTACCTCTTCTAAGTGTAATTATTTTATTTTCAATAGATTGAATGTTTGATGTTTCTAAATATCCATATTCGTAAATATTATCAATTATTTCTAATGCCTTCTGATTTAAGTCAGTTTTAGCATTTTCTGACAACATAGAATTTGAAAGTAACTGTGCAATTTTATCTAGAACTGTACTTTTAACGTTTATAGCAATTCCATCATCATATTTAAAAAATTGTTTTGAGTTATCCTTTATTTGATTGGTTTCTTTATCAATCTCTTCAGTTGTTTTTTTTATAGCAAAATCAAATGGAGCATAATAATTTTCATATTGCCATGGTTTTCCTTTTTGAAATTCATATTTGAATTGACCTCCTTTCGGAAAAAGATAAACAACTAAAATTATTGTTACTATATATAAAAAAAGCTTATATATTAAAGAATGATTTACAAGTAATTTATTTATGAAATTTTTCACCAAGTTAGCATTTGCCCATCAAAAATAACAATTATTCTGTTATATACATTTGCAATCTGTTTTATTTTTTAAGATATCCTCTAATCGTTCAGGCATATTGCTTTGTATCCAGTCTTTATAATTGGTAAAATTAATTCGTCTATGAATCTCATCCGTTCTCTTTACAATTGTATTTAAAATTGTTTTGGATAGAACTGGAAGACTGGAAATTTCGTTAAAAATTGTATTTATTTGTTTATTTATGTTCGTTTTAATTTCATCATTATAGATTATTAACCATTTTTCAAGTTCATCTTCAGTTAAATGATTATCTATTATTAAAGATGTCATTTGTTTACCATGCCGCTTCGAATCTTGTATGTTTCCTTTACCTGTTATTGCATTACCTACTGCAAAAATATTGTCAAAACCTTCAACTAAATAATCAGAATTTTTCGCCAATTTTAATGATGAATTAGTATACTCTAAACCTTCTATTTGCTCAGGTACACTTCCTATTGAAGAAATTAATAATGATGTATTTATCTCAAAAAACCTATTTTCTATAGGTTGTATTTTTCCGTTTTTACTTATTACCTTTTGAAATATAACACCTGATAATTTATTATTTTTTTCAGTATATTTAACTGGAATACTTAAAGGAATAAATTCAAAAACATATTTTTCAATGTACTTATTTAATAATTTTTCTGATACTAATTGAGCGGACTCCATACTTTCAAGTGTATCATCTTTTGGCGATTTTAAGGGCATTTCTTTTGCAGTTCTTCTATATACAAGCTTAGCCTTTTCTATATTCAACTCGTCATAAGAAACATTATGCTCTTCTAAAGTTATAGGAATACCTTTTTTCTCAAGAGTAAATAAATCTACATCAATACCTTTTTTTATAAATAATTGCTTTTTAACTAACTCAATCATCACAATTTTAACTACATCTAAAGACGCTAATCCTCCTCCAACAACTACGGTGCAATCTTTAATGAAGTAATTTTTTCCACTATAATTAGGTTCATGTTTATGATTAAACCAATGAATAAAAGAATTCTGATAAATTAACTCCTTATCGAGAAATTTTTCAATTTTTGGAATTGGCAAAGCTCTGTCCTTCCATGAACCATTTGCTAAAATTATTGCCGTAAACCCCCAAGTTTCCAATAAGTCTGAAAAAATTATATCTTTTCCAATTTTTGTATTAGGTACAAATGTTATATTTGGGTGGCTTAACTTAATATCTATTTCATTAATTTGACGATTCCTTAAATTCATATGCCAATTTGGTAATCCATCTTCAATTTTACCATAAGGTAATTTGTTCATATCAAAAACAATTACTTTAAACCCCTTTTCAGCAAGTAAATTTGCAGCTTCTGAACCTGATATTGAACCTCCAATAATTGCAATATAGTGTTTGTTAAAAGTATCATTTACACGCATAACTAATTGTTTTTAAATAACTCAAGCAAATTAATAAAGAAAAATTTTTATAATGTAATGTTTATTACATGCAATAAACTCTATTTTAATGTTCTAAAAATCATTAAAAATTACTTAAATTCGCAATAGAATTATTCTAAGAATCAAATATGAAAGAAATTGTAATTGTATCAGTGGCTAGAACACCTATTGGAAGTTTTTTAGGAACTCTAGCTAATATTCCTGCACCTAAACTTGGTGCTATTTCCATAAAAGGAGCATTAAATAAAATAAATTTAGATCCTAAATTAGTAGATGAAGTTTTAATGGGAAATGTTGTTTCTTCTGGGTTAGGACAAGCTCCTGCTAGACAGGCTGCTATTTTTGCTGGTATTCCTGATACAGTTCCTTGTACAACTATAAATAAAGTATGCGCCTCAGGTATGAAAGCTATAATGATTGCAGCTCAAACGATTAAAGCAGGTGATGCTGAAATTATTGTAGCAGGTGGAATGGAAAATATGAGTAGTATCCCTCACTATGTAGCTGGAAGAACAGGAACAAAATTAGGTAATATTTCGATGGCTGATGGACTTTTAGTTGATGGATTGACAGACGTTTATGATCAAAAACATATGGGAACATGTGGTGATTTATGTGCTGCCGAATATGATTTCACAAGAGAAGATCAAGACAATTTTGCAATAGAATCATATAATAGATCTGCAGAAGCTTGGGCCAAAGGTAATTTTAAGAATGAAGTTGTCCCTGTTGAAATTCCTCAAAGAAGAGGAGAACCTATTTTATTTTCTGAAGATGAGGAATACAAAAACGTAAAAATGGAAAAAATTCCAACCTTACGTCCTGTTTTTTCAAAAGACGGTACAGTAACTGCTGCAAATGCTTCAACATTAAATGATGGTGCTGCTGCTTTGGTTATCATGAGTTTAGATAAAGCTAAAGAATTAAATTTAAAACCAATAGCAAAAATTATTGGTTATGCTGATGCAGCACACGAACCGAAATGGTTTACTACGGCTCCTGCAAAAGCGTTACCAAAAGCATTAGCTAAAGCTGGAATCGCTCAAAGTGAGGTTGACTTTTTTGAGCTGAACGAAGCATTCTCAGTTGTAGGACTGGCAAATATCAAAATTTTAAATTTAGACGCTGAAAAAGTAAATGTTAATGGTGGGGCTGTTTCTTTGGGTCACCCTCTTGGAATGTCAGGTGCAAGAATTATTATTGCTTTAACTTCAATATTAGAGCAAAATAACGCCAAAATTGGGGCAGCTGCAATTTGTAATGGTGGTGGCGGAGCAAGTGCTATGGTAATTGAAAGAATATAATATATTTATATGCACTACGGTATTTGTAATTTAAGTATTGTTCCAATTAGAATTGAACCGATTGATAATAGTGAAATGATTTCACAATTATTATTTGGAGAGCATTTTAAACTACTAGAAATACGTAAAAATTGGAGTAAAATTAGAGTTGCTTTTGATAATTATGAAGGTTGGGTTGATAACAAACAATTTGAAGAAATTTCAGAGGAATTGTATACAAAAATTCAAAATAGTACTCCTACTTATGCTAATGAATTAATTGAATTTGCAACCTATCATAAAGACAACTACATAACTTTACCTCTCGGATCTTCATTACCTCTTTATTTTGATAAAAAATTACTTATAAATACGACAGATTATTTTTATGAAGGGACTATAATTACTGCGAAACAATCAAAAGAAAGTATTGTAAATACTGCATTTAAATATTTGAATACTCCTTATTTGTGGGGAGGAAAAACTCCTTTTGGCATAGATTGTTCTGGCTTTACACAAATGGTTTATAAACTTTGTGGGTATAAATTATTGCGAGATGCAAGGCAGCAAGCCACTCAGGGAGAAGCCCTTAGCTTTATTGAAGAAAGTGAACCAGGTGATTTAGCTTTTTTTGATGATAATGAAGGCACAATTACTCATGTTGGAATTATTATGAAAGATAATTATATAATTCATGCATATGGAAAAATTAGAGTTGATAGAATTGACCATAGTGGTATCTTTAATATCGATACTCAAAAGCATACTCACAAATTAAGAGTTATTAAAAAAATTATATAAAAAAAGCTCATAAAATATGAGCTTTTTTTAACAAAGATTTCTATAAAACTATTGCTTTAAACTATCGTAAACCTCGTGAATCTTTTCTAATTTTTCCTTCATTTCTAAATTTTCATATAAGCCCATTAATGTTTGAATAACACCAATATTATCTGGACTTAATTCATAAGCTTTTTCATAATAAGGAACAGCTTCTTTATATATTTCAAATTGTTGTGCTTGTAATTTATCATATTTATCAAAATCTGATAAACTTTTGTTCATTTCTTCTATTATAGGAGTCACTTTATCTATTATTGCAGCCCCAATATTATTATAAGCATCAACATAGTCAGGTTTTAATTCAATAGCTTTGTTGAAGAACGTAATTGCTTCATCAATTTTTCCTTGATCCATATTCATTACACCAACATTGTAATATAAAGTTGGATCCGTTGGATTCATTTTAATAGCGTCTTCTAAATGTTCTTTAAACTTTACATTATCACCTAATTTGTAATATACATTAGCTTCATCAATTAATAATGAATAGCTTTCAGGAAATTCAGCTCTTCCATCAGCAATTACTTCTAATGCTTTTTGATTGTCTTCTAGGTTTGAATAGTTCATAGCTAAATTTTTATAAATGAATTCACGACGTGATTCTTTAGCTTCTTCTCTTGGATTTTCAGCTAAACCTAATTTTACTTGTAAATCCATTGCTTTTTTATCAGCAAAAGTAAGCTCTTTACCATCTTCAACACTATTGGCTTTAAAAACCGTTGTAATTCCAGTATAATTTAAGTCTAATAATTTATGATATAACTTTTTTGAAGTTTCATAATCTTTTGCAAAATAATATACCAACGCTGCATTATCAAGAAACGATGTATCTCGTGGGCTTAATGAATATACTTGGTGAAACTTTTTAGCTGCACTCAAATAATCAGCATCTTCTTTAGTTTGGATTGCCAAGCTATAATCACTAGAAGCCTTTTCAGCAACACTGCTTATTAATTTATTTAATAATTCTCCAAACTCATTTGTATATTTTTGTTTCGTTTCTTTCTCATAATCAATTAATTTGTTAAAAGCTTCACCTACTTTTGAAATATCTGCACTAGCAGCACCATTTTGATATAATGCTTTTCCTTTTAAATAGTAAAACTTGGCAGTTGTTTTTTGATCTGCATTTGAAATTAAACTTTCCGCTTTGTTCAACACATCAAGTGCCGTAGTAAAATCGTTAGATTTAATTGCTTTTTCAGCAATTTTTAGTTCGTTTTTTTGACCGAAAACTGTTAAGCTTATAAATAAAGCAGACAGTATTAATAATTGTTTTCTCATGTTAATTGGTTTATTCTTGATTTGTATTCTCTTCGTTATTGTTCTCTTCATTATTTTCAATTTCCGTGCCATTTTCAATTTCATCTAATTCTTCATCCTCATGCAATACTTTTGCAACCGCTGCAATTGAGTCACTATCTTTTATATTTATCAGTTTCACACCCTGAGTAGCTCGTCCCATCACTCTTAAATCTGCAACAGCCATTCTAATCGTAATTCCAGATTTATTAATAATCATTAAATCATCTTCATCTGTTACATTTTTAATTGCTACTAAACCACCAGTTTTTTCAGTAATATTAATAGTTTTGACACCTTTACCACCACGATTTGTAATTCTATAATCTTCTAGGCTTGAACGCTTTCCATATCCTTTTTCTGAAACTACTAATACATTACTATCAATATCATTAACAGCAATCATACCAACAACCTCATCATCTTTATGATTTAAAGTAATACCTCTAACTCCTGAAGCATTTCTACCCATTGGTCGAGTTTTACTTTCTTCAAAACGAATTGATTTACCCGATTTTAAAGCAATCATTATTTGACTATCACCTGTGGTTAATTTAGCTTCTAATAATTCATCTCCATCTTTAATAGTAATAGCATTGATACCGTTTGTTCTTGGACGAGAATATTGTTCTAATGAAGTCTTTTTAACTTGACCATTTTTAGTAGCCATAATTATATAATGACTGTTCACATATTCTTCATTCTTCAAATCTTCAGTAACTAAAAATGCTTTAACAACATCGTCTTGTTCAATATTAACAAGGTTTTGAATAGCCCTACCTTTAGAAGTTTTTCCTCCTTCAGGAATTTCATAAACACGCATCCAAAATACTTTTCCTTTTTGCGTAAAGAAAAGCATATATTGATGGTTTGTACCTATAAATAAATGCTCAAGGAAATCTTCATTTCTAGTAGCAACACCTTTTTGACCTCTTCCACCTCTATTTTGAACTTTATATTCGTCTAAATTAGTACGTTTAACATATCCAGCATGTGAAATAGTTACCACTACTTGTGAGTTCGGAATCATATCTTCAATAGATAAATCTCCACCCGCATATTCAATAACTGATCGGCGCTCATCGCCATATTTATCTCTAACTGCTACTAATTCTTCTTTAATAATTTCGTAACGTCTATCTTCATTAGCTAAAATATCTTTCAAATCAATGATTAATTTCATAATATCGTCATATTCAGCTCGCAATTTATCTTGCTCTAAACCTGTTAATTGACGCAAACGCATTTCAACTATGGCTTTGGCCTGAATTTCAGTTAATTCAAAACGCTCGATTAAATTTTCTCTAGCCTCATCCGCATTTGATGAAGCTCTAATTATTTTAATAACTTCATCAATGTTATCACTTGCTATAATTAAACCTTCTAAAATATGAGCTCTAGCCTCTGCTTTTTTAAGTTCAAATTCAGTTCTTCTTACAACTACCTCATGTCTATGCTCAACAAAATAATGAATTAATTCTTTTAAGTTTAATTGTTGCGGGCGGCCATTCACTAAGGCAATATTATTAACGCTAAATGATGTCTGAAGACCTGTATATTTATATAATTTATTTAAAACAATGTTTGGTATAGCATCACGTTTCAACACATAAACTACGCGCATTCCATTTCTATCAGACTCATCACGTATATTGGCAATACCTTCTAATTTTTTATCATTAACTAAATCTGCAGTTTTTTTAATCATTTCTGCTTTGTTAACCTGATATGGAATTTCGGTAACGATGATACATTCTCTTCCCGCAACTTCCTCAATAACAGCCTTAGCACGCATTACAATTCTTCCTCTACCGGTTTCAAAAGCATCTTTAACACCTTCGTAACCATAAATAATACCTCCAGTTGGAAAATCTGGAGCTTTTATATGCTGCATTAATTCAGAAATTTCAATATCTCTATTATTAATATAAGCTAATGTTCCGTCAATAACTTCAGTTAAATTATGAGGAGCCATATTTGTAGCCATACCAACAGCAATACCAGATGCCCCATTTACCAATAAATTTGGAATACGTGTTGGTAAAACTACAGGTTCATTTAATGTATCATCAAAATTTAATTTATGATCCACAGTGTCTTTCTCAATATCAGAAAGCATATCCTCAGATATTTTGCGCATACGAACTTCTGTATAACGCATTGCTGCCGGACTATCACCATCTACAGATCCAAAGTTACCTTGACCATCAACCATCATATATCTTACACTCCAATCCTGTGCCATACGCACCATAGAATCATAGACCGAAGTATCACCGTGCGGGTGATATTTACCTAATACTTCACCAACTATTCTTGCTGATTTTTTGTAAGATCCAGTAGCTTTAACACCTAATTCATGCATTCCATACAAAACTCTTCTATGCACTGGTTTTAAACCATCTCTTACATCGGGTAATGCTCTTGAAACTATTACTGACATTGAATAATCAATGTAAGCAGATTTCATTTCATCTTCAATATTTATAGGAATCAATTTTTCTCCGTCTGCCATATGTTTTTTTTAATTTATTTTAGTCTTATTTTTCAACAAAGCAATATACAATTTTTACATTTTTTACAAGTTATTTGAACAGCTGTTTTTGTAATATTTATTAACAATAAAACGTTAAAAAAATCAACAGTAACTATTTGATTATCAAGCTTTTTAAATTCTATTATTTCACTATTTTAATGATTTTTTAGAAAGTGGTGCTGTTTTTGCACATAAAAAAGAAAAAAATCAGTTAATTTTACATTATAAATAGAAAACAATGGACGATAATTTTTCACCAAAAGTAAAAGATGTTATTGCATACAGTAAAGAAGAAGCCTTACGATTAGGTCATGATTTTATTGGAACAGAACATTTAATGCTTGGATTATTAAGAAAGGGAGCTGGAAAAGCAATTGAGATTTTAAATTCCTTAGATATAAACCTTGATCACCTTAGAAGGAAAATTGAAGTATTAAGCCCGGCAAACCCATCTTTAGATGAAAACAACAAAAAAAGTTTACATTTAACAAGGCAAGCTGAAAAAGCCCTTAAGACAACATTTTTAGAAGCAAAATTATATCAAAGTGACTCTGTTAATACTGCGCACTTATTGCTTTGTGTATTGAGAAACGAAAATGACCCAACTACAAAATTATTGAATAATTTTGGAGCTAGTTATGAAGATGTAAAAACTATATTTAAACAATCTTATTTAAACGAAGGAATGAATTTACCAAAAGCAGAAAATAGTTCAGATGATGATTTTGACACACCCAAGTCAAACCCTTTTGAACAACCTAAAGGAGCAAAACCCACTGATAAAAAATCTAAAACTCCAGTTTTAGATAACTTTGGGCGTGACTTAACAAGTTTGGCAGAAGAAGGTAATTTAGACCCAGTAGTTGGAAGAAAAAAAGAAATTGAGCGAGTATCTCAAATTTTAAGCCGTAGAAAAAAGAACAATCCAATGCTTATTGGCGAGCCTGGAGTTGGTAAATCTGCGATTGCTGAAGGGTTAGCGTTGCGAATTGTTCAACGTAAAGTATCACGTATATTATTCAACAAACGTATAGTTTCTCTCGATTTAGCAAGTTTAGTTGCAGGCACAAAATATCGTGGACAGTTTGAAGAAAGAATGAAAGCATTAATGAATGAATTAGAAAAAAATGATGATATCATTTTATTTATTGATGAAATTCATACCATTGTTGGAGCTGGTGGAGCAACAGGGTCATTAGACGCTTCAAATATGTTAAAACCTGCATTGGCAAGAGGAGAAATTCAATGTATTGGAGCTACAACTTTAGACGAATTTAGAACTAACATTGAAAAAGACGGAGCATTAGAGCGAAGATTCCAAAAAATTATTGTGGAACCTACGTCAGTTGATGAAACAGTTCAAATTTTACAAAACATAAAAGATAAGTACGAGGAACATCATAACGTTGATTATACAGATGCAGCTATTGTAGCTTGTGTAAAATTAACAAATAGATACATGACAGATCGTTTTTTACCAGATAAAGCAATTGATGCTTTAGATGAAGCTGGCTCTCGAATTCACATTACAAATATTGTTGTTCCAAAAGAAGTGTTAACACTTGAAACTCAATTAGAAAAAATTAAAGACGACAAATCTGCTGCTGTAAACGGTCAAAAATATGAAGAAGCAGCTCGTTTACGCGATGATGAAAAACGTGTTGAAGGTTTACTTTTAGCCGCTCAATTAAGATGGGAAGAAGCATCTAAGTTAAATAGAGAAATTGTAACTGAAGATAACGTTGCTGAAGTTGTTTCTATGATGACAGGTATTCCAGTAAATAGAGTTGCTGAAGCAGAAAGTACAAGACTGCACGATTTACCTGAACTTATTAAAGGTAAAGTTGTTGGTCAAGATAATGCTGTTGCTAAGGTTGTTAAGGCTATTCAAAGGAATAGAGTTGGATTAAAAGATCCAAATAAGCCAATTGGGTCATTTATATTTTTGGGACAAACAGGAGTGGGAAAAACGCAGCTTGCAAAGGTTTTAGCTACTGAGTTATTTGATAATGAAGATGCACTTGTTAGAATTGACATGAGTGAGTACATGGAAAAATTTGCTATTTCACGCCTTATTGGAGCACCTCCGGGGTACGTTGGTTATGAAGAAGGTGGTCAACTTACAGAAAAAATCAGACGTAAGCCTTATGCTGTAGTGTTATTAGATGAGATTGAAAAAGCACATCCAGATGTTTTTAACATGCTACTTCAAATATTAGATGATGGTCATATTACTGACAGTCTAGGAAGAAGAATTGATTTTAGAAATACTATAATCATTATGACGTCAAATATAGGTTCTAGACAACTAAAAGACTTTGGTGCTGGTGTTGGATTTGGTACTGCTTCTAAAGTAGCTCAAGCTGATGCGAATGCTAAAAGCATGATAGAAAACGCTTTGAAAAAATCTTTTGCTCCTGAATTTTTAAATAGAATTGATGATGTTGTAGTTTTTAATGCATTGGAAAGAGAAGATATACATTCTATAATCGATATTGAATTAAAGAAACTTATTTTGCGTATCGAAGATTTAGGGTATAAACTTACACTAACAGATAAAGCTAAAGATTATATTGCAGATAAAGGTTTTGATAAACAATACGGAGCTAGACCTTTAAAACGTGCAATTCAAAAATATATTGAAGATGCTTTAGCTGAAGAAATTGTGAATTCTAAATTAAGTGAAGGAGATTCAATTTCAATGGATTTAGATAAAAAAACAAACGAGCTAACTATCAAAATTAGTAAGGGTAAAAAAAAGGTTGAAGAATAATACCTTCCTTTTTAAAATTAAAAAAATCCAGATATTTTAAAAATATCTGGATTTTTTTATTCCTGAATTAATCCTTTGATAAAACCTAAACCATATCCAAAAAATTGTATTAAAGTTGTTATCACGCTATAAAACGCCACAGAAAAATTTTGATTTTTTACCAATGAATCTAAAAATATAGCTATAAAGTAAATCGCAAAAAAAACTAAAAATATATTTATACCTACCATATAAAATAAAATTGCACTTACCAATGTAGTTATGAATAAGGAAGGAAACCAATAAGTAATTTTTGCTGTATGTGGATATTTTCTATTTAAAAATGGACGCCCATTCCCAAATGCAAAAGTTTGCTTAAAAAATTGTTGAAATGTTGATCTTCGCTTATGATAAACAAAAGCATTATTAATAAATTGAGTTTCAAAATTATGTTCCCATAAACGAAAAGTAAGATCTATATCCTCTCCTATTTTCATTTTACTAAAACCTTGCGTTGTTTCAAATGCTTTTTTAGATATACCAAAATTAAAACTTCTAGGCTGAAATTTATCTACCGCTTGTTTACTTCCTCTAATTCCTCCAGTTGTCATAAAGGAAGTCATACTATAATTTATAGCTTTTTGAATTGTGGTAAAAGAATAATGAGCTGCATCAGCACCACCATAAGCATCGGTAAAATTTAAGTTCAACGCTTTTTCAACCTCAACTAAATAATTTGATGGAATAATACAATCTGAATCAAAAATGATGAAATAATTCCCAGATGCATGTTGCATTCCGAAATTTCTGCTTGGACCTGCTCCAGTATTTTCTTTATAAAAATAGTTTATATTTAATTCTTTAGCATATTTTGAAACAACGGTATCAGATTTTAATGTTGAACCATCTTCAATAATTAGTACTTCGAAATTAGCAGTATATGTTTGTTTGGTTAGACTTTGAAGCAACTCTTCAATCTCCGAAGGTCTATTAAAAACAGGTATTATTATAGAAAATTGTAACTCCACTATTATTTATTTTACAATTTCAAATTTACTTTATTTATTTAAACTAAACAGCTTAATTTAAAATGAAAAACCTATTCTGAAAAATTTCAGAATAGGTTTTCAATCAATTAAAAATAAATTGAATTAATGTTCCAAAACTGTTGTATCAACTTCCTTATACATTTCTAAATTCTCTAATCTAAAATTCGCCATATAATCAAATCGTTCTCTATTTTCTGAACGGACTAAATTCACATATAACCTAGCAGATTTTGTAAATGATTCATCTCTTTGACTATTAATCACTAATAGATATCCCATAATGATATTACCAGCCATTTCAACTAACCTTGTTGAATGAAAATCAATCAACTCAGTACTATCCATATCTATTACTCGCTGAACAATTGTTCCATATTCTTCAGTCATTTTATGCAACTTTGTTCTAATCTCACAGTTTTTATCTAAGATTTCAGCGTCGTACTTTTTAATTTGTTCTAAAAAAACTCCAGTAGTAACACCTTTAATTGCCGCAACTGCCTGCAACTGTGATGTTCCTTCGTAAATTGATGTAATACGGGCATCTCTATAAATTCGTTCAATTGGAAAATCTTTCATAAACCCTGTTCCTCCGTGAATTTGTAAAGAATCATAAGCAATTCTATTACAAGCTTCACTTGCAGTTAGTTTAATTAATGGAGTAAAAACATTTGCCAATCTTGCATAATGTTTCATTTCCATACGCTCTTCTTTCTCCAAAGAGCGAATGTTTTTTACCTCTTCATACACTTTAGTAATATCAACAAAACGAGTAGTTTCATACAACAAAGAACGAAGTGCATCTATACGAATTTTCATATTTGTCAACATTTCGTACACTGCAGGGAAATTCACGATTTCTTTTCCAAATTGAGCTCTGTCCTCTGCATATTTTAAAGCTTCTCTATAAGCAGCATCAGCAATCCCAACAGATTGAGCCCCCACACCTAAACGTGCAGAATTCATCAACGCCATTACATATTTTATCAAACCAAAACGTTCTTTCCCAACCAATTCAGCTGGTGCATCTTTAAAAACCAACTCACAAGTTGGAGAGCCTTTAATTCCTAATTTTTTTTCTAAATGTCTAACCTCAACTGCGTGATCATTTCTGTCATAAATAAACATTGACAATCCACGAGCATCTAATGTTCCTTCTTCTGAACGTGCTAAAACTAAAGAGATATCTGCATCTCCATTGGTAATAAAACGCTTTACACCATTTAAAATCCACGTGTTTTTTTCTTCATCAAAAACCGCTTTTAATTTTACAGCTTGTAAATCTGATCCTGCATCTGGTTCAGTCAGCACCATAGCAGCTGTTGCTCCATCACGATTAAAACGCGGTAAATATTTTTTACGTTGCTCTTCTGAACCAAATTCATAAATAGTTTCTGCACAATCTTGTAAACCCCAAATATTGGCAAAACCAGCATCGGCACGTGCTACCATTTCGGCAGCCATTACGTATGGCAATAATGGAAAGTTCAATCCTCCATATTTTCTTGGTAACGACATTCCTATTAAACCAGCATCATGTAATGCTTTATAATCGGCGGTTGTTCCTTTTGCATAAATAACTTCATTATTTTCAATATGTGGACCTTCTAAATCGACAGATTCAGCATTTTTAGCTATTATTTTTGAGCAAATATCACCAACAATTTCTAATATTTTCTCATAAGTATCTATAGCATCGTCATGATTCAAGGGTGCAAAATCAAACTCTTCTGATTCCTTAAAATCATTTTCCTTTAATTTTACTATTTTTTGTACAATTGGATCTTTCAAATGAAATTTAAAATCGGGTGTATCTGTGAAAAAATTATCCATTTTTTTCTATTTTATATTTAGAGTTTTCCTAAAAAAAACTCATCATTTAATTATTAATCTACTTAGCGTTTTCCTTGTAATATTTAATCATTTTTGGAAGCACGACTCCTAAATCACCTGTTATTACATAATCTGCAATAGCATTAATTGGAGCATCTGGATCATTATTTATTGAAATAATCATAGAAGCATCTTGCATACCAGCTGTATGTTGAATAGCCCCTGAAATACCAGCTGCAATATATAATTTAGGCCTAACGGTAGTACCAGTTTGTCCAATTTGACGATTGTGATCTATAAAACCAGCATCAACTGCTGCTCTAGAGCCACCTACTTCTCCGCCTAAAATATTGGCTAAATTTCTAAGTAAATCAAAATTTTCTTTTGATCCTACACCGTAACCTCCCGCAACAATAATTGGCGATTCTTTTAAATTTACACCAGATTCTTCAATATGACGTTCAATAACCTCTACAACAAAGTCTTCATCTGATAAAACTTCATTTGCATTTATCTCAATTATTTCCGTTTTATAATTTTCGTCAATAATTTCTTTTTTCATGACACCTTCTCTAACAGTTGCCATTTGAGGGTGCATATCCCAGTTTATAATATTTGCCATAATACTTCCTCCAAAGGCTGGACGAATTGCATATAACAAATCGGTATATTCTTTCTTCTCTTTTTTTACAAAATGATCTCCAATATCCAATATTGTAGTATCAGCCGTTAATCCGCAATTTAATTTTGAAGCCAATCTTGGCGCTAAATCTCTCCCTACGGAAGTTGCTCCAAACAATACAATTTGAGGATCTTGTTCTTTTAATATTTTATAAGCTAAAGCTGCATGTGGCAAAGTTCTATAAGGGTCTAACTTCGAATCATCAGCAATAAATAGTTTATCAACTCCATAAGGTGAAATTTGACTTTCGATTCCGTTTAGATTATTTCCAAAAACCATAGCTTCTAAAGGAGCTCCTAATTTTTGAGCTAATCTTTTTCCAGCTGATAATAACTCCTGACTTATTTCTGCTACATTTTCATTTTCTATTTCGCAATAAACAAATACACTTTTCATTTTATTCATTTTAAGTTATATCAACTACCCAATGGTGTGATGTTTAATTAATTCTTTAATCATTCCTTCAATATCGCTATCTGAATCAGTTAAAACTTTAGACTCATTTGCAGTTAATACGATACTTGAAACACTTTTTACCTTTGTAGGAGAACCTGCTAAACCAATTTTATTGATATCCGCATCAATATCTTCTACACTCCATTCTGGAATCACTAAATGTGGTCTTTTCTTATGCAATTTTTCTAATACCGGATCACCTTTTCTCATTTCGGTTTTAGTTCTCGCATATTTATACCTCATAACATTTTTAGCAATTCTTGATCTACACTCTGGTGAAGATCCATGAACTGTCATTAAACAAGGAAAAGGTGACGAAACTGTTTCCACTCCTTTAGACAATCGTCTTCTTGCTATAATTTGAGTATCATTGAAATCTAATATTTCTTCAACATATGTTACTTGTGGAATATTTAATTTATCAGCACATTGTGGTCCAACTTGTGCTGTGTCTCCATCAATAGCTTGTCTACCTCCTACGATTAAATCGTAATCAGCAATTTTTTTAATTCCTTGAACAATGGTATAACTAGTTGCCAATGTATCAGCGCCTCCAAAACGACGATCGGAAATCATAATTCCATCATCCACACCTCTGTAATATCCTTCACGGATTATATCAGCAGCTTTTTGTGGCCCCATCGTTAATATGGTAACTTTCGTACCAGGTATGCGATCTTTGATGTTTAACGCTAATTCTAATGCGTGCAAATCATCTGGATTAAATACTGTTGAAAGTTTACCTCTGTTAACAGTTCCATCTGGCTTCATTGCGTCAGGTCCAACATGTCTAGTGTCTGGTACTTGTTTTGCTAGCACAATTATTTTAAGTGGTCTCATACGATTATTTTAAATCATTTTTTTTAAACTTACCAAATTTAGATTAAATAATTCGTTCAAAAAATGACAATACTCATACTTTGAAATTAATAGTTTTCTATTTAGTTTTCAAAACATTATGTACAAAAAAAGCGATGATATCTAATCATCGCTTTTAAAAATAACAATTATTATTGTCTATTATTTTTTAGTTTTTGCTTCTTCTGAAGAATCTTCTTTACCTGTATAATTTTCCATAAAAGTATCCATTATGGCAGTACTTACACCCATATTAGAGAATCCTCCATCATGAAATAAGTTTTGTAATGTAACTTTCTTGGTTAAATCAGAAAATAGACTTATTGTGTAGTCTGCACATTCTAAAGCTGTTGCATTTCCTAGTGGTGACATTTCCTCAGCATAAGCAATAAAACCATCGAAACCTTTTACTCCGCTTCCTGCAGTTGTAGGTGTAGGTGATTGAGAAATTGTATTTACTCTTACTTTTTTATCACGTCCAAAGAAATATCCAAAACTTCGTGCTACTGATTCTAAATAAGCTTTATTATCTGCCATATCATTATAGTCTGGAAATACACGTTGAGCCGCCATATAGGTTAATGCGACAACACTTCCCCATTCATTCATTGCATCTTTTTTGTACAACATACTCATTAATCTATGAAAAGATAAAGCCGAAACATCCCAACCAGTTTTGGTGAAATTATAATCTTGATTTGTATAATGATTACCTCTACGAACGTTTACAGACATTCCAATTGAATGTAAAACAAAATCTATTTTGCCGCCTAAAATTTCCATAGATTTATCAATTAAATTTTCTAAATCCATCATAGAAGTAGCGTCAGCTGGAATAACTTGAGACCCTGTTTTATCTGCTAACTCAGAAATAGTTCCTAATCTTAAAGCGACTGGTGCATTTGTTAAAACAAATGTTGCTCCTTCTTCATGTGCTCTTTCTGCCACTTTCCAAGCAATAGATTTTGAATCTAATGCTCCAAATATAATTCCTCGTTTTCCTTTTAATAAGTTATACATAATTGTATTTTATTTGATTTTATTTAAAATAGGCTGCAAATATAGTTAAAATATTAATTTAACAATTGCTTTGCATGCTCCACAGCAGTTTCACTGATGTTTTTACCTCCTAACATCTCTGCAATTTCATCTATTCTCTCAGTATAAGTTAACTCAGTTAGTTTCGTAACAATATTATTTGCTATATCTTCCTTATAAACTTTATAATGCTGTTTACCTTTAGCTGCTATTTGAGGTAAATGAGTAATGGTTATTACTTGCATATTATTACTCATCTCTTTCATAATTTCAGCCATTTTTTGCGAAACGTCTCCAGAAACACCTGTATCAATTTCGTCAAAAATAATAGTTGGTAATTTTAAATATTCAGAAAGAATTGACTTTACTGAAAGCATAATTCTAGATAATTCACCTCCCGAAGCTATTTTCTTTAATTCACCAAAATTAACTCCTTTATTCGCAGAAATCAGTAACTGTAATTCATCTTTTCCGTTATAAAAATACTGATCAAGATGCACTAAATTAAATTGAAAACGAGTATTTTCCATACCTAAATACATCAGCTTATTTTCTAACTTTTCCGTAAGAACTGGAATTGCTTTTTGTCGTTCTTTAAAAATTATTTTTGCAAGATGATCTATTTTATCAGATACATTTTTAATTTCAGCTTCCTTTTCAGAAATTTGTTTCGAAGAATTTTTTACTTGGTCAACCTTTACAGAGAGCTCTTCTTCAATTCTAATTAATTCACTTATTGAACTTACTGAATGCTTTTTTTGTAAATTATAAATTAATTGTAATCTATCATTTAAATTCTCTAATTCTGATGTGTCAAAATCAATTTCTTCATTTGCCCTTTCAATTTCACTACCAATATCTTCAAATTCAATTTTAACACTTAAGGCTCTTTCATAAAAGGCTCCATACTCTTTAGAAAAACCTTTAATTTTTTGTAGGTTATTAACTACCGATGTTAACAATGCATTTATCCCAATTTCATCATTAAAAGTAACTGATTGAACTTCTGATAAACTTAACTTAATTTCTTCTATATTATTTAATTTATCCAGTTTCTGTTCAATAGCTTGTTGTTCTTCTATCTTTAAATTTGCTTTTGACAATTCTTCAAATAAATGTAAATTATAGTCGAATTGCTCCTGAGCTAATTTTTGACTTTTTATAAGCTCTTTCAATTCTTTTAACAACTTTTTATATACAATTAAACCTCTTTTATAAGATTCAATTTTTTCAGAATTATTTGCTATGGCGTCTAAAATCTGAAACTGAAAACTAACATCTGATAATTGCATTGTTTGATGTTGAGAATGCACATCAATTAATTTTTCACTCAACGAGTTCAAAACTTGTAATGTTGTAGGTGTATCATTAATAAATGCTCTTGATTTTCCACTAGGCAAAATTTCACGTCGAATAATCGTTTCTTTTTCAAAATCTAAATCATTCTCTTGAAAAAAATCCTCCAAAGAATAATTTGATATTGAAAATTGCCCTTCAATTACACACTTAACTTCTTTATTCTTTAAAGTTGTTGAATCTGCTCTTTTTCCTAAAACCAACCCAAGTGCCCCTAGCAAAATAGATTTACCAGCCCCTGTTTCACCAGTAATAATTGATAATTTATCTTTAAAATTAACAGATAAACTTTCAATTAATGCATAATTTTTTATAGAAAGATTTGTAAGCATTTTTATATTTTAAATTTAAAACTTACTTTATTTCATTCCACTTCCCTGCATTAATAGGTGAAATTTGTAACAAATCATCCTTTAATGTTTTTGTGTCATAAATAGGTCCATCTGAAAATACACTTACAATTTCAGTAGCTTTTGAGTCCATAAAAACACGTAACAAAAATGCATTTGGCCGAACGCTAAAAATCGATTTTAAATCCATTATAGATTCAGCTATTTTTTCTTTTGCTTTACGATTATCATCGCTCATAACATCCAAACCTTGTAAATGATAGGTGTACAAAGCTTTTCTAAACAAACTATATGTTGGAGATAGTATATTATCAATTAACATAAATCGTGTTCCAGGTCCATCATTTTGATTCCAACCAGCATATCCACTTTGCTGTGATTGAACAAGAATATCTTGTGCTCTTGTAAAAAAGGAAGTTCCTCCATTTAAAGAAAAAGTATCAGCGTCAAAACCTAAAATAGTATAAACATAAAATGACAGTATAGATATCAAATTAGACTCAAAGATATTTTCATTGAACTGCAACGGTTGAAACTCTGCATAATTAAATGAAAAATTATCATCCTTAAAGTTAAATACTGGTGTTAAATAAGATGAATTGTAAATAGGGCGTGAAGATTGAATTTGAATATGTCCTTTAAATTCATTGCCACTTTGTTCTAAAATTGTCAATGTTAGGTTACAATCTATTCGCTCTTGAGGTTTATATGCATAACTTGTCCAACGTCTTTGGTTTACAAATTCATTTAATGCATTTTCAAGCGTTGTGAAAATTTGTCTATTTGAACCAGGTATTCTATCAGAAACAACAGCCACTGTACATTTTAACTCTTGTGAGTTTACTTGTGCAATAGAAAAAATAATTAAGACAACATTGAAAAATTTACGCATAATGTCTGTTTAAAATTTCACTAAATATATCTTTAGCAACAGCTGCTTTAGATTTTAGACTAAATTCAGAAATTTTTTCGGATTTATCTATAATTGTAATTTTATTTGTTTCTTTCTTAAATCCCGCTCCTTCGTCTTTCAGAGAATTTAGCACAATTAAGTCTAGATTTTTTTTCTTTAGTTTAAGTAATGCATTTTCAATTTCGTTATCGGTTTCGAGTGCAAAACCAACTAAAAACTGAGTTGTTTTAATTTCACCTAAAGAAGCTAAAATATCGTGAGTTTTTACCAATTCAATACGCATTGAATTCTCTGTCTTTTTAATTTTAGATGTTGCTATATTACTTGGTTTATAATCAGACACCGCAGCAGAAAGTATTGCAATATCAACTAAACCAAAAAGCTGATGAACTTCATCATACATTTCTTCTGCACTTACAATATCAATTCGATGTATTGAAGAGTGAGAAACAACTTCGCTAGATGGACCAGTTATCAAATAAACCTTCGCTCCCAAATTAGCAGCTGCTTTAGCGATTTCAAATCCCATTTTACCAGAAGAATGATTTCCAATAAAACGAACTGGATCAATAGCCTCATAAGTTGGGCCCGCCGTTATTAAAACACTTTTATTATATAGCGGTAAGCCTATTATAATGTCATTTTCAATAAATGAAATAATATTTTCAGGTTCTTCCATTCTCCCTTCTCCAATCAATCCACTTGCTAATTCACCACTTGAAGGTGGAATAAAAACATTTCCAAAACTTTGTAATTTTTTAACGTTTTGCTGTGTGGTTGGATGTTGATACATATCTAAATCCATCGCTGGTGCAAAATAAACTTTACATTTTGCAGATAAATAGGTTGCTAATAATAAATTATCGCAAACCCCATTTGACATTTTGGATAATGTATTTGCTGTGGCTGGAGCAACAACCATATAATCAGCCCAAAGACCTAAATCTACGTGACTATTCCATTGCTCATTTTCATCTTCTTTATCAAAAAAAGTAGAAACTACAGGATTATTAGATAATGTTGAAAGTGTAAGTGGAGTCACAAAATCTTTTGAAGCAGGGGTCATAACAACTTTGACATCTGCACCCGCTTTTACAAAAAATCGTACTAAATGAGCCGTTTTATAAGCAGCAATACCAGCAGTTACGCCAATAAGTATATTTTTACCACTTAAAACTGACATCTACTCTTGTATATCTTCTGGATTTCTATAATAAACTTTACCTTCTAACCATTCTTCAACAGCTATTGCAGTAGCTTTAGGTAATTTTTCATAAAATTTAGAAACTTCTATTTGTTCTTTATTTTCAAAAACCTCATCTAGACTATCAGTATAAGTTGCAAATTCTTCTAATTTCTCAACTAGTTCACTTTTTAGATCACCACTAATTTGCTCAGCTCTTTTAGCTATAATTGTAATAGCTTCATATATATTTTGTGTAGGAGCTTCAATTTCATTTTTGTCATACGTTACAGTTGTGGTAGCTGCTTTTGAGTTTTTATAGTCCATTGGTTTCTGTTTTTAGTGCTGTTAAAGAATTGTATTCTTCATTTAAATTTATAGATAATTTATCTGTTTCATTTATATATTCAGAGTTTGGAAAACTCCTCTTAAATCTTTCATGTATTTTTATTGCATTTAAAAGACGCTCTTCCTTTTTCGCAATATAGCTATTTATAGCTAATTCATAAGCTGATTTAAATTTATAGTATAAAGCTTCTTCTTTATAAGAAGTTCCCAAATAATCAGACAATAAATTATCAAATGCAACTATTGCGGCAATATAATCAGTCGTATGATAATATTGCTTTGCTATTTCAAACGATTTTTTTTCTAATTTATGCGTTAACTCTTTAATAAGTTTATTTGCATCTACTATATTTGGGGAATTTGGATACTTGTAAATAAAGTTTTGTAAAGCTGTAATAGCCTCATAACTATCCTTTTGATCTAAACTAAAAATTGGAGATGCCAAATAATAACTTTGAGCTGATAAATATGCAGATTCTTCAACTTTTGAACTTTTTGGATAATTTTTTACAAACTTATCAAAATAATATGCCGCTAAAGTATATTGCTTCGTATTATAGTGCGCTTGAGCAATCATATATTGAATACGTTCCATTTGCGGTTTACCCCTATAGCTAGGAGTAATCTTTTCAAATAATTGAATGGCTTTATTGTATTTCTGACTTTCATACATTTTTGTAGCCATTTGATACTGATCTTGGACAGTACCTTTATTCAAAACTTTTTGATATTCACTACAAGATGAAACACCTATAGCAATCAACAAAATGAAAATATAAATTTTATTTTTTTGCATTTGGCAAAATTAGTTATTTAATATGGATTATTAAAATGATTTTTTTAGTATCACTTTACCACAAAAATAACTGTGTTTGATAATAAATATCTATTAACAATCTTAATTCTTTGTTAATTATAAATTATGCTTCTGGAGCAACTGAACTTACAACTGATAGTTGTTTAATATCATTATCAAATAAATACAATCCTCCTTTATCATCACCAATCAAGTTTATTTTGTCTAAGATAGTTCTAGCTTGCGCTTCTTCTTCTATTTGCTCAGCTACGTACCATTGTAAAAAGTTATGAGTAGCGTAATCTTTTTCCTCTAAAGCAATATGAACTAATTCATTAATACTTTGAGAAACAAACACTTCATGATTGAACAAAGTCTCAAACATTTCTTTAATAGAACCAAACTCCAATTCTGGACCATTTAACTCAGTTACTTTCGCGTGCCCACCTCTTTCATTGATATATTTAAACAATTTCATCATATGCTGACGTTCCTCATCAGATTGATCATACATAAATTCTGAAACACCTTCTAACCCTTTTTGCTCGGCCCAAGATGCCATTGCCAAATATACTTGAGAAGATTCAGCTTCAATTCTTACTTGTTTATTTAAAACAGTTTGCATTCTTTCTGATAACATAATCTTATTTTTATTTATTCTGATTAAATTTGAGTTGCAAAAATACTAATAATTATCAATAAAATTAGTTAATTTTTGGTGTAAATTTTGAGAGGCATTTACTAGTGGTAATCGAACATTTTCTGAACAAATTGAAAACTTCTGCAACAATGCCTTAATGCCTGCAGGATTTCCTTCTTCAAAAATATAATCAATGCTATCTAACATTTTATAAAATAAATTGTTAGCATCATTTACTTGATTCTTCAAACCATATTGAATCATTTTTGAAAAATCTTTGGGTAAACCTTGCCCAATCACTGAAATAACTCCAGCTCCACCAGCCAGCACAATTGGAAGTGCAATCATATCATCACCAGAAATAACTAAGAAATCTTTAGGCTTCTTTTGTATCAATCGTTGCGCTTGAACTATATCTCCAGCAGCTTCTTTAATCGCAATAATATTTTTAAAATCGTTTGCAAGTCTAACAACGGTAGTTGGTTGAACATTCAAACCCGTCCTACCAGGAACGTTATATACAATTATTGGTTTTGGACTTGCTTCAGAAATTGCTTTAAAATGCTGATAAATTCCTTCTTGTGTTGGTTTATTATAATAAGGACATACAGAAAGTATGGCACAATAATTAGATAAATCTGTGGTTTTTAATTCTTCAACCACAGCCATTGTATTATTTCCCCCAACACCTAAAACAATCGGTAATCTTCCATTATTTACTTCAACAATTGTAGCTTTTACTAGCTCCTTTTCTTCATTTGTTAAAGTAGCTGGTTCACCTGTTGTACCTAAAACTACAAGATAATCAATACCATTATCAATTTGATAATTTACCAAACGTTTCAAACCTTCAAAATCAACTGATTTATCACTTTTAAAAGGGGTTACTAAAGCCACTCCTGTTCCTATCAATTCTTTCATTCAATTAAATTTAAGATAGATAAATATTTTTTTAATTCTTCTGTAAAAATATCTATCTCATCAGTTTTACAATTAATTAATAAATTATAATAGTCAGTATTTAAATGAGAAAACCCTGCTTTAAATCCAACTTTGCTGTGCAATAATAGAAGATTGATATATACACAATCAATTTTACTGTAATTAATTAACAAATCGTATTTTTTTGTTAAAATATTAGTCAAATTTTCAGACTTAATTTTACCATACCAACCAAAATCTTTCGGTGAAATTATGTCATCCAACTCCAATTCTTTTGGTAATTTTTGCTGAAAAAACAACCACTTTATATCCTTTTCAACTAGTGTAAACATTTTTAGTAGCTCTTCTCTAATGATTTCTTTTTTAGAATAATCATCACAAACAACGAGTATTTTTTTAATTTTCTTTAAAGAAACAACATTAGTCTTATTGACTAATTTAGACTGTCTCTTATTTAAAAAAATTTGATTGCTTTTTCTCTTAAATCCTGTAAAAATCATCTATATTTACCCTTGAATTCACAAAATTAATTAAAATCATTAGTATTTCAGCAATGAAAAAATTTATAATTTTAATTTTTACACTATTCATAATTTTTAGTTGTAAAAATGATCCTCATCATTTAGTCAGAATTGAAGGAAAACTAATCCCTATTAGTGAAGAATTAAATCCGAAAGAAGTATTTGAAACTACAATTGAGCCTTATAAAGTAAAGGTCGAAGCTGAAATGAATGCTGTTTTAAGTTTTACTCCAAATGAACTAAATAGGCTTGATGGAAAACTCGAAAGTTCCTTAGGAAATTTAATGGCAGACTTGTGTTATGAAAAAGCAGATCCAGTCTTTAATTCTAGAACAAGTAAAAATATTGATTTTACAATGTTAAATTTTGGAGGAATAAGAGCTGGAATTTCCAAAGGCGATATTACTATGGAACACGCGTTTAATTTAATGCCTTTTGAAAATGAGTTAGTTGTGGTTGAATTAACAACTGATAAACTATATGAATTAATAAATTACTTAATCACTGAAAATAGAGCACATCCTATTTCTAAACATCTAAATTTAGAAATAACAAAAAATGGATATAATCTAAAGATTAACAATCAGCCAATTGAAGCTTCTAAAACCTATTACGTGTTAACATCAGATTATTTACAAAATGGAGGTGATAATATGATTTTCTTTAAAAATCCAGTGAATTTATACAAAACCGATTATAAAGTTCGGAATGCAATTATTGATTATTTTAAAGAAAATGATACCATAAAAGTTAACCTAGACGGAAGATTCCGTAGTGAAATTTAATAGTATGAAAAGAAGAAATTTTATTCAAAAATCTACTGCAGCAACAGCTTTTTTAACATTAGGCGGTCTATCACTTGAATCGTTTTCTAGCAATAACACCAAACATATTACGATTTTACATACCAATGACACCCATAGTCATATAGAGCCATTCCCAAGCAATCATTCTAGATATGCAAATAAAGGAGGGGTAGCCAGACGCGCAACTTTAGTTGAACGAATAAGAAAAGAAAATCCGAATACTTTACTGCTAGATGCTGGAGATATTTTTCAAGGAACACCTTATTTTAACTTCTATGGTGGCGAATTAGAGTTTAAATTAATGAGTATGCTTAAATATGATGCTGTAACCATTGGAAATCATGACTTTGATAATGGTGTTGGCGGTTTATACGCTCAATTACCTCACGCAAAATTTGATTTTATAAGCTCTAACTATGATTTTAAGAATACTATTTTAGATACACATACCAAACCATATAAAGTTTTTATAAAAGACGGAATTAAAATCGGAATTTTTGGAGTTGGAATAAAACTCAAAGGTTTGGTTAGTGAAAAAAATTATAAAGAAACTAAGTATTTAAATCCAATTGAAATTGCTCAAGATATGAGTCGAATTTTAAAAGACGAAGAACATTGCGATTTGATAATTTGCTTATCTCACTTAGGATATCATTATGCACCTGAACGACAGGAAATTGGTGATTTAGAATTGGCATCAAAAACAAAAGATATCGATTTAATTATTGGCGGACATACGCATACATTTTTACCAAAACCAACGGTTACAAAAAATAGCGAAGGGGAAAATGTATTGGTAAACCAAGTAGGTTGTTATGGAATTAATGTTGGTAGAATCGATTTTTATTTTGATAATGATAAAAATAAAGCTAGTAAAGGAAAAAGTATAATTGTTTAATACAACAGATTAAAATGCGCATAGAAACTGGATTAAAATTAGGCTTTAAAGATGTAATGATTCGTCCAAAACGATCAACATTAAGCTCTAGATCTCAAGTTGATTTAAATAGAAAATTTACTTTTTTACATAGTAAACTCAAGTGGAATGGAGTTCCTATCATGGCGGCAAACATGGATACGGTTGGTACTTTTGAAATGGCAAAAGAATTAGCAAAACATAAAATATTTACAGCTATTCATAAGCATTACTCGTTAAAAGATTGGAAAAAATTTATAGATTCATCTACATCAGATATAACCGATTATTTTGCCGTTAGTACTGGAACAGGAAAAGATGATTCAGCAAAACTTTTAGCAATTTTTAAACAACATCCTCAAATTAAATTTATTTGCATTGATGTAGCAAATGGTTACTCCGAACATTTTGTGAATTTTGTAAAAAAAACAAGAGAACAATATCCAACTAAAGTAATTATGGCCGGTAATGTTGTTACTGGTGAAATGGTTGAAGAATTATTACTAGCTGGGGCTGACATTATTAAAGTTGGCATTGGACCAGGTTCAGTTTGCACTACTCGCGTAAAAACAGGTGTGGGCTATCCACAGCTTTCAGCAATTATAGAATGTGCAGACGCTGCACATGGTTTAGGTGGTCAAATAGTATCAGATGGGGGTTGCAAAGTACCTGGTGATATTGCCAAAGCTTTTGGTGGTGGAGCAGATTTTGTGATGCTTGGCGGAATGCTTGCAGGACATACAGAAAGTGGAGGAAAAACAGTTAAAATAGACGGTGAAAAATTCAAACAATTTTACGGAATGAGTTCTGAAACTGCCATGAACAAACATGTTGGTGGTGTTGCCAATTATAGGGCTTCTGAAGGAAAGACGGTTGAAATTCCTTATCGAGGTGAAGTAGAACATACTGTACAAGATTTTTTAGGTAGTTTACGGTCTACGTGCACGTATGTTGGAGCTAAAAGATTAAAGGAACTGACAAAAAGAACAACTTTTATAAGGGTGCAAGAACAACACAACGAAGTGTTTTCTAAATAATTTTTTTTGATTTTCCCTATTAATAATACCAAAACTAAGACTATTCATTTTCTTTGGTATCCGTTATCTCATTTCCAAAAATCATAGAGCGAAATATTAAATATTGAGCTAACACATAAGTAAACATGATGACAATTTTATTAAAATGCTCTTCGAAATAAAATTTATCTATTGCTAATACTGAGTCTGATAACATAAAAACAATAGCTCCTAAAAACATTAATAATGATTTTCTTGATTTATTATTCATAAAATCAATTAAAGAAACTACGCCTAATGTTGAAATAGTTAATCCATAAATTATTACAGGTATAAGCATTTCATCAAGCGAATTTTTTAAAGTAAAAATCAACAAACTAAATACTATAAAAAATGGAATAATTGAAAATATAATTTTTAAAACAGAGTACTTTTGAATACGAGATAATACAATCTTTATAAATAAAAAATGAGCTATTAAAAATGAAACCAATCCAGTAATAAAAAATAGTTCTCCTTCAAACATCAATAAAACATCTCCCAAAAATGAAAATCCTAAAGCAAATAAGTACCATTTCAATCTTTTTTGTACAGAAAATGTATATAAAAAGAGTAATGATAAAATAATTAACGGTTTAAAAATATATCTGAGAAATGGTATTTCTAAAATAATTCCTATAATATCTAAAATTGATACAAGTACAAATACAAAAAAGGTAACCTTAATTTTATCCATTATAAATTTATTAATCCCACGCAGGCAAAACACAATCTTCACTTAATCTATTTAATAAAGGCTGAATACCCTTAATTAAACTTTCTTGCATTAGTTTAGAATCATCTTTATGACATTTTAAACAAGCTCCTACAAATAATAATTTTTTTTGTTCTTCAATGGTAAATGGCCTAAAATCTAATCTCGTAGAGTTTATGACACCCTTTTCTGTTTCACCTAAAAATGGAATCCAAGCATCTTCAGGCAAATTATCATTTGGATTTAAAGCATACTCCGAGGTGAATGACCATTTCCCAATTCCATTTTCAATAGTATACGTTAATTCTCCTTTTCCATACCCTAAAGTTGCAGAATTAGAATGGCACGACTTACAATCTCTAACTATACTAGTTGTTGTATGTGGTGAATTTGGAGCGTATAACCTATGAAATGAAACATCAGTGCCTATTTCTTTTCCTGCATAACTACCCTTATCAATAGTCATAATCATGCCAGGTATAGCAGGTTCAATGTGATCTCCTTCCTTGGTTGAACGAACTCCCATAGCAGGAATTGAGGAAGAAAATTCAGCTACATGCTCTTTCCATTGCCCCTTCCCATATTTTTTATCTAGTAAATCAAAAGCTCTTGGTTCATCTTTATCAAATTCATTATGACAACCTATACAGCGAGATGTCCAAGAAGAATGACACGTAGCACAACTCACATTTTGATGAGCATTATCTCTAGAACAAATTTCAGGCTGAGGATTCAATGGATGAAGTACACCATCTTTTTTTCCTATCAAAAAAGCATTGCCTTCAGCATCTATAAATGTGTTTACCAAAGGATGATTATCTTTTTTAACAGCAATCATTTCTTTATCATAATGTTTATAATCTCTATGCAAAAAGACTAAAATACTTTCGGCATCTAAAGAATCATAGGATATGGTGTTTGGCTTTTCTTTAAAATGACAATCTGCACATTGTAAAGTAACCGCTTGTTCTTCATGAGCATATTTTTTACCTGTACCCATAACTTCATGCGAAGAATGGCAATCTATACATAACATTCCTTTTGTATGGTGTATATCTTCTTCAATATATTTATAAACACGCTTGTCTTCAGCAGTTTTATAACCGTTCAAATTTTTAATTTCATCCTCATTTAACATGGTTTCTTGCCAACCTTCGTAATTAGTTGAAATTCTACTAGAACGACTATGACAACCATAACAATGTTCATTTTTAACAAAAATATCTGTTGATGGATGAAACTTTGGTAACTCCATTTTATCTGAAGACATATAAGTAGTTAAATCAGTTTTAGCCTCTTCAGAATAATTTAAATGACACGCATTGCAACCTCCTCCTCTACTCATTTCCGTAATCTCTCCAAACTCTTTTTTCTCAGCACCTAAATGACAGTTTGCACATAAATCACGCATATGCTTATCTGCAGGAGAATATTTTAAATCTTTAATATGGTAATGGTAATCTGGAGAATCTGATTCACCAAATATATATTTATCAACAGCAACTAGACCACTATTAGTAGTCATTAATGAATTTTCAATTTTAGATAATTCGTTTGGATGACACTTTCCACAAGTTTCAGCAGCATCTGATAAATTTCCTGGTATTAGAACCATTCCTTTATGTGAATCTTCTTTGTTTAATGTATTTGGATTTCCCAAATGACAACTAATGCAACCAATTAATTCGGGATTATGATACTCCGAATATCCTTTTGTATTTGAATGGCAACTTAAACAAGATTCTTCATCAATGTTATCAATTTTTACATATTCTATTTTCTCATTTGAATTAGAACTAAAATATGTTTCATTTTTCAAATAAAAAACACTAATTAAACCAAAAATGAGTAGTGTAAAAAAACCTGTTTTTATATATTTAATTTTCATAAATAAATTGTTGGATCAAATTTACAATAAATAAATTGTTAGGAACAATTCAATAATAAATGTTAACGTTATGACATCTAAAGAATTAACTATTTTTTTAAAATATTTTGCTACTTTTATCACATAAAAACCTTCGCTAGCACCTTAAAATGCTACAAATGTTACATTACATAATTTACATAGGTGACATTTGTCATATTCTAGATTACCTCATGTAAGTAACTTTACCTCAGAAAAAAAATGAATAACTTATGACTACTTCAAGAAGAAAATTTATTAAAATTTCTGCCTTAGGATTAGGAGGTGTTGCGGCTTCAACTGGTGCAATTAATGTATTAGGAGCTAATTCATATTTAGATGATTTAGTAAAACCAAAAGGCACTAAAGAATTTAAAAGAACTCCTACTTATTGCGAAGTTTGCTTTTGGAAATGTGCTGCCTGGACATATTCTAACGAAGAAGGCGAAATTAAAAAAATTATCGGTAATGATAATGACCCCCATTGTTATGGCCGTTTGTGCCCAAGAGGAACAGGTGGTGTAGGAATGTATAACGATGAAGATAGACTTAAAACTCCTCTAATTCGTACTACAGTAAATGGAGAAGATACTTTTAGAAAAGCTAGTTGGGAAGAGGCGTTAGATTTAATTGCCTCTAAATTTAAAGATGTAAAAGAAAATTATGGTCCGGAGTCTGTTGCTTTAATAAAACATGGTTCGCCAGGTGCTCATTTAGAGCATTTATTTAAAGCCTTCGGTTCTGATACTATAGCTGAACCTGCTTATGCTCAATGCAGAGGTCCGCGCGAAACTGGATTTAAATCAACATTTGGTTCTTGGGTTGGTTCTCCTGAACCAACAGATATTAGAGATACTAAATGTTTAGTATTAATAGGATCACATATTGGTGAAAACATGCACAACTCACAAGTGCAGGAAATGTCTGATGCTATAGACAATGGCGCTACAATTATAACGGTTGACCCAAGACTTTCGACAGCTGCAAGTAAATCTGAACATTGGTTAGCAATTAAACCAGCAACCGATATCGCCTTAATGCTCTCTTGGATGAATGTATTAATTGAAGAAGGTTTATATGATAAAGAATATGTTGAAAAATACGGCTTAGGATTTAATGAATTAAAAGAACACGTTCAAAAATTCACACCTGAATGGGCTTACGGTATTACAACTATTAAACCAGAAGAAATTAGAAAAACTGCAAGAGTTATGGCGCACGCCGCTCCAGCAGTAATTATTCACCCTGGTCGTCATGTTGTATGGTATGGAGATGATTCTCAAAGAGCAAGAGCAATGGCTATTTTAAATGGCTTATTAGGATCTTGGGGACGTCGAGGAGGTTTCTATTTTAAAGAAAAAATAGCAGTTCCTAAATTTCCACACCCAGCTTATCCACATCCAAAATGGGGTTGGGAAGAAATAGGAGAAAAATATCCTTTAGCTGAAATGGGTATCACTACTGAAGTTTTAAAAGCTGCGATTCCAAGTGATGATAATAAATACCCAGTAAAAGCAATGATGATTGCTGGTACTAACATTACAAAATCTATTCCCGATCATAAAATAATAGAAGAAGCGATTGAAGCATTAGATTTTATGGTAGTTATTGATACAATGCCAATGGATGTGACTGGTTATGCCGATGTTGTTTTACCTGAATGTACTTATTTAGAACGATATGATGGTATTAGATCTGCAACAAATAGAGAACCTTCGATTGCTGTAAGAGTCCCTGCTGTTGCTCCAAAATACGATTCTAAACCAGTATGGTGGATAGCTAAGCAAATTGGCGAAAGATTAGGCTTAGGAGAATATTTTAACTATGATGACTTTAAAGAAGTTATTGAATGGCAATTAAATAAAATGGGATCTTCATTAGAGGAAATGGAGAAAATTGGTGTTAAAAATTTCCCTCGTAAATCTGGTTCAATGTATATGAACGAAAATGAAACTTACGAGTTTCCTTCAATGAGCGGAAAGATTGAATTTTATTCTCAAGAATTAAAAGATTTAGGTTTTGACCCAATGCCAGTATATACTCCACACCCTGAAGCACCTCAAGGATTTTATAGATTAAACTATGGTAGAGCACCAATGCATACCTTTAGTAGAACTGCAAATAACCCAAATCTTAATGACTTAAAAGATGAAAATAATTTGTGGGTAAATCCTAAAGTTGCAAGGATAATAGGTTTAAAAACCGGTCAAGAAGTTTGGCTAAAAAATCAAGATGATGTTATTTCTAACTTCTCGATTAAAGTGAGGATTACAGAACGAGTTCGATGGGATTCAGTTTATATGGTTCACGGTTTTGGTCACGACAATAAAAAATTAAGTAGAGCTTATGGTAAAGGTATAAATGATACAAAATTAATTTCAAAAGTAGCGGTTGATCCTATTATGGGTGGAACTGGAATGAGAGGGAATTTTGTAACAATTTTAACTGAAAATCCACATAAAAATATTGAGATATGAGATATGCAATGGTAATAGACACATTAAAATGTGTTGGATGTAGTGATTGTGTAGTTGCTTGTCAAACGGAAAACGATGTTCCAGTTGGATATTGTAGAGATTGGATTACTGAAAGGGTAGATGGGTCTTACCCAAATCTAGAATTAGAGCTTAGATCTGAAAGATGTAACCACTGTGATAATGCACCATGTGTAAGATGTTGCCCTACTGGAGCAAGTCACATTGTTGATGGTGGAGTTGTAATGGTAACTGAAAATGAATGTATTGGATGTGGTGCATGTATAGAATCCTGCCCTTACGATGCTCGTTTTCAACACCCAGATGGTTATGTAGATAAATGTACTTTCTGTCATCATAGATTAGAAAAAGGCCAACTCCCTGCTTGTGTATCAGTTTGTCCAACAAAATGTATGTATTTCGGAGATTTAGACAATCCAAATAGCGAAGTTTCACAATTATTAAAAAACAGAAAGTATAAAACATTAGCTCCTGAAGCAGGGACTAATCCACATGTTTTTTACTTAATTTAAAATTAAAATTATGCAAGAAGAATTATTTACAAGTGGAAGAAACATACCACATATAGATCCTTCATTGGAAATTTGGCACTGGCCAATATCCTTATATTTATTTCTAGGTGGTTTATCTGCGGGATTGTTATTTTTTGCTGCCTTATTTTATATATTAGGTAAGGATAAAGAATACCCAACTACTGTTAAAATAGCATCTATTGTTCCGCCTATAGCATTGTCAATCGGTTTATTAGCATTAGTTTACGATTTAACTCATAAATTGTATACTTGGCAGTTATATATGACCTTTAGAATTGAATCTCCAATGTCTTGGGGAGCTTGGGTTTTATTAATTGTAACTCCAATATCTTTTATTTGGACATTTAGTTATTATAGAGAGATTTATCCAAGATGGGAACAAAAACTTCAGGTATTTAAAAGATTTAAATTTTTAAATACCGTTGAGAAATTTGCTCAAGATAACAGAATTTACATGGCATATGCCTTAATTCCATTAACGCTAGTTTTAGGTATTTATACAGGTATTTTACTATCTGCTTTCAATGCTAGACCGTTATGGAATAATGCAATTTTAGGCCCACTATTCTTAGTATCAGGTTTATCAACAGGAGCTGCAGCTATTATTTTATTATCGAAAAATAAATTAGAACAACACACTTTTGGAAAAATAGATTTAGCGCTGATTATTGTTGAATTAGCCTTAATAGTTCATATGATTATGGGATATTATGCAGGTTCTCAAGTACAACTAGAAGCTATGGAGTTATTAGTAAATGGTGAGTTTACATTAATGTTCTTCGGTTTTGTAGTAATTCTTGGGCTCATTATTCCAGCAATTATGGAACTTATTGAATTAATTGGCTTCAAAGTTCCTGCAATGGTTCCAGCTTTACTTGTCCTTCTAGGAGGGTTAGTATTTAGGTTCGTAATGGTTGAAGCCGGACAAATAACTAGATTCCTTTATTAAAAAGTAACTTATGAAAAATAATCAAAAAAATAGACACGTATATTGGAACCCATACTTTGGTGGTTTCCTCCTAGGAATTTTAATCTTATTTACTTTTTATATAACTGGTAGAGGATTAGGAGCAAGTGGAGCAATGAAAAGTAGTGTTGTAACAATAGTTGACACTGTAGCACCAACACATGCCGAAAACAACACATATTATAGTAGATTTATTAATGAAGAAAAATCTCCAATGAATACTTGGTTAGTATTTGAAGCATTAGGTGTTTTAATTGGCGCATTTTTGTCTGGTGGATTAACTGGTAGAATAGGTTGGAGAACACAACACTCACCTAAAATAACTCCAAAAAGAAGGCTAGCTTTTGCTTTGGGTGGAGGAATTTTATTTGGGCTTGGTGCTCAAATTGCACGAGGATGCACAAGCGGTGCAGCATTAAGTGGTATGGCGGTATTGTCAACAGGTGGCTTTATAACAATGCTAGCCATTTTTGGTTCTGCATTTGCGTTTGCTTACTTTTTTAGAAAAAATTGGATTTAATTAAATAAAAAATAAAAATATATGGGACCATTAATTCCTAACGGAGTAATTCCTGCAGAGTGGGATAGTATAATTGCCATTTTAATTGGTATTGTTTTCGGATTTGTTTTAGAATCATCTGGATTTTCATCTTCCAGAAAATTAGCTGGAGTATTTTACGGCTATGATTTCGCAGTATTAAAAGTGTTTTTTACCGCTGCATTAGTATCATTAATAGGTATGTATTACATGGATTATTTAGGCTATGTAGATATAAACCAAATGTATGTTCACCCTACATATTTATGGGGAGCAATTATTGGAGGTGTAATTATGGGATTAGGTTTTGTTACTGGAGGTTTTTGCCCCGGAACAAGCCTATGTGCAGTTGCAATTGGTAAAATTGATGCTATAGTTTATGTTGTTGGTATAATGATAGGAGTATTTATTTTCTCCGAATTATTTGTATTATTTCAACCATTATATGAGGGGTCATTTTTAGGAAATATAACACTTGAAGATTCTTTAGGTGTCAATCCTTACTGGTTTGTATTTATATTCACCATCATTGCAATTGTATCGTTTGTAATATCTGATATGATTCGTAAAAGAAATAAAAAAATATTTTACTAATATAACAATAACACAATGGTTAAAAAAAAGGTAGCAAAAGTTTTAGCTTTTAGATATATGATTCTTGCCGGAATACTAGTTATACTTGCTGGTGGGTTAGTTTTATTACCTAAATACGAAAAACATGAAGGTATTAAAACAGAGCAACTTCTAAGCAACATAATTAGCCCTGAAAGATATATTTCAACAGACAATTTAGCTGACAAATTAATAAATCAAGATCCTTCTTATTTATTAATTGATGTTAGAGATGAAAAAAGTTTTAATAAATATACACTTCCAAATGCAATTAACATTCCTTTGGCTAAGTTACTTGATGAAGATTCAGAAATGTATTTAAATCAAGGTCAATATGATGTAGTACTATTTTCAAATGATAATTTTTATGCAGATCAGGCCTGGATATTATGTAATAGATTAGACTATAAAAATCTACATGTATTAAAAGGTGGTGTCAATGAATGGTATAATACGATTATTAATCCATTAAAACCAGCTGAAACAATGCCAGCTGAAGCATTTGAGCTATATACATTTAGAAAAGCTGCGAGTATGTATTTTGGTGTTGCTTATCCTGAACAGTTTAAGACTGTTATTAAAAAAGCACCTCCAAAACCTAAAAAGGTAATTACGGTTAAAAAGAAAAAGAAAGCACCAGCAGAAGGTGGTTGTTAATTTTAAACACTTTACAAAAAACTCTTTATGAAAGAATTAGAAAAAACCAAACGGATATCAATAGCTGGGACGCTTTTCATATTGATAATACTTATAGCTGTTTTATCATATGAACGACCTAAACATTTATACAAGGTTAATAGTGCTGCTACACTAGAAAAAATAATCACTGCAGACTATTTTGTATCATTAGATGAAATTGAAAACCCTAATTATATTTTAGTTGATGTAAGAGATCAAATTGAATATGAAAAAGGGCATTTAGAAAATGCAATTAATATTACCACTACCGAAATATTAAGCGATGATAATACAGATATTCTAAACGAAATTGTAGAAAAAGAAAAAGTGGCTCTCTTATATGGAAAAAATCCTAATGAAGTAAATGGTGCTTTTTTAATG
>NZ_JABDRI010000069.1 GCF_013041805.1 Lutibacter sp.
GTTCTGACTTTTCATTTAAGTTAAACTTCACTTCTACCCTATCAAAAGTAATAGCACCTTGTTGTAAACGCTTTTTTCGAAGTTTTTTAGCAAGTACATCCATTTTTAAAATAGCTGAAACTATTTCAGGCTCAACTGTGTAAGCTTCACCAGTAATTGATATTTCAGAAGAAACAGTATTTTCTTTTGTTTCAATAATTTCTTGAGCTTCTTCATATGCAAATCGTTTATCAGAATACGTAATTGTTCTACCAAACCATTCCTTCGTAATTTGCGCTTTATCATTCATTTCAAAAACAGCTGAAAAAGTTAATTTTTCTTCATTTGGACGCAAAGAACACACTCCATTTGATAAAACTTCAGGAAGCATAGGTACAACTCTATCTACTAAATAAACCGATGTTGCTCTATTATAAGCTTCATCTTCTAAAATAGTATTTTCTTGTACATAATGCGATACATCTGCAATATGAATACCTATTTCATAATTTCCATTTTCTAAAACTTTAAATGACAATGCATCATCAAAATCCTTCGCATCTTTTGGATCAATAGTAAAAGTTAAATCTTTACGCATATCGCGTCTTTTAGCAATTTCGTTTGCTGTAATTTCTAATGGAATTTTACTAGCTTCAGCTTCTACATTTTCTGGAAATTTATAAGGTAAACCATATTCTAAAAGTATGGAATGGATTTCAGTATCGTGATCACCTGGCATTCCTAATACTTCTTTTATTTTTCCAAATGGATTTTTAGAATTAGCTGGCCAATCGGTAATTTCAACTAACACTTTTACACCATCTTCAGCACCTTGTAATTTTTTTTGTGGAATAAAAATATCAGCATACATTTTAGCATCATCTGGTACCACAAAACCAAAATTTCTATTTAATTGTAAAACCCCAACAAATTCAGTTTTAAAACGTTTAATCACTTCAACAACATCACCTTCTTGTTTTTTACTATTTCTACGATTGTATAAATAAATTTTAACCGTATCCTTATCAAGTGCTTTATTTAAATTCCGAGCAGGAATATAAATATCATGTTCTAAATCATCACAAATAAAATAACCATTACCATTTGTGGTTGCATCAATAGTTCCTATGTAATATTTATCCATTGGAAGAATTTTAAATTTTCCACGTTCTACTTCTTCAACTTTTTGTTGTGATTTTAAAGCTTCTAATTTTTGGATAATTTGATTTCGTGCGTTAGCATCTGTTAAATCTAATTTTGCAGCAATTTGTTTATAATTGAAATTTTGTGTGGGAGATTGATTTAATAGTTGTAAAATTTTTCTAGTTAAATCTTTAATAATATTTCCTTTTTTTTTATATATTTTTTTCTTTGACATTTAATTTTATTTAATTCTCGGCAAAATTACAAATAATTACACTTGTTCTTAGTTAAGGATACGTTATATAAATTACTATTTGTACTTTGTAGTTCTTTAAAATATTAATTTATGCATAAAAATTGGTTTGTGATTGTGAATCCAGCTTCTGGAAATGGTGCAGCTAAAAAAAAGTGGCCAAAAATTTATAATGAATTAATTCTGCAGAAATTTCAATTTGATTTTCAATTTACTAAATACGAAAAACATTCAATTCCAATCATTCAAAATGCTATAAAAGAAGGTTTTACAAAATTTATTTGTATTGGTGGAGATGGCACCTTACATAATATTGTGAATGGGATCTTAACTTCTAATTCTACAAATACCTCTAAAATAAAACTAGGTATCATTCCTATTGGAACCGGAAATGATTGGGTGAAAACATATAGTATTCCTAAAAATTATAAAAAAGCTATTGAAGTATTAAAAAATGAACATACCGTTCAACAAGATATTGGTAAACTAACCATTTTATCAACTCAAAAAATAATTTACTTTAATAATTTAGCAGGAATTGGATTTGATGGATATGTAGTTAATAACGTACATAAATATAAAAAATTAGGTGCGTTATCTTATTTAATTGGCGCATTAGTGAGTTTAATAAGTTTTAAAAAACCTGAATTAGAAATTATATTTAATCAGCAAAAAATAAAAGGAAAATTTTTAATGTTACTTATTGGTGTATGTAAATTTTCTGGTGGTGGAATGCAATTAACAGCAAACGTAAATACTACAGATGGACTTTTTGATATTTCATACATTCAAAAAATAAATGTATTTACTATTTTAATTAACGTATTTAGATTGTTTAATGGTAAGATAACCAATCATAAATTAGTTCACACAGAAAAAACTAATAGTTTAGAAATTAACGATTTAAGTAAAAATAAAAGCTATATTCAAGCTGATGGAGAACTAATTGGTACTGGTAGTTTTAGTGTTTCTTTAATACCAAAATCATTAAACTTTATAGTTGTATAAAAAATAAAAGTTAAAATTTTCTTAAAAAAATTGTAACAAATGTTAATATTGTTCGTCTTTAATAAAAGAACAACTTAACAATGAAACGGTTATATAAAATTATCTTCTTATTCTTTGTTATATTTTTTATAGGAATTTACTTCACTGTAAAAAGTATTAACAATTCATTTTCTTCAGAAGAAAGTATAGAAACTGTTACTGCTACTCCACCTTTATTAAAACTTTCAATTAAAATATAATAAGGTTATCATGACTTATATTTTAATATTAATTGAATACAGTTAGAATAAAATTAACATCAATAAAATTTATAGTGTTATAAGTTATATAAGTTAAAATTTTCTTAATGAAGTCTTATAAATGTTAATTTTGTATAATATTAATAAGAAAAAGTTGTACAAATGAAACGTTTATTTAAAATTACTTTTTTATTCTTAGGAATTTTTTTTATGGGAATTTATTTCACTGTAAAAAGTATTAATAATTCATTTTCTTCAGAAGAAAGTATAGAAACTGTTAGTATAAATCCCCCTCTTTTAGCTCTTTCTATCCAAATATAACTTAAATTTTATGTTTAGAATAAATTTTAAAGTTTATCAACAACTATATATATTATAAAAAGTTTTATTTAAAAATTAAAAAAAAAATGGTTGTTATGATAGTGTGTTCATATGTACAATAAATAACTACATATTAATTTTGATATATCACTTATGAATAGATATAAACAACTTGTTATTTTTTAACAGCTTAAAAATCAATAATAATGTAAAGGTTATAAACAATCTATTAAAGTTGTTAATGAACAGCTTTTTTGAATAAGTTTATTTTTTATAAATGTTTATAAACTATATAAAACTAGTTAACAACTTCTTTTAAAAAATCAATAAATAAATTTGGTGATTACATAGTGATTCTTGTATTAGGAAATATAGTTTACACTACAAAAATTAGTTTTCTTTTTTAAGTCTTTTTTTATTCACAATACTTAATTAAGTTAAACTTATTGTAAATCAACTTTTTAAAAATTACTATTAACAATTAGATTTTTTACTGTTAATAACTGTGAATTTGTACTTTTGTACTATTATATAATTAATTAAACTTCTATTTATGACAATTGCAATTGGTAACGATCATGCTGGAACAGCATATAAATTCGAGATCTGTAAATTATTAGAAAACAAAGGTATTAAAATTTTAAATTTTGGAACTGATACAAATGATAGTATGGATTATCCAGATGCTATTCATCCAGTTGCAAATGCTGTTGAAAATAAAGAAGCTAATTTCGGAATTATTATTTGTGGAAGTGGAAATGGCGCGCAAATAACAGCTAATAAACATCAAGGTATTAGAGCTGCATTATGTTGGAATAATGAATTAGTTGAACTAGCACGTTTACATAATAATGCAAATATTTTAAGTATTCCTGCTCGATTTGTTTCACTTCAGCAAGCCTTAGGTTTTGTAGAAATTTTCTTAAATACCGATTTTGAAGGTGGTCGACATCAAACTAGAGTCGAAAAAATACCAACTAACTGCTGTTAAAATACTAACTACCAATTTTAACTATGGGACATCATCATGGTCACGACCATCCAACATTATCAGGTAAAAATTTATTAATTTCAATAATTCTAAATTCTGTTATTACTTTAGCACAACTTATTGGTGGTTTAATTTCAGGAAGTTTAGCATTGATATCTGATGCTGTACATAATTTTTCAGATGTAGTTTCTTTAATTATAAGTTATTTAGCGAATCTTTTAGTACGAAAAAAGAAACAAACACCTCAACATACATTCGGCTATAAAAGAGCTGAAATTATAGCAGCGTTTATCAATGCATCTACTTTAGTTATTATAGCAATTGTTTTAGGTTACGAAGCAGTAAAACGTTTTACCAATCCACAAACTATTAATAGCGATTTGGTTATTTGGTTAGCAATTTTAGGTATAGCTGTAAATGGTTTTAGTGTTTTATTATTAAAAAAAGACGCTAAAAGTAATCTTAATATGAAAACAGCGTATTTACATTTATTAACTGATATGTTAACATCTGTAGCTGTTTTAGTTGGAGGATTATTAATGAAATATTATCAGATTTATTGGATTGATGCCTTGTTAACTTTACTAATTTCTTTTTATTTAATTTATATAAGTTGGAATATTTTAATTACTTCATTAAAAATTTTAATGCTATTTGCTCCTGAAGATATTAAAATAAACGATGTTGAAAATGAAATATTAAAAATTGAAGAAGTAAAAAATATCCATCACGTACATATTTGGCAATTAAATGATCACGATTCTCATTTTGAGGCACATATAGAATTTAAAAAAGATGTAAAATTATCTAGTTTTGACGTTGTATGTGAAAAAGTTGAAGAAATATTGGCTGAAAAATTTCATATTTTTCATTCTACCCTCCAACCAGAATATAAAAGAGACGACAGTAAAGAAATTATTAAACAAGATTAAAAATGTTAGAAGTTTTTACAAAATCATTTTCTGAATTAACAATTACAGAACTATATGAAATATTAAGACTTAGATCAGAAGTTTTTGTGGTAGAACAAGATTGTGTATATCAAGATATTGATATGAAAGATCAAAAAGCATTGCATGTAATTGGTTTTAAAAATAATAAAGTAGTTGCCTATACACGCATTTTTAAACCAGGCGATTATTTTAAGTATGCAAGTATTGGACGAGTGGTAGTTGATATAAATGAGCGTAAATTTGGTTATGGACATGTTATAATGAACCATTCAATAATTGCTATTGAAAAAATCTTTAATGAATCTATTATAAAAATATCTGCTCAAACATATTTAAAAAAGTTTTATGAATCTCATGGATTTAGTAAAGTAGGAGAGGAGTATTTAGAAGATGGAATTCCACATATAGGAATGATAAAAAAATAATAGATGTCGAACCCAAAAGTTAATATAAAGAGTATTGTAAATTTATCTAATAACCATTATATATTAGATAAAATAAATTTTGACTATCAAACAAAAAACGGAGAATGGCAAAATCAAAATAGAGAAAGCTACAATAGAGGAGATGGAGCAGCTATTTTATTATATAATTCAGTTAAAAAAACAGTCATTCTTACCAAGCAATTTAGAATGCCAAGTTACTTAAATGGAAATACAAATGGTATGATGATAGAGGTTTGTGCAGGTTTATTAGATGCTGATGATCCTTTAACTTGTATTAAAAAAGAAGCTGAAGAAGAAACAGGATACAAAATAAATAAACCAGTTAAATTATTCGAAATTTATTCAACTCCCGGTGCAGTTACTGAAAAAATACATTATTTTATTGCTGAAGTTGATCATAATATGAAGGTTAGTGATGGTGGTGGTTTAGAAGATGAAACCGAAGAAATAGAAGTTTTAGAAATTCCTTTTGAAAAAACATTAAAAATGATTTCAACAGGTGAAATTTGTGATGCAAAAACCATTATTTTACTGCAATATGCTCAAATTCATAAATTAGTTTAAATAATTAGTATAAGCTACAACTCCTAATTTTAAAGGGAATTCAATAATTTATATTACTGCTACATCTAAAAATAGTAGAAATATTTTTTTATTTCTAAACGATTGCTTAGTTTTGCGTTGTATTACAGAAATAATGGCACGTAAAAAGCAATATAACGAAGAAGACGTAATTGAAAAAGCAATGTATTTGTTTTGGAGAAATGGTTATGAAAATACTTCTGTTAGAATGTTGGAGAAAGAAATGGGTATCAACCAATTTTCTATTTATGCTAGTTTTGGAAGTAAACACGGTGTTTTTGTTGAAAGCCTGAAAGAATATAGAAAAAGAAATGCATCAATTTTCAATAAATTAAGAGCATCTAAAAATGGCTTAGCTGATATCAAACAGTTTTTTTATGATTCTATACAGAAAACCAATGATTTAGATTACAAAGGTTGTTTAGTAACAAATACGTACAATGAATTTGTAGATAGTGAAGATGAAGAAATTAAAAATCAAATGATTGATTTTATGGTGGCTTTGAAGCAAATTTTTATCGAAAAGTTAAAAATGGATACAACCAAAGATGAAGAAACAGTTTTAAAGCAAGCAAACTATTTGTTATTAGCAAAACACGGATTAGCGGCAGCAGCAAGAGTAAATAATGAACAAGAGATGAATGATTATATTGAAATGACATTTAATAATATATAGCATTTTTTTTGAATTAAAACTAAGCGATAGCTTAGAAATAATTATACAAACAACAAGAATTTAAATTATGAAAAAATTAGTATTTATTACAAACTTATTAATGGGAATTGTGTTATCACGATTTGCTATTTCAAAATTAGCAGGATGGGAAATATCAGTAAATGCTTTTATAGAAATGGCTAAACCTATAGGTATTGATCCTACCTTTTTTAGAGTGTTCACTGGAATAATTATTTCAGCAGTAGTTATAGGTTATTTATCAACGGCTATTTTTAGTTTATTCAGTAATAAAGAGAGCTTTAATGCTAAAATATCGTATAAAAATTGGGCTACTTTTAGTAATCTATTTGGTTTACTAACTATGATAGGTGCGCTTATAGCTGAGTTTTCACTTAGAGTACAACCAAAATGGTTATTGGTTTATATAGCTTTAGGAGTGATACTATTTTCGGTAATAAACATCTTTATTTTAAACATACAAAAACAAATATTAAATAATTAAAAATAAAAATTATGTCAAAATTTAAAATACACAATTTAGAAACAGCACCAGAAACAAGTAAAGCATTATTAGAACAATCTTTGAAATCTAACGGAATGATACCTGGACTACATGGTGTTTTAGCTGAATCTCCAGAGTTATTTGAAGCATACCAAATACTTCATAAATTATTCGCACAATCGTCATTTAATGCTGAGGAGTTAACAGTAGTTTGGCAATCTATTAATGTAGAGCACGAGTGCCATTATTGTGTACCTGCACATACAGGAATCGCGCATATGATGAAAGTTGATGCAGCCTTAACGGAAGCATTGAGAAACGGTCAGACATTGACAACTGGAAAATTACAGGTTTTACAAGACACTACGTTGGAAATTGTAAGAGAACGCGGTCATCTTTCAGAGGCGCAAAAAGAAAAATTCTTTGCAGTTGGTTATGGAAACCGTCAGTTATTAGAAATTATTCTAGGTCTATCTCAAAAAGTAATTAGTAATTATACAAATCATTTGGCAGAAACTCCTGTAGATAAAGCTTTTGAAAAGTTTTATTGGGAAAAAAACGCAATAAAAGCTTAAATATATTTATGAGGATTTCAACAAAAAATATGAGCGCTGGGGATAAAGTAATTATCAATAGAAAAGAACTAATTATAAGTATGTTTTTTACTTTTTTAACCACCATTTCATCTGGTTTAAATGCTCAGGAAATTATTCATGATACTGATAAAATGCAGTTGTTACCAAAACCAAAAGTTATTATTTTTGATATAAATGAAACATTGTTAGATATGATTCCTTTAAAAACATCAGTTGGTAAAGCGCTGAATGGAAGAGAAGATTTATTGCCTTTGTGGTTTTCAACAATGTTACATTATTCATTGGTTGAAACTTTAACAGAAAACTATCATAGTTTTGCGGAAATAGGAACTGCAGCTTTAATGATGGTTGCCGAAACACAAGGCATTGAAATTAGCTATGATGATGCAAAGGCATCTATTGTAACTCCTTTAAGATCACTTCCTACGCATGGCGATGTAGTAGGAAGTTTAAAAAAGCTAAGTAAAGGAGGTTTTGGAATTGTAAGTCTAACTAATTCTTCTCCAATAGGAGTTGCAACTCAGTTTAAAAATGCAGATTTAACTGAATATTTTGACAATAGTTATACGGTGGAAGCAATTCAAAAATATAAACCACATTTAGATACTTACAAAATGGTTTTAAAAGATTTAGGTTTCAAGTCAGATGAAGTTTTAATGGTAGCCGCACACGCTTGGGATTTGGCTGGAGCTCAAAAAGCAGGATTACAAACTGCATTTATTAAACGTCCAGGCAAAGTACTGTATCCAAATGTTGAAAAACCAGATTATATAGTAAAAAATTTGAATGAATTGGTAAAGTTATTTGAGCAGAATGGTTATTTTAATACGTATATTAAATGATTAAAAAATAGTAATTATTGGTTAACAAAAATCGCTTTAAATTCTTATATATTGTATTCAAATGAAAGAAAAAATTAAAATTGATATAGTTTCAGATGTTGTTTGTCCGTGGTGTATTATTGGGTACAAACGATTGGAAAAAGCGATTGCTGAAATGGGAATTCAAGATAACATTGAACTGGATTGGCAACCGTTTGAATTGAATCCAGCAATGCCTAAAGAAGGTCAAAATGTGATAGAACATATTACTGAAAAGTATGGTTCTAGCCTTGAAGACCAAAAAATTTCTAAACAACAAATGATAGAAAATGGAGCCGAACTTGGATTTACTTTTGACTATTTTGATGCTATGAGAATGGTTAATACAAGAGATGCGCACATATTATTAGATTTTGCAAAAGAACAAAGGAAACAAACCGAGTTGAATTTGAAATATGTAGCTGCTTTTTTTAGTAATCGAAAAGATATTTCAGATAGAACTATTTTATTGGAAGAACTTGAAAAAATTGGTTTAGATAAAAATGAAGCAATTCTAAGGTTAGAAAGTGAGAATGTTCGTAATAAAGTTATTGAAGAAGAAAATACTTGGAAAAATATAGGTGTTAATTCTGTTCCAACATTTCTTTTTAATAGAAAAAGTGCACTTTCAGGAGCGCAACCAGTGAACGTTTTTAAACAAGTATTAACGCAGGTATTAAACGAACAACAACAACAGCAACAACAACAATAATGAAATACACCTTAGCTTTTGACGTTTACGGAACATTAATCAATACTTCAGGAGTCTTCAATTCATTAGAAAAAATGATTGGAAAGCAGGCTAAACCTTTTATGGATACTTGGCGTAACAAACAATTAGAATATTCCTTTAGAAGAGGTTTAATGAATAAGTTTGTTGATTTTTCAGTGTGTACAAAAGATGCGTTAAAGTTTAGTTGTAAATTATTTAAAGTGAATTTATCTAATGCTCAAAAAGAAGCATTGATGGACGAATACAAAGTGTTGCCTGCTTTTGCTGATGTAAAAAAAGGACTTCAAACGTTGAAAAATGAAGGTCATAATATTTATGCATTTTCAAACGGAAGTGTAAATGCGGTTTCTAACTTGTTAGTAAATGCTGAACTTATGCATTTGTTTGATGGTGTTGTATGTGTTGAAGATGTTCAGGTTTTTAAACCAAGTCCGTTAGTGTATGAACATTTCAATAAAAAAACAGCCTCTCTAAAAGAAACTTCTTGGTTAATTTCAAGCAATTCTTTTGATGTTATTGGAGCTGCTTCTTACGGTATGAAAACAGCTTGGCTTCAACGTTCTTCAGAAGCAATTTTTGATCCTTGGGATATTGAACCAACAACTATTATAAATGCAATTAATGAACTATCTATTAAACTAAAATAATTTAAAATGTTAAAAAAAAATTTATCAATCCTAATTATGGTTGCAACAATTGCAATTAGCTGTGAAACTAAAGAAAAGAAACAAAAAAGTTCAACAAAAGAAACTGAAATGGAAACAACTAAAGAATTAGGTGAATTAGATGCTTTGTTAGAAGTAAGAAGAAAAGCATCTGATGCAAAATCGAGCGATGAAAAAAAGAAAATTTATGCTGAGGGAATTGAAGATGTAAAAAACTCAGGAATTTTAGATAAAGCATTAAATGTAGGAGATAAAGCCCCAAATTTTACGCTTAATAATGCTTTAAACAAACCTGTTTCATTGTATGATGAATTAAAAAATGGTCCAGTTGTTCTTACTTGGTACAGAGGTGGATGGTGCCCATATTGCAATATTACGTTACATAATTTACAAGATAGGCTTCCAGATTTTCAAAAAGAAGGAGCTACTTTAATGGCGTTAACTCCTGAAGTACCAGATAAATCTTTAAGCACTTCTGAAAAACACGAATTAGAATTTACAGTATTAAGCGATGTAAATAATGTTGTTGGAAAAGAGTACGGAGTTGTTTTTGAACTTTTATCAGGTGTGGCTACTATCTATGAAAAAGGTTTCGGATTATCAGAATTTAATGGAAATAGCGATAATGAATTACCGCTAGCTGCAACCTATATTATTGATAAAAGCGGAATAATTAAATATGCATTTTTAGATGCTGATTATAGAAAAAGAGCTGAACCAGATGAACTGCTCAAAGTTTTAAAAAATTTAAAATAAATATCTTTAGGTTGTTAAAATGAGAAACTACATTGTTCAACTTAAAATTAAGCTAACAAATACAACTATCATTTTACAGAAGAATTTGCAACTATTTTCATCAATAATGCTAACTTTGAAATAAGAAATAAGTAAAAAAAAGAGATTCAAAAAAATACATGAAAGTAGCATTTATAGGATTAGGAATTATGGGCGGTAATATGGCAGCTCATTTAGCAAAAAACAATGTAGATTTAACAGTTTATAATAGAACACCAAAGCATTTTGAAACTTTTGGCAACTCAAATGTTACCATTGCAAATTCAGTTAAAAATGCGGTAAAAGATGCTGATGTAGTCTTCAGTATGTTGTCTACTCCTCAGGTTGTTGAAGCTGTTTTTTTTGGATCAAATGGAGCCTTAAGTTTTATGAAAGAAAACGCTATTTGGGCTGATTGTACTACTGTAAATCCGTCATTTAGTTCGCAAGCTTTTGAAGAGGCTAAAAAACATGATGTTAAATTTTTAGATGCACCTGTTTCGGGTTCAAAAATACCTGCTGAAAATGGGGAATTGATTTTTTTAATAGGCGGTGAAGCGGAAACACTAAATGAAATTCAACCATATTTAAATTTCATGGGAAGCAAAGTGCTGCACATTGGTGAGATTGGCAAAGGAGCTTCATTTAAAATGTTGGTGAATATGATGTTGGCGCAATCTATGGTTGTTTTTTCTGAAGCAATTTTATTTGGTGAAAAAATGGGGATTTCAAAGGATTTTCTATTGAATACCGTTCCTAATTTAATTGTTTCACCACCTTTTACAAAAGCGAAAGCTGAAGCAGTTAGAAATGACAATTATGAGGTACAATTTCCTTTAGAATGGATGCATAAAGATTTACATTTAGCAGCTTTAACTGCTTTTGAAATGAATCAACCATTATATATGGCAAATCTTGCTAAAGAATTGTATGCAGGTGCCAATAAAAATGGAATGGGAAGAGCAGATATGTCTGCTATATATAAGTATTTAGAAGCGAAAAAATAAAATGCTTATAGCTGTAATTTAACAAGTATTTGATCAATAATAGTTTTAAAAAGGGCATTCAAAATTAAATAATTTGTATCATTTGAACTTGTTCAACTTTTTTGTCATTTTCATTCAATTAATTTACGTTGTTTAAAATAAAAAATAAAAAAATCAGTATTATGGAATTAAAAAATAAAAAAGCCATCATTACAGGTGGAAGTCGAGGACTTGGAAAAGCTACGGCAATTGCATTTGCTAAACTTGGAATTGATGTTGCGATTACAGGAAGAAATGAAGAAAAATTACAAGAAACAGTTTCAGAACTAAAAACTTTTGGTGTACATGCTTTTTATGAAATATTTGATGTTGGTAATTATGCTGAAGTACAGGTTGGAATTAAAAATATAATTTCAAATTTAGGAACTGTAGATATATTAGTAAATAATGCAGGTATTGCAGCCTTCGGTCCATTTAATGAAATGGAAGTAAGCGTTTGGGAAAAAATTATTCAAACCAATGTTATGGGAATGTATTACGTAACTAAAGAAGTATTGCCTTATTTAATTGATAAAAATGAAGGAGACATTATTAATGTAGCTTCAACAGCAGGTTTAAATGGGAACGCAAATATTTCAGCATATTCAGCATCAAAGTTTGCGGTTATTGGTTTGTCTGAATCATTAATGAAAGAAGTACGTAAAAATAATATTAGAATAAACACATTAACACCTAGTACTATAGCATCTGATATGACGTTGGAATTAGGAATTACTGATGGAAATCCTGAAAAAGTGCTACAACCTGAAGATTTTGCACAATTAATTGTTGCTGGTTTACAACTACCAAGACGTGCAATGATGGCAAATGCTTCGTTGTGGTCTACAAATCCATAGTATTTTTAAAAGAGTAAGTTTAGTCGTACTTTTTGTTAACCTTAACCTTTATTTATTTTGAATAAAAGTTAAGGTTGACTTTTTTTAGAAGTTATACATTAGAAAGATTTTTCAATAGGTTTATTGCCTTGTTGGCATCATTTTTATTTACAAAAATATGATCGTGATAATAACCAGCAATTACATTACAACTAATAGTATGTTTTGCTAATTCATTAGAAAATAAAGCGGTTAAACCAATAGCATCTAATGATGAGTGAATGGTTAACGTTATCCAAGATGCAATATATTCATAGTTTAATTTTAAAATATCAGCTTTGGTACGTTCAATAATAATAGTTGTACCTTCCGCTTCTTTAAATTCGCAAATAGTGTCATTTCGATCTATTTTGTTTAAGTCTTTTACTGTACAAAAAACATAATCTCCTGAATTTAATTTAGGAGTCATATTTTTTATTAATTCATTAAGATTTGTTTCTCCTGCCATAATTAACTTTCTGAAACTTTTACAACACGATCAACAGTATCTAATTTCGATAAAGTTAAACGTACAATACTATTTTCTGTGGCAGCTAAATCGTGTGGTATGCTTGCTTCTAAAGAAACTAAATCTCCTTTAACTATTTTGTGAACTGTACCTTCAACACCAAAATCTATAGCACCTTCAAAAATTTCAACAGTTATTGGAAAAGAAGTTTTATGCTCTTTCATAACCTGATTTTTTTTCATTGCTATTCTAATTTCTTTGGTAGTTTCTGTTTCAAATAATACGGTAATTAAAGGCTTAGAATCGTTGTAAACTATATTTTCTGTAAGTGATGATTTTTTCATATTAGGAGGTTTACCAACCAGTGTATTTAGGAGGTTTAACATTAACTAGGTTTAAATATACAATTAATTGCCCTCTATGATGTGAAACATGGTCTTGTAATAAGTTTAAAATTTGTAATTTACTTTTTGGACCTGCAAAAAAATCAACCTCAGTAGATAAATCTTCCATTTGTACATTTTTAATTATTTCGTACACATTATTAAAGGCAATTTCTAATTCTTTAATTAAAGCTTCTTTAGTTGTTGGATTTACTTTTTTAGATTTTAAAAAATCACCACTCGTAAAGTAAGTTTCACTTAACCAAACCATATTTTCTCTTATATGAAGTAGCTGTTCTTGAAAATTCATTTGTTGTTCAGTAGGTTTATAGTTGTAAGTATCTTCAGGCATTTTAGACGCTATTTCAAGTAAATAATTTTTTGAATTCTCCCATTTCAATAAAAAAGAAGATTTTACGTCATTTTGGGCATTTAAATTATTTAAAATCAACATACTAATTAAAATTAATTTTACATTTTTTTTCATTGTAAAAACTGTTAATATTATTTATAAAGAGTCTAAATATACTCAATACTTTTTTATATTTTAGCAATAAACTATTTTAACTCATTTAATAAAAATTATGGCAGACGATAAAGAAAAAGTAGCAAAATTAAAAGCTTTACAACTTACGTTAGATAAGTTAGATAAAGCCTACGGAAAAGGAACAGTTATGAAAATGGGTGATGTTGCTATTGATGATATTGATGCAATTTCAACAGGATCATTAGGATTAGATTTAGCATTAGGTGTTGGAGGTTATCCACGCGGTAGAGTTATTGAAATATATGGACCAGAGTCATCTGGTAAAACAACCTTAACTTTACACGCAATTGCTGAAGCTCAAAAAGCAGGTGGTATTGCAGCATTTATTGATGCAGAACATGCATTTGATCGTTTTTATGCTCAAAATTTAGGAATTGATATTGATAATTTAATAATTTCTCAACCAGATCACGGAGAGCAAGCTTTAGAAATAGCTGATAATTTAATTAGTTCAGGAGCTATTGATATTGTAGTAATTGATTCAGTTGCTGCACTTACTCCAAAAAGTGAAATTGAAGGCGAAATGGGTGACTCTAAAATGGGATTACACGCACGTTTAATGTCTCAAGCACTTCGTAAATTAACAGGTACTATTCACAAAACAAATTGTACAGTAATATTTATCAATCAATTACGTGAAAAAATAGGCGTAATGTTTGGAAATCCCGAAACTACAACAGGTGGAAATGCTCTTAAATTTTACGCATCAGTTCGTTTAGATATTAGAAGAAGAACACAATTAAAAGATGGTGATAAAGTTATTGGAAACAGTACAAAAGTTAAAGTTGTAAAAAATAAAGTTGCACCGCCTTTTACAATTGCTGAATTTGATATAATGTATGGTCAAGGAATTTCTAAAACAGGTGAAATTTTAGATTTAGGAGTAGAATTTGGAATCGTAAAGAAAAGTGGTTCATGGTTTAGTTATGGAGAAACAAAACTAGGTCAAGGTCGTGATGCAGTAAAAGCATTAATTAAAGACAACCCTGAATTAGCTGATGAATTAGAAACTAAAATTAAAGAAGTTATTAATTCGGAAGAATAAAATAATACACATATTGCGGTACATTAAGCAAAGCAACTGAATTATTAAAATTAAATACAAAAGCAAATGAAATGGAGGATATTATCAATAATTTAAAGCGTATATTTTAATAATATTTTACAATTATCACACAAAGCCTTCATTACTAATGGAGGCTCTGTTAGTTTATAGATAAATAGCTATTTTATGACCAAATAGTAAAAATCAAAAACGAACTTAAAGCATTTTAAATTCAAAGTGAAACCATAATATTAAAATTTAATATTAATTAAGAATAGTGTATCTTTGCAAAAAAAGTAAATTAGTTTCATCTAAATTTAATTTTTACTTCTTCATTTAAAATAGCACATTATAAAAACGCTAATTGGCAGAACAGATATTGTTGATTTCCCGAATTTAGATTTACTAGGGATTCATATTAAGGTAGATACTGGCGCTTTTACTTCGAGTATCCATTGCCATAATATTGAAATAGAAGATAATAACTTAAAATGTCAATTTTTAGATCCGGATCACGATAAATATCATGAAAAGTATTTTACTTTTACCGATTTTGTTCAAAAAAAAGTAAAAAGTTCGAATGGTATCGTTGAAAATAGATTTTTGATTAAAACTGAAATTTTAATTTTTGATCAAATTTATGATATTGAATTAACCCTTACAGAACGTGGTTCTATGAAATTTCCTGTTTTATTAGGTAGAAAGTTTCTCTCAAAAAAATTTATAGTAGATACTTCTAGAAAAGATTTATCATTTAAAAATAAAATTATTAAAATATAACATATGAAAATTGTCGTTTTATCAAGAAATCCCAATTTATACTCTACAAAAAGACTTGTGGAAGCTGGAAAAAAAAGAAATCATGAAATTCTTGTTGTAGATCATACAAAATGCGATATAATTATTGAAAGAAAAAAACCCGCCATTAGATACAAACATGAATTATTGTTGGATGTAGACGCGGTAATACCAAGAATAGGTGCTTCTGTTACCTTTTTTGGAACAGCAGTGGTTCGTCAGTTTGAAATGATGAAAGTTTTTACAGCAGTCGAATCTCAATCTTTAATGCGATCAAGAGATAAATTAAGAAGTTTACAAGTACTATCAAGAGCCGGTTTAGGATTACCAAAAACGGTATTTACCAATTATTCTAAAAATGTTGAGGATGTAATTAGTAGTGTTGGTGGAGCTCCTTTAGTTATAAAATTGCTTGAGGGTACTCAAGGTTTAGGAGTAGTTTTAGCCGAAACTCATACGGCAGCAACATCTGTTTTGGAAGCATTTAACGGATTGCAAGCCAGAGTAATTGCACAAGAATATATAAAAGAAGCTAAAGGTGCTGATATTAGAGTATTTATAGTTGATGGGGAAGTAGTTGGTGCAATGAAAAGACAAGGTAAAGAAGGTGAATTTAGATCAAACTTGCATCGTGGAGGTTCTGCTGAAATAGTTGAATTATCTATTGACGAGAAAAATGCAGCATTAAAAGCAGCACGTGTTATGGGATTAGGAGTTGCAGGTGTAGATTTATTACAATCTGCTCGAGGGCCATTAATTTTAGAAGTAAATTCTTCTCCGGGATTAGAAGGTATTGAAGCTGCTACTGGAGTTGATGTAGCTAGTAAAATAATTCATTATATTGAAAGAGAAGTAGATTAATATAATAATTTTTAGAATTGAAAATTTTAAATCACACAATTGGACTTGGAGAATCTATTCAAGTTAAAATGAATTTTGCGAGATTAAACACTCGTGATACTATTGAAGTACCAATTATTGTTCAGCGTGGCAAAAAAGAAGGACCTTGTTTATTGTTAATTGGAGGTGTGCATGGAGATGAAACCAATGGTGTTGAAATTGTTCGACAAATTGTAGCTAAAGGCCTAAATAAACCAGACGTTGGAACAATTATTTGTATTCCTTTATTAAATGTTTTCGGATTTATAAATCAAACTAGAGAATTTCCCGATGGTAGAGATTTAAATAGGGTTTTCCCAGGATCAGATAAAGGGTCATTAGCCAGTAGATTTGCATTTCATATTATGAAAGAAGTTATTCCTCATGTAGATTATTGTATTGATTATCATACAGGTGGGGCTCAACGTTTTAACTATTCTCAAATTAGAATTGATGAAGGTGATGAGGAGACATTTAAGCTCGCTGAAATTTTTAACGCTCCATATATTGTTTATAGTAAAAGTGCAGAAAGAACTTTTAGAAAATCAATGGTTAAATTAGGAGTTAAAGTTTTATTATTTGAAGGTGGGAAATCACTGAATTTAGATAAAACAGTCACAAAAGTAGGAATACAAGGCGCTATAAATGTGATTCATGAATTAGGACTTAGAGATTTATCTTCAAAAATCTTGAAAGAAGATCAAAAACCAGTACTAATTAAAAGCTCAAAATGGATTAGAGCAAGGCATTCGGGAATGTATCGATCTGATGTAAGGGTTGGTCAAAAAGTTTTAAAAGGAGTAAAATTAGGAAGTATTTCAGATCCTTTTGGAAATTTCGAAAAAGGGTTCAAAAATAATCAAGAAGGATATATATTAAATTCTAACCATGCTCCAGTTGTAAATCAAGGAGACGCCCTTTTTCATATTGGTTTTGAATAATAGCTGTGCTAAAAGTCGAAAAAATATCATTTGGTTATACTTCGAAAGAAGTTCTTAAAAACATTAGTTTTACTATTGAAAAAGGCTCTTATATTGCTATTGTAGGTGAAAGTGGGTGTGGAAAAAGTACCTTATTAGAAATAATTTACGGCTTACTCCATATTGATCAAGGAGCGGTATTTTGGAACAAACAAAAGTTATTAGGACCCAAATTTCATCTAATTCCTGGTGAGGATTTTATGAAATACCTTCCGCAAGACTTCGATTTAATGCCTTATATATCTGTTGAAGAAAATATAGGAAAACATATTTCAAGTTTAGATCCAAAAAAACTACAACGTATTAAACAATTATTAAAAGTTGTTGATATGTCTTCATTTTTAAAAACAAAAGTAAAAAACTTAAGTGGTGGTCAAAAGCAACGAGTAGCTATTGCAAAGGTATTAGCAAAAGAACCAGAAGTGTTACTATTGGACGAACCTTTTAGTCATATTGATAATTTTAGAAAAAATAAATTAAGAAGGAGCCTTTTTAAGCATTTAAGATCTAAAAATATTACCTGTATAGTTGCAACTCATGATACTACTGATGCACTTTCTTTTGCGGACGAAATTATAGTATTGAAAAACGGTAGAATTAAAGCAAAGGGAACTCCAGAAGCAATTTACAACAATCCGAAATCGGATTATGTAGGTTCATTTTTTAATGAAATTAATAAAATTCCTGTACACGAAATTGTTTTAAATAGTACTTCAAAAAAAACTATTTTATGCTATCCTAATGAATTAAAATTTTCACAAAAATCAGCGATTCAAGCCACTGTTATTTCATCTTATTATAAAGGAAACCACTACTTGATTGAAGCTAAATTAATAAACACAATTGTATTTTTTGAACATACAACCTCAATAAAAGAGGACTCAAAAATATGCTTAGAATTAAGCAAAAATATTACACTCCCGTAGAACCAAATCCACCAGCACCTCGCTCAGTTTTACTTAACGTTTCAACACTATCCCATTCAGCACGTTCATGTTTAGCAATTACCAATTGAGCGATGCGCTCACCATCATTTATTACAAAATCATCGTTAGATAAATTGACTAAAATAACGCCAATTTCACCTCTATAATCAGCATCAATAGTTCCAGGAGAATTGAGTACGGTAATTCCTTTTTTCGCTGCGAGCCCGCTACGCGGACGTACTTGTGCTTCTGCGCCTACCGGCAATGCAATAAATAAACCAGTTTTAACAATGGCACGGTCCAAAGGTTTTAAGGTAATTGGTTCTGATATATTTGCACGTAAATCCATTCCAGCAGATGCAATAGTTTCGTAATTAGGCAATTCGTGTTTTGATTTGTTGATAATTTGAACTTTCATTTTAAATTTATTTTATGTTGTATAACCACGTTACAATTTCCAAAAATTCACTCTTCCAAAATGCTTCATTATGATTTCCATTCGGGTTGATTTTAGTTTTCAAATACTTCTGTTTAAAACCAGTTTCAAGCAATAATTTTTCTGTTTTCTGAGTGTCTAACACCATATTTTCCCCTTCTTTTCCACCTACTAACAAAAATAACTTTACTTGTTTTGTTTGTGCGTTTTGTTTGGTAAAATTTTCTACTTCAGATGAAAACCAAAACGAAGTAGATAACGCTCCAATCTTTCCAAAAACAGTTGGGTATTTAAGTCCGCCGTAATAAGAAATTAAACCACCTAAAGAACTTCCAATTAAACCCGTATATTTTGCTTGTTTTTTCGTTCTATAAGTAGCGTCAATGTATGGTTTTAAAGTTTGAACTATAAAATCAATATAAATGGCTCCTTTTCCACCTCCATATTTTTCATGTTTCCAAGGTGTATATTCATTAATTCTTTCTTCTCCACCATTTTCAATACCTACAACAATAAAACCTTTTCCGGTTGTTTTATATAAATTATTTAGAGTTTCATCAACTTCCCATTCCCCTATATAAGAAGTAGCATTGTCAAATAAATTTTGACCATCATGCATATATATTACTGAATATTTTTTAGAATTATTATCGTAATTTGGAGGTAGATACACCCAAATTTTATGGCTAATTGAATTCAAAGCTGGAATTATAAATTCCTTTTTTAAAATAGAAACATTTTTTGCTGAGGTTGAAATTTTTTCAGTAGTATTTTGACCGTAATTAAAATAAGTGGCTAACCAACAAACCGTAAAAAAAAGTATAATTTTTCTCATATAATTATCGTTTAATCAAGATTAGTAATTCCTTTTTTTCATTCCAAAAAATTAATATTCCAAAGGTTAAAACCAATCCAATAGAGATTAAATAATTCTCTCTAAAATAGGTAAATGAAATAAATGAAATTACAATTGAAGCTACTAAATAACTTCCAGATTTTTTTAAATTATATGGAACCGGATAGTATTTTTTACCAATAAAATAAGAAAGCACCATCATACTCCCATACGCTAATAAAGTTGCCCAAGCTGATGCTATAAATCCAATTTCAGGAATTAAGAGAACATTCATTAAAATAGTAATTACAGCACCAATAATTGAAAATAACATAGCATACCGTGTCTTATCTGTTAATTTATACCAAATAGCTAAGTTGTGATAAATCCCTAAAAATAAGTTTGCCAACAGTACAATCGGCACAATAATAATAGCTTCCCAATATTGCTGGTTGATAAAAAGTTGTTTTAAAACATCAATAAAAACAACAATTCCAACAAAAACTAAAGAGCCAATGATAATGAAATAATTCAAAATTTTAGCATACGTTTCTTTCGCATTTTTTTTATTAGCATGATTAAAAAAGAATGGTTCAGCACCTAAACGAAACGCCATAATGTATAAATTCATAAAAATCGCCAACTTATAACAAGCAGCATAAATTCCCATCGCATTTTTATCGATCAATTTCCCAATTAGTATTTTGTCTAAATTTTCATTAATTACGTATGCAATTCCAGCCACGGCGATAGGCCAGGAATAAGTAAGCATTTTTTTGAATAAGGCAGTATTAAAACTCCACTTAAACTTCAACAAATAGGGCAGAAGTAAAATAAGCGAAATGGCGCTTCCAACAATATTTGCAATAAATATAAAGTTAACTATTGCGGTGCGATTAAACATAGTATCTAAAAAAACTGGAATCTCTTTTCCACTGGTTTTAAATTCAGGTATAAACTTTAAGAATAGCAAGTTAATACTTACTATAATTGCAACATTTATTAATTTAATGGAAGCATACTTTATTGGTCGATTTGAAGCACGTAAATAAGCAAACGGTATAACGGCCAATGTATCAAGTGCCAAAATACCAATCAATAATTTAAGTTGAAGAGGATTTCCTCCAAAGTCAAAAATTCGAGTAAAAAAATCGGAAAAAGTAAATGCGATAATCACAAAAACTATTGCTGAGGCAAATACACTTATAAAAGACGTTGAAACCAGTGCATCCTTTTTTTCTTCAGTTTTATAAAATCTAAAAAAAGCAGTTTCAAAACCGAAAGTTAGTAATACAGAAAAAAGTGCTGCCCAAATATAAAAATTGGTATTTTCAGCATAATTATTAGTGGGTAAAGCATCGGTATGCACTTTAACGAGCAAAAAATTAATAACACGGGGTAACACGGCGGCAATTCCGTAAATTATGGTATCTTTAAAAAAACGTTTAAGTGGGTTCAAATTAGGTTTTTAATGTAAAAATATAAAAGTACAAAAGTATCACTTCATTTCAATAAAATAATTTTTAAGTTTCAAGCAGATAGTATATTTTTAATAAAATGAATTTTCTATTTCAACAACACATACAAAATGAACTTAATGCTAAGTTATCAAAAAGTTTAACTTTTGATTGGTATCCGATTAACGGAGGTTCTATAAATACAACGTATAAAATTACTTCTGAAAATTATTGCTATTTTATAAAAGTAAATACCATTACTGTATTTAAAAATGGTTTTGATGAAGAGGTTTTAGGCTTACAATTTTTAAAAGCAAACGGTGCAATAACCCCAAAAGTAATTTTACAAGGAAAGTTTGATTCACATATCTATTTAATACTGAGCTATATTGATTCAGCTGTTCATAAACCTCAATTTTGGGAAAGTTTTGCGTTACAGTTAGCTAATTTACATCAGCATAAAGGAACTCAATTTGGATTAGAGTATGATAATTTTATGGGGCAATTAGCTCAAAAAAACACCTATTGCACTAATTTTAGTACATTTTTTACTGAAAATAGGTTGCAACCTCAAGTTCAATTAGCTTTTGAAAAAGGATTACTTCAACCAAAAGATTTACAATCATTTGAACGTTTATACAAGCAATTACCAAACATTTTTCCAGTTGAAGAACCAAGCGCAATTCATGGAGATTTGTGGAGTGGAAATTTTATTGCTACGGTAAACAACAAAGCAGTGTTTATAGATCCAGCAGTGTATTATGGGCATAGAGAAGTTGATGTATCTATGAGCTTATTATTTGGAGGTTTTTCAGAGTTGTTTTATCAAATCTATCAACAGGTGTATCCTTTAGAAAAAGGGTTTTCTAAACGAAAAGATATATACAATTTATATCCACTACTTATTCATTTAAATTTATTTGGAAAATCTTATTTAAAAAGTATTCAAACGATAGTTTCTCAGTTTTAAGTCTGCAATTCATTTAGTTTCTTTATTTTTGAAATACTAAAACTAGTGTATGAATAAAAAACCTAAAATTGCCGTTTTTGGTGGTGGAAGTTGGGCAACAGCCATTGTAAAAATGTTGTGTGAAAATTTGGAACAAGTTGGTTGGTATATGCGAAATCAAAGTTCTATAGACTATATTAAAGAAAACGAACATAATCCAAATTATTTAAGTTCAGCAGAATTTGATGTGAATCAATTGTATTTATCTAGTGATATTAATGAAATGGTTACATATGCAGATATTTTAATCTTTGCAATTCCTTCTGCATTTCTAAAATCAGAATTGGATAAAATTACAGAAGATTATTCTTCAAAATTAATTTTTTCTGCTATTAAAGGAATTGTTCCTGAATCAGGATTAATTGTGGGGGAACATTTTCATAAAAATTACAATATTCCTTTCCAAAATATTGGTGTAATTACGGGTCCCTGTCACGCCGAAGAAGTTGCTATGGAACGATTATCTTATTTAACAATTGCTTGTCAAAATGCAGCAAACGCAAAACTAGTAGGGAAACAACTTTCAAGTAGTTATATAAAAACTAAAATTTCAGATGATATTATAGGCACAGAATACGCTGCCATGTTGAAAAATATTTATGCAATTGCCGCAGGAATAGCACACGGATTGGGGTACGGTGATAATTTCCAGTCAGTACTCATGTCTAATTCTATTCGTGAAATGAAACGCTTTATTAAAAAAGTGCATAAAATGAAACGCAACATCAACAATTCGGCCTACTTAGGAGATTTACTAGTTACGGGATATTCAGTATTTAGTAGAAACCGAATGTTTGGAAATATGATAGGTAAAGGATACACGGTAAAAAGTGCTATGATGGAAATGAGTATGATTGCAGAAGGGTATTACGCATCAAAAAGTGCTTATTTAATAAAGGAGAAAAACAACGCAAAAACACCAATAATTGACGCTGTGTATGCCATATTGTACGAGCAAAAAAATCCGAAGACTATTTTTAATAAATTGACAGAACTACTGGATTAACAATTGTTTACGTTCATTAATCTGAAAATATTTTTTTTAAGTTTTAAATTTTTAAATTGAAATAAACTTATATTTGTACTTTAATATATTAATAAACACTAATGAAAAAAGGTACAGTAAAATTTTTTAACGAATCAAAAGGATTCGGATTTATTACAGAAGAAGGTTCAAACACAGACTATTTTGTGCACATTTCAGGCTTAATTGACGAAGTAAGAGAAGGTGACGTAGTTGAATTTGAATTAAAAGAAGGTAAAAAAGGAATGAACGCAGTAAATGTTAAGGTAATTTAATAATACGCCATTTTTTTTAAAAAAAAAACAGAAACCAGTCTAATTTTGACTGGTTTTTTTGTGCGTAAAAAATTAGAATGTTAAGCTTGTTTTAGTTGATAAATATCATAAAACCGAGCCCACTACTTTTGTAACTTTGATAGCATAAACAGCGCAGTTGTTGTTTAATTAAAAAGGTAATTATAAACTACCATTATGAAAGATAGAATTGCATTAATCTACTCAACAGTTGACGGACAAACTTTAAAAATTAGTACATTACTTCAAAAGGAATTACTCAATTATGGACATTATGTTGAACTATCTTCAATTGAAGAATTTAATACCGAATTAACTAATTTTGATAAAATAATTATTGGTTCAAGTATTAGATATGGCGTTCATCACAAAAAAATAATTGAGTTTATCAACGCCAATAAAACAACACTAGATACCCTAAAAACTGCTTTTTTTTCTGTAAATCTTGTAGCTCGTAAGCCAGAAAAACAAACCGCAACAACAAATCCTTATGTGGTTAAATTTTTTAAAAGTATAACCTGGAGACCTACCATTGTTGAAGTATTTGCAGGTAAGTTAGACTATAAAAAATATCCTTTCTTTGATCGAATTATGATTCAATTTATTATGTGGATGACTAAAGGACCAACCAATAAAAATGTTGAAATTGAATATACAAACTGGGACAAAGTAAAAGAATTTGGTAAAACACTTCACAAATTGTAGATTTAATACTTGATAATTATCAGCATTCTAATCAATTAAAATTTTTAACTTTATAGATTACACAAAAACAATTGCTTTATTTTAGGCTTTTAAGAGGTGTAGTTTTTGTATTCATATTTTATATGAAATTTTAAAGACAATCTTTTGTAACTAAAAAAAGTACAAAGTTTTAATATTAGATGCTATGACTACTATGAAACCAACGTATCAAGAATTAGAAAAAGAATTAAAAACATTAAAGAGACATAAGGAATCTCATTCCTTTGAAGAACTTGTCCTCTTATATGAAAATATAAAAGATGGATTTGTTATTTTAAATAAAAATTGGGAGTATACTTTTTTAAATAAAAGCGCCGAAGAAATGTTTGGTGTTCAACAAAAAGATGTTTTAGGAAAAAAAATGGAGTCTGTATTTCCTGATGTTATTGATAAACCGTTTTATAAATATTTCAGTAAAGTTTTTGAAACAAAAACACCAATTACATTTGAAGATTATTTTGAACCTTTAAATAAATGGTTTGAAAACAAAACAATACCGTTTAAAGAAGGTTTGGCAATTTTTTTTCATGACATTACAGCTCAAAAAATTTCAGAAGCAAATTTAATTACAACCGTTAATATTTTAGAAAGAAGTTCCTCGGTTGCTTTTCTGTGGAAAGCTGAAGAATATTGGCCCGTGGATTATGTATCAAAAAATGTAGAACTACTTTTTGAGTATACTGCTGAAGACTTTTTATCCAATAAAATTACTTATAAAGAATTAATTCATCCAGATCATATAAATGAAGTAACACAAGAGCTTGAGAAATATAGTTTAAATAAAGCAACTTCATTTATTCATAAACCCTACAAAATTATAACTAAATCGGGAAAAATAAAGTGGGTTAAAGATGAAACCCGAATTGTAAGAAATAAGAGTGGAGATATAACACACTACGAAGGTATTTTGGTTGATATTTCGAAAAACGTTCATATAGAACAAGAGTTGTTGAAATTAGATGTAGCCATACAAAACAGCTTACATGAAGTGTATATTTTTGATGCTCAAAATTTACAATATACATACGCAAATAGCGCCGCTCTAAAAAGTTTAGGATATACTTTAAATGAGTTATTAAAAATGTCACCTGTAGATGTTGCTCCAGATTTCACCAAAGAAAAGGCCCGTGCAAAGTTAGCTCCATTAAAAAATGGAAAAGTTGAAAGTATACATTTTGAAACACATAGAGAACGTAAAAACAAAACTATCTATCCTGTTGAAGTTCATCTTAGTAAATTTGTTTTAAATGGTAAAGAACAATTTTTAGCAATTATTAATGATATTACGGAGCGAAAACAAATTGAAAATAGCTTAATTGAAAGCGAAAATAAATTTAAGGCATACACCAACCAGTCCACTGAAGGTTTAAGCGTAGCAGATTTGAAAGGAAATTACACCTTTGTAAATCCAGCATTTTGTAAATTAGTTGGATATTCTGAGAAAGAATTGCTTCAAATGACTGTTTTTGATGTAACTGCTGATAAAAAGGATACTAATACCTTTAAGAGATCCATTTCAACAAATGAAGAAGAGTCTGTAATTGTTGAACTCATTCATAAAAATGGAACTACATTTATAGCTGAGATTATTGGCAAAAATATAATTATTAATGGTAAAAAAAGAGTTCTTGGAATTGTTAGAGATATTACAAAACGAATCGCCCAAGAACAACAATTAGTAGAGAGTAAATTTTTATTAAGTGAGGCACAAAAAATAGCAAAAATAGGTTCATACGCGTTAGATATTGAAACAGGTTTTTGGACTAGTTCATCAGTGTTAAATGCACTTTTTGGTATTGATAAAGAGTATAAAAAAGATATTGGAGGTTGGTTGGCAATTGTTCATCCTAAAGATCGATTACAATTACAAGAGTATTTATTTAAAAATATTGTTGAAGATCATCAGTTTTTTGATAGAGAATATAGAATTAAACGATTAAACGATGGCGAAGAACGTTACGTTCATGGACTAGGAAAATTAGAATTTAGGAATGGAAAACTAATTAGAATGATTGGTACGATTCAAGACATTACCGATCAGAAAAAATCAGCACTAGCGTTGGCTAGAATTAGAAACGAAGTTAAAGCGAGTGAAAAGAAATTTAGACAACTTTATGAGAAATCTGGAGATGCCATTATGATTGGAAAAAATGGTAAATTTATTGATGTGAATGATGCTGCAGTTAACATGTTTGGATACAAATCTAAAAAACAATTTTTAGCAGTACACCCTAAAAAATTATCACCAAAATTTCAACCAAATGGTCTTCTCTCTTATGAAAATTCTAAAGAGTTAATAACTATTGCACAAGAAAAAGGTACACATAGATTTGAGTGGACTTTTCTTAGAAAAAATGGAAAAAAATTCCCTGCTGAAATTTTACTAACTTCAATTTCAAATAAACCAAATAATAAAGTTGTTCACGGTGTTTTAAGAGACATTACAGAACGTAAAATAATAGAAACTCAATTAATAGAATCTAAAAAGAAAGCAGAAGAAAGCAATAGACTAAAAACGGAGTTTATTAATAATATGTCTCATGAAATTAGAACACCAATGAATGGTATATTAGGTTTTTCAGAGTTTTTAGCCGATTCAAATATATCAGACGAAAAAAGATTAAATTTTGTAAAAATTATTCAAAATAGTGGGCATCAATTGTTAAAAATTATTGATGATATTTTAGAAATTTCAAAACTAGAGACCAAACAAATAAAGATTTTTGAAGAACCATTTAATTTAAATGATTTACTGTTTGAATTATTTTCAATTTTTGACGGTAAAGCTAAAGAAAATAATACACCGTTATATCTTGAAAAAGGCTTGTCAAATAATAAAAGCATTATAAAATCAGATAAATCTAAATTGTATAAAATTGTAAGTAATTTATTAGAAAATGCATTAAAATTTACAAATGTTGGGCATATTGAATTTGGCTATAAATTAAGACAAGAAAATAAACAAGATCTACTTGAAATATATGTAAAAGATACAGGAAGAGGAATAAAAAAAGAAGATCAACAAGTAATTTTTGAACGTTTTGTTCAATCTGAAAAAGACTCTGCTAATAAAATAGAAGGATTAGGACTTGGTTTATCTATTGCAAAGGAAAATACCGAGTTATTAGGTGGAACTATTACCTTAGAGTCTGCGAAAGGAAAAGGCACCACATTTTTTGTAAGGATACCGTATAACCCGGTAGTTGATATTGAGGATACTGTGGAGCAGTTAGCAGACAAATTAAACATTTTAATTGTTGAAGATGAAGAGGTAAATTATTTATACTTGACTACTTTAATTGAAGTTGTTTTAAAAATAAATTGCACAATTTCACATGCGAAGAATGGTGTAGAGGCGATACATTTTTGTGAAAACAATCCAAAAATTGATTTAATTTTAATGGATTTAAAAATGCCCGTAATGGATGGTTTTATTGCTACTAAGAAAATAAAAGAGGTTAATTCAACAATTCCAATTTTAGCACAAACAGCTTATTCAACTAAAATAGAAAAAGAAAAAGCAATGCAAGCCGGATGTGATGATTTTATATCAAAACCAATTACCAAAGAAGTGCTTTTGGACAAATTAAAAACCTTGATACCAAATTTATGAAAAATACTGAACTATTAATCAAAGAAACCTTAGCCTTTATTGAAAAAAATAGCAAGAAAGATAATAGTGGTAAATTTCTTAAAAAAACAGCCTCCTATATAGCTGAATTATTTGATATCAGTCATGTATTAATTAATAAATACTCACAAAAAAAACCTACAATAATAGAATCAGTTGTTTTTCATGGAAAAGACGGCTTTTTACCTAATATATCCTACAAAATAAAAAATACACCTTGTGAACACGTGGTAAATAACAAAATAGCTGTATTTCCAAATAATTTACAAATAGTATTTCCTAAAGACAAGAGCCTAAAAAAAATGAATGCTCAAAGTTATATTGGTGTTCCTTTATGGAGCTCTTCTGGTACACCAATAGGCTTAATTTCTATAATAGATGATAAACCAATTATTAATACAACACCTATTGAAATTATACTTCAAATTATTGCAATTAAAATAGCTCAAGAACTTGAAAAAGAGATTTCAAAAAATAAGATTGAACGTAAAAGTAAGGAATTGAAGCGCATTGAAGCTTTAAACAAAGTAAACGAAGAAAAATTTTCTAAAGCCTTTTACAATCATACAGTAGCAATGGAAATTGCAGATGTTGAAACAGGAAAACGAATTGATGCAAATGAAAGTTATCTTCAACTTTTTGAAGTTTCAAAAGAAGAATTTTTAAAAGGAACAATTTATAATAATGCTCAAATTTTAAATAAAGAAAATATAGAGCCAAATAACATAAAGTTAATAAAAGAAGGTTATTTTAAAAATGCACTATTTAATATACTCTCAAAAAATGGAACAATTAAAAACTTATTGGTAAGTGGAACAAAATTAAATATTAAGCCTCATAATTTAGCTATTTTATCATTTTTAGATATAACCCAACAAAAAAAATCTGAAGAAAATTTAGAAAACTTGGCTAATTTAACTTTTGAAGGAATTTTAATATATAAAAAAGGAATTGTAATTGAAACCAACCATTCATTTTTAAAAATGTTTGGTTACAAAAAGGAAGAATTACTAGAAAAAAATATACTTGAGCTAATTTTTGACAAAAAATACCATGAGATTATTCGCAAGAAAATTATTGACAAACATGTTCAACCTTATGAATTAGAAGGGATTAAAAAAGATGGAACCGTATTTCCAATAGAAATTGAAGCTAGAAATATTGAGTCTGAAAATAATAAAGTTAGAGTAGTAGCTTTTAGAGATTTAACAGAACGAAATAAATATATTGAGGATGCAAAAAAATTAACAACAGCTATAGAGCAAAGTTCAAATACCATTGTAATTACAGATATTCATGGAACTATTGAATATGTAAATCCTAAATTTACAGACCTTACAGGATATAGCTATGAAGAAGCAATAGGTAAAAATCCTAGCGTTTTAAAATCAGACTATCATACGAAAGAATTTTACTCAGAAATTTGGGAAACTATTTCTAGTGGAGAAAGTTGGAGTGGTGAATTTCAAAATAAAACAAAAAATGGAACAATCTTTTGGGAACAATCTACAATTACCCCTATAAAAAATAATGCAGGAAAAATTACTAACTATCTTGCAGTTAAGGAAGATATCACAGCAAAAAAAAATTCACAACAAAATTTAGATGTAGCATTTAATTTTTTAAAAGAAAATGAAGATTATTTATCAACAATTTTAAAATCAATGAATGAAGGTTTTTGGGCTGTAGATGAAAATAATATTACTACAGAAGTTAACCCAGAAATGTGTAAAATATTAGGGTGTAAGGAAGATGATATTGTTGGGGTTTCAGTGTATAATTTTTTAGATGTTGAAAACACGAAAATTCTGAAAGAGCAGGATGCAAAAAAAGATAAGAATTTAACATCACAATACGAGATTGCATTTAAGAATAGTGAAGGTATAAACATACCTTGTTTGTTAAATACAACACCAATTTTTAACAGTAAGGGTGAAATCAAAGGTTCTTTCGCAATGATTTCAGATATATCCTCTCTAAAACATGCATATGAAGTTACCGAAAATCAAAACCAAGAATTACTAAAGTTAAGTAAAGAACTAGCTGATAATAATAATCTACTTCTACATAGTAACAAACGTTTTAAAAATTTATTTGAACATAGTCCAGCTTCAATTTGGGAGCAAGATTACTCTGAAGTTATAAAATTGTTGAATCAAAAGAAAACACAAGTAGCAGATATAGAATTATATATTAATAAAAATCCAAGTTTCTTAAAAGAGTGTATTTCTAAAATTAATATTTTGAGCGTAAATCAAGTAACCAAAGAATTATTTGGTGTAAAAAGTGTACAAGAACTTAAAAAACACTTATTAAATAATAATTCAAAAATAGCTTTAAAGGGGCTTGAATACGAAATAGTTTCCATAGCTAAAGGTGAAAAAGAATTTGAATATATTACTGAATTAAATAAAAAAAATGGAGAAGTTATTAATGCAATTGTAAATTCAGCCATAATTGATGAAGAAGGAAAAGCTATTGCTTCTGTAGTAGATATTAGTGCATTAAAAAAAGCCGAAATAGAATTAAAAGCCAGCGAACAAAAGTTTAGAGAATTATTTGAAAAATCGGGAGATGCAATTTTAATAATTAATAATGACATTTTTGTTGATTGTAATAGTGCAGCTGTTTCATTATTAGATTATCAGTCTAAAGAAGATTTTTTACATCAACATCCTGCGACATTATCACCAAAACTTCAACCAGACGGGGAAGAGTCATTCCAAAAAGCAGAAAAAATGATTTCTCTTGCTTTAAAAAATGGGACACACCGTTTTGAATGGGTACATTTAAAAAATAATGGAGATGAAATACCTGTTGAAGTGCTATTAACTGCCGTTTCAAATACTAACAATAATAAAGTAATTCACAGTGTTTGGAGAGATATTACAAAAAGAAAAAAAGTATTAAAAGATCTTACTGTTGCAAAAGAACAAGCTGAAGAAAGTGATCGCTTAAAAACAGAGTTTTTGAATAATATGTCTCATGAAATTAGAACACCTATGAATGGTATTTTAGGGTTTTCACAAATGCTAGATAATCCAGAATTAGATACGCAGAAAAGATCTAATTTTGTAAATATTATTCAAAACAGTGGAAAACAATTACTTCATGTAATTGATGATATTTTAGAGATTTCAAGTTTAGGAACGAACCAAGTAAAAGTGATAGAAGAAGAAGTTTGTTTGAATGATTTACTATTAGATTTGTTTTCAATTTTTGATATAAAAGCGAAAGAAAATAAAACACCACTATACCTTAAAAAAGAACTTTCAGATGATGATAGTATTATTTTAACTGATAATACTAAACTCAACAAAATAATTAGTAATCTACTAGAAAATGCTTTAAAATTTACTAATAACGGGTATATTGAATTTGGATATTCCATACTAAATACTACAAAAACACCTCAATTAGAACTCTATGTAAAAGACACTGGAATTGGAATAAAACCCGAAAAACAACAATTAATTTTTGAACGTTTTCAACAAGCCGAAAAAGATTTGATTCATAATGTAGGTGGTTTAGGCTTAGGGTTATCAATTGCAAAAGAAAATACAGAGTTGTTGGGTGGAAAAATTTCTGTACAATCAGATATTATGAAAGGTGCAACGTTCTTTATTACCATTCCTTTTAAACCTCTACATAAAATAAGTAATACCCAAACTAAAAGTTACAAATACACTATTTTAATTGCAGAAGATGAAGAGATAAATTATATGTTTATTGAAACAATTTTAAGGGATACAATGAAATTAAATTGTGATATTATACACGCAAAGAATGGACAAGAAGCAATTGATATTTGTAAAAATAATACAGCTATTGATATGGTTTTGATGGACTTAAAAATGCCTAAATTAAATGGATTTATAGCGACTAAGCAAATTCGAAAATTTAATACGAATGTACCAATAATTGCTCAAACGGCTTATTCATCTGAGAGTGATAGAGAAGAAGCACTTGAAATGGGTTGCAACGATTTTATTTCAAAACCAATTAAAAAAGACGAGTTCGTAAGCATGATTGATGATTTTTTAAAATAAAAATGTATATTTATTGAAGCCTCTAATAAATATCAGGCATAATTTTTGATGTTATTGACAAAAAATTTGAACTTATTTTATGCCAAAATTCCATTCAAAACAATTAGTTACTGTAATTGTTATTATAGTTTTATTTATAATTAATACTCAAGCTCAAGAAAAGTTTTCTATTAGCAAAAATGATAGTTTATCATTATACGAAACATATATTTCAATAAATTCTAAGGATAATATTTTTCCAAGTAGCTACAAGAATGGCTTGTTATATTCGTCGGCTAATGAATCAAATTTTTATCGTCTTTTGTATTCAGATTTAAAGTCTAAGCCTATAAAAATAAAACTACCTAGGAAATATCAATCGGGAGCAGTAGCAACCTTTCAAGATGAAATATATGTGACTGCAACTACTAAATATGTTGATTCTTTTGGCGTCTTTAATTTAGCTATTTATAAAGGAGTAATTGAGGATTTTAAGGTTAAAAATTTGAAGGTAGTACCAATTTGCAGTACTGATTACTCATATGAAGATCCTGCTATTTCAAAAGATGGGAACACAATGGTAGTTGTAACAAATGAAAATGGACAATACCACCTATTAGAACTGAAACGAAATGATAATAATGAGTGGGAAAAAGGCGATATTATTTACATTACGCATCCTATTTTTAAAATTATTAACCCAACAATGTATAATGAAAATACTATTTATTTTTCATCAAATATGCATATGGGAGAACTTAAAAGCTTAACCTATAAAAAAGTTGATGGAGAGATTAAGGTGGTTAAAAAAGATTATAAAAGTGGACCTTTTAATATTTATAAAACAGTAAGAAAAAATGGTATGTGGCAATTACCCATAAAAGTAAATGAATTAAATTCAGAATTTGATGAGCTAGGCGTTATTTTTGAAACTGAAAAAACAGGTTTTCTTACCACTTATAGATTTAGTAATACAGATAATATTTACTATTTTGAATTAAAATAATAAACAAACGGGTGTTGGAGTTTGTAAACTGTATTCATAGATTAACTTACCAGAATCACTAGCTATTTTAAAAACACTAATATTTTTACTGTATTGATTGGCAACTAATAAAAATTGTCCGTTTGGAGATATTGTAAAATTACGCGGCCAATTACCCATTACAGGGCTATTTTGAATTTTTTCGAGTGTTCCATTTGTAGCATCTCTTTTAAAAACTACAATACTATTTTCACCTCTATTTGAACCATATAAATAGGTTTCATTTTCAGATAAATGAATATCAGCACCAGAACTTGACCCTATAAAATCATCAGCTAAAGTACTCGCATTTTGAATTTCGGTATAGTTTTTACCTGCACGTTTTAAAACAGTTACAGTTGAAGAATATTCATTAATGATATAAATAAATTTTTTGTTTCTAGAAATTTCAAAATGACGAGGGCCCGATGTTGGTTTCATAGAATAATTTTCTTTTAAGAAGTAGGAATCATTCTTTTTAACATATTCTGATAAAAAATCTCTACCCAAATCGGCAACAAATAATTCATTATCTATAAATTGTGTTGAATGTGCGTGTGATTTTTGATTTGGTGTATTGTGATCTATAATTTGAAATGCAGGTTTTATGATGCCATTTTTTTCAATTTTGTGGATGGAAATAGTGCCACCTGTGTAGTTTGAAATTGCAACATTTTCACCATTTAATTCAATATGGCAAGGATGAGCACCATTGGAGCTTACCGTATTTATAAACTGTAAGTTACCGTTTTCAGCCACTGAAAAAGCACTTACAAAACCACTATTTGTGTTATTGAAATTAGCAACTTCACCAACAGCATATATAAACTTTCTATTTTTAGAATAAGCTATATATGATGGGTTTTCAGTTTTTATAGCAAGTGTTTTGTGTGATAATTTACCAGTTTCTTGGTTAAAATTATAAAAATAAATTCCTTCACTATCTTCACCGGTATAGGTACCAACATAAAGTGGAATATTTTGAGCATTTAGCATTACACCGCAGAATATAAAAGTAAAAGCAAAGAGAAATTTCATAAAAAATTAAGGAATGTTTATTTTACTAAGATACCGCGTTTATTTAATAAAGGAATGGTTCGCAAAGCACTTTCTTTTATACTTCCTTTTTCAAATAAGTATTTTTTATCGTATAGTTGGTTTCCTTCAAAAAAAGTAACATTAAAAAAGTTCGAAATATGAATAACTTCACCTTGTAACAATTCAATTTTAGCATAAGATTTCGCCGGAAGTTTATCAATTTTTTTACGCATTAATGAAGTTTCAGCCATGGTGTCTTCGTCATAACCTTTAGAAACAATTAATACCATTTCTATAGCAACTTCTTTATTATTAATAATGTAAGCGTTCCAATCGTCACATTGAAATTCTTTATTAAATTCTTTTACAACAGCAACAAAAACGTTTGTAACTTCAGGAATTAAGAGGTCTTTTTTCATTTAAAATTGAATAGAAAAAGGTATGCTAAATTTTCTTAAGTATTTTTTTAAAATAAGTTTACTAAAATTATAAAACTGATTTAAACTGTTCTAAAAATCGAACGTCGTTTTCATAAAACATTCGTATATCTGGTATTTGATATAATAACATTGCAATACGTTCTATACCCATTCCAAATGCATAGCCAGAATAAACTTCAGGATCTATGTTAGCGTTTTTAAGTACATTAGGATCTACCATTCCACAACCCATAATTTCTAACCATCCAGTTCCTTTGGTTATCTTATAATCTGTTTCAGTTTCTAATCCCCAATAAATATCTACTTCTGCGCTTGGTTCTGTAAATGGAAAATAAGATGGACGTAAACGGATTTTAGATTTCCCAAACATTTCTTTTGTAAAATAAAGTAAGGTTTGTTTTAAATCGGCGAAGGAAACATCTGTATCAATATACAATCCTTCAACTTGATGGAAAATACAATGTGCACGGGCGGAAATATCTTCGTTTCTAAACACGCGTCCAGGTGATATAGTTCTAATTGGCGGTTTGTGACTTTCCATATAGCGTACTTGAACTGATGAGGTATGTGTACGCAATAATAAATCAGGATTTTTTTCGATAAAAAAAGTATCTTGCATATCACGTGCTGGGTGATATTCAGGCAAGTTTAATGCGGTAAAGTTATGCCAATCATCTTCAATTTCAGGACCCTCTGAAACGGTAAAGCCAATACGTGAAAACACATCAATAATTTGATTTCTAACCAAAGATATTGGATGACGCGAACCTAATTCAATAGGCTCAGAAGGACGCGTTAAATCACCATAAAAACCTTTTTGCTCCATTGAATTTTCAAGAGTATCTTTTAATAAGGTAACTTTATCTTGCGCTGCATTTTTCAAGGTATTTAATGCTTGTCCAAATTCCTTTCTTTCTGCAGGAGCTACATTTTTAAATTCATTAAATAAATCGGTTAATAATCCTTTTTTACCCAAGAATTTAATTCTAAAAGTTTCAATTTCATCTTTAGTAGTAGCGTTAAAAGCTTGTACTTCACCAATCAGTTCTTTTACTTTATGTAACATTTTATGTATCAAATTAAGCCGCAAATTTAAACAAATTTATTTTGAAACAAAGATTGTAAAACCGATAGATTATTTTTTTGGTTTTTAAACCATATAAACTAAGTATAACTAGAATACAGGAAAAAGTTAAGCGAAAACGTTGTAAACAAGGAAAGTATGTAAATAATAAATTAAAATTTTATGATTTTTTAAAGAATAAAATTATAATTTTAATCTAAATTCATTATTTACAAGTAATTTATATAAAATTTATGGAATTAGAAGCTAAGGAATCTGAGATTACAAAATCAGAATTCGTAAAGTTTATGGATCTAGTTAAAAATAGAAATCCACATGAGCCTGAGTTTATTCAAGCTGTAGAAGAGGTAGCTGAAACGGTTATTCCTTTTATTCTTAAAAACAAAATTTACAACGGTAAGCAAATTTTAACTAGAATGGTAGAGCCTGAAAGAATACTAATGTTCAGAGTTCCTTGGATAAATGATGCAGGAAAAATAATAGTTAATAGAGGGTATAGAATTGAGATGAGTTCAGCAATTGGGCCATATAAAGGAGGTTTACGTTTTCATCCAACGGTTAATTTAAGTATTCTTAAGTTTTTAGCTTTTGAACAAGTATTTAAAAATGCACTAACTACCTTACCTATGGGTGGAGGTAAAGGAGGTTCAGATTTTAACCCAAAAGGCAAATCTGATGTAGAAATTATGCGTTTTTGTCAAAGTTTTATGGGAGAATTGTTTCGCCATATAGGGCATAATACGGATGTGCCTGCGGGAGATATTGGAGTTGGAGGTAGAGAAATTGGTTACTTATTTGGAATGTATAAAAAATTAAGAAATGAGTTTACAGGAGTTTTAACTGGTAAAGGACTGTCATGGGGTGGTTCTTTAATTCGCCCTGAAGCTACAGGTTATGGCACAGTATACTTTGCACAAGGCATGCTAGAAACTAAAGGAGATACTATTAAAGGAAAAACAGTTTTAATTTCTGGCTCAGGTAATGTAGCTCAATATGCTTGTGAAAAAGCAACTCAACTAGGAGCTAAAGTTGTTACTTTGTCAGATTCATCTGGATACATATATGATGAAGAAGGCATAGATGCTGATAAATTAGCATTTGTAATGGATCTTAAAAATAACAAACGGGATAGAATAAAAGAATATATTCATAAATATCCGAAGGCTAAGTATTTCGAAGGAGAACGACCTTGGGGAGTTGTGTGTGATATAGCAATGCCCTGCGCAACACAAAATGAAATAGATCAAGAAGAAGCTAGTTTATTATTGAGTAATGGATGTTTTGTAATAAGTGAAGGAGCCAATATGCCTTCTACACCTGAAGCAGTTCATGCATTTCAAGCGGCTAAAATTTTATATGCACCGGGAAAAGCATCAAATGCAGGTGGAGTAGCAACTTCAGGTTTAGAAATGTCCCAAAATTCTTTACGAATTAATTGGGCTCGTGAAGAAGTTGATCAAAGACTTAAAAAAATTATGTCAGATATTCATGATTCGTGTATTAAATATGGAAAAAGAGATGATGGATATATTGATTATGTACGAGGTGCAAATATTGCAGGGTTTGTAAAAGTAGCTGATGCTATGTTAGCTCAAGGTGTTGTTTAGAATTTTAAGTTATTTTTTTTAAAAAGGGATGCCATATGGTACCCCTTTTAAATTTAAGAATTAATCTTTCTAAAATTATAGTTAAAATTCTATCTTGCATATATAAATAAAACTATTTTTAATGATAAAAAATCCCTTACCTGATTTAAAAGCATACGAGTTTGAAGATGTTGCATTTAATAAGTTAATGCAAAATAGAGTTAATAAAATTTTAATAGTCTGTTCTAACTATGATTTTTATATGTTAGAAGAAGATGGTAGAATTGATGAACGAATTTTTAATGAATATACCGCTTTAAATTTAAGATACCCACCTAATTTTGTACATGCTAATTCAGCACGCAGAGCTATAAAAGTTTTAACGCTAGATAAAATTGATTTAGTAATTACTTGGCTTGATATTGGAAATTATAAAGCATTTGAAGCATCTAAATTAATTAAAGAAGCTTTTCCTAATGTTCCAATTGCTGCATTAAGTCATTATTCTTCAGAATTAAGAAAAAAAATAACAAGATCTAATACAGGGGTTATAGATTTTGTATTTCACTGGAATGGCAATGTTGATATTTTTTTAGCAATTATCAAACTAACCGAAGACAGAATGAATGCGGAAAACGACATTAATAAAATTGGTGTGAAAGCCATTTTATTAGTGGAGGATTCACTACGGTTTTATTCAAGATATTTACCAATAATTTATAAAATTATTGTGAAACAAGCACACTCATTTATGTCTGAAGGATTAAATGAACACCGTGGAATGATGTTAATGAGGGGTCGTCCAAAAATTCTGTTAGCCACAAATTATGAAGAGGGAATGTTACTTTTTGAAAAATACCAGCACAACCTTTTAGGGGTTATTTCAGATGTTAGTTACTATAAAGGAGGTCAAAGAGATAAAAATGCAGGGTTTGAATTTTTGAAATATGTACGAAGTTTAGAGCGGTATTTTCCATTTTTAATTCAATCATCAGATCAAATTAATGAAAAAAAGGCCATTGAGTTAAAAGGAAAATTTCTATACAAACATTCTGAAACTTTGGGTCAAGAACTTAAAAGGTATATTACAAAATATTTTTCCTTTGGCACTTTTGAATTTTGGGATCCAGTTCAAATGAAGGTCTTGGCTAAAGTTAAAGATTTAAATAATTTTCAAAAAGCCCTAACTTTTGTAACACCAGAATCTATTACATATCATGCAAAAAGAAGCGAATACTCAAAATGGTTAAAATCTAGAGCTTTATTTCCTTTGGCTAATCTATTTAGTAAAGTAGAGTATGAAGACTTTGATGACGCTGAGCATATTAGAGAATTTCTATTAAAAGCCATAAAAGCATATCGGGTTTTTAGATCGAGAGGTGTTATTGCAAAGTTTGATAAAAATAAATACGATGAGTATTTAGGTTTTTCAAGAATTGGAGAAGGAGCTTTAGGTGGCAAAGGTCGCGGTTTAGCATTTATAGATTCATTTTTAAAACGGCATAAATTATTTCATAAATATAAAGATGTAAATATATCAATACCTAGAACGGTTGTTATTAGCACTGAAGTATTTGATGAATTTATGGAAAATCATAATTTAATTGAATTTGTAGCTAATTGTAATAACGATCAAGATATATTAAATAAATTTATTTCAAATTCATTGCCTCAATGGGTTTTAGATGATATACAAGCATTTTTAGATATTACTCCTTCACCAATTGCCGTAAGATCTTCAAGCGTTTTAGAAGATAGTCATTATCAACCCTTTGCAGGAGTTTTCTCTACATATATGATACCTAATACTAATAAAAGTGAAATGTTAGTTATGGCATCAAACGCCATTAAATCGGTTATGGCATCGGCATTTTTTCAAGGTAGTAAAGCTTATTTAAAAGCAACTTCTCATTCTATAGAAGAAGATAAAATGGCAGTTATTTTACAAGAAGTCACAGGCAAGCAATATAATGATGTTTATTACCCAAATATATCAGGAGTTGCCCGCTCCATAAACTTTTATCCAATAGGGAATGAATTACCTCATGAAGGAATAGCAAATATAGCTATTGGTTTAGGTGAAATTATTGTTGGCGGTGGTCGTACGTTGCGTTTTTCACCTTCTCACCCTAAAAAAGTGCTTCAACTGTCATCTCCAGATTCTACTCAAAGAGAAACTCAACAATATTTGTTTGGTTTAGACATGGACCCAGAAAGTTATAAAGTTTCTACCAACGAGTCTGTTAACAAGAAGAAAATTAGCATTAGGCGTGCCGAAAAACATGGTTCGTTAAAGTTTGTGGCTTCAACGTATGATTTACAGAATAACATTATTAAACCTGGAACTTTGCACGATGGAATTCGCTTAATTACTTTTGATAATATTTTAAAATACAACACATTTCCACTTCCTGAAATTTTAAAGGACTTATTACGAATTGGACAGCGTGAAATGAGGAATCCAATAGAAATTGAATTTGCGGTTAAATTAGACGTTCCACCTGGACAACCGAAAGAGTTTAGTTTTTTACAAATCAGACCAATTGTAGAAAGTTTTGAAGCTACTAGTGAATTACCTAAAGAAATAGATAATAAAGACGCTATTATATACTCTGAATCGGCTTTAGGAAATGGAATGTATGAGAACATTTACGATTTTGTATATGTAAAACCAGAAACTTTTAATAGTGCAAATACTAGAGAAATTGCAGCAGCAGTTCAGGAAATAAATAAAAAATTTATTGAACAAGATAAGCAATATGTTTTAGTAGGTCCAGGAAGATGGGGTTCAAGTGATCCGTGGTTAGGAATACCAGTAATATGGCCGCAAATATCTGCTGCAAAAATAATTGTTGAATCTGGGTTAAATGATTATAGAATAGATCCAAGTCAAGGAACGCATTTTTTTCAGAATTTAACTTCATTTAAAGTGGGTTATTTAACAATTAATCCCTTTATAGATGATGGTTTTTTTGACATTGATTATTTAAACAAACAAAAGACTCACTGTGAAAGTAAATATATTAGACACGTTAGTTTTAAAGAGCCCCTAACAATAATAATTGAAGGAAAAACGAATAAAGCAGCAATTTTTAAAGAAGGCTACAAATTAAAGACACCTGTAGAATTATTAGAAGATTCTATGGAAGATTTGCCTCCACAAGGTTTCATGTAAAACAGTTCAACATCAAGTTATTAGTTATTGATTTAATAATTTATGAATTAATTTTCACCTGTTTAATTCAGTTTTAACAATTTATAAGGAATATTAGTAATAATAAGTGAAAATATTACATTTATTTTAATTAAAAATGAATTTAATATCAGTATTTTTGTAGTAGATTTTAACACGTTTTAAAACACGAATAAATTATAGTATTATGAATGTAAAAGATATATTAAATAATCTTGAAGCCAAACATCCAGGTGAACAAGAATATTTGCAAGCAGTGCATGAAGTGCTTGAGTCTATTGAAGGTATTTATAATGAAAACCCACAATATGAATCAGCAAAAATAATTGAGAGGTTAGTTGAGCCTGATCGAATTTTAACCTTTAGAGTTTCATGGGTAGATGATGCTGGAGATGTCCATGTGAATTTAGGGTATAGAGTGCAATTTAACAATGCAATTGGCCCTTATAAAGGAGGTCTGCGTTTTCACCCAAGTGTAAATTTAAGTATTCTTAAATTTTTAGGTTTTGAACAAACATTTAAAAATGCACTTACTACCTTACCAATGGGAGGTGGAAAAGGAGGATCAGATTTTAACCCAAAAGGAAAATCAGATGCTGAAATTATGCGTTTTTGTCAGGCATTTATGTTAGAATTATGGCGTGTTATCGGTCCAAGTACCGATGTACCTGCTGGAGATATAGGAACTGGTGGTAGAGAAATAGGATTTTTATACGGTATGTATAAAAAACTGCAGTTTGAAAACACAGGTGTTTTAACTGGAAAAGGATTAAATTGGGGAGGAAGCTTAATTAGACCTGAAGCTACTGGTTTTGGAGCAACATATTTTGCGAAAGAGATGTTAGACACTAAGAACGATACTTTTAAAGGAAAAACCGTTTCCGTTTCTGGCTTTGGTAATGTTGCTTGGGGTGTTGCTTTAAAAGTTACAGAACTTGGAGGAAAAGTAATTACAATTTCCGGTCCTGATGGTTATATTTTAGACGAAAAAGGATTAGATGAAGAAAAAATTGATTATTTATTAGCTCTTAGAGCTTCTAATAATGATATTGTTTCGCCATACATTGAAGAATTTCCAGAAGCTAAATTTATTCCAGGAAAAAAACCTTGGGAAGTTCCATGTGATATAGCAATGCCTAGTGCTATTCAAAATGAATTAAATGGTGATGATGCTGCCACATTAATTTCGAATGGTGTAAAATATGTTGTTGAAGTTTCTAATATGGGATGCACTCCTGAAGCTATTGAAGCATTTCACGAGAAACAAATACCTTTTGCACCAGGAAAAGCGGCTAATGCGGGTGGTGTTGGAGTTTCTGGATTAGAAATGTCTCAAAATGCAATGAAATTAAACTGGACACAAGATGAAGTCGATGCTAAATTACATCAAATAATGTCATCAATTCATGTTGCTTGTATGAAATACGGAACACAAGAAGATGGATTTATAGATTATGTAAAAGGAGCAAACATTGCCGGATTTATTAAAGTAGCTGATGCTATGTTAGATCAAGGTATTGTTTAAGTTACAAAACTTAATATTTTTAAAAGGGTTGCTAATTTAGCAACCCTTTTTATTTCTATATATGCAGTGATTTATCTTACACTAATTTGAATTGTAGTGTAATTATCGATTAGTTTATTCTATAAAAACTACTTAAAGCATTTGTTATATAAGTATGGTCATCAACTCCACTAGTTTCTCTAATGGAATGCATGGCCCACATTGGACTACCAATATCAACCGAACGAATTTCTAATTGCCCTGCAGAAACATTTCCCAAAGTACCACCACCTAACATATCAGATCGATTTACAAACTTTTGATAAGGTATTGTTGCTTCCTTGCAAATCATTTCAAAAACAGCACTTGAATCACTATCAGTTGTATACTTTTGGTTTCCTTCAATTTTAATTACGGGACCATTATTAATTATAGGTCTATTAATAGGGTCATGTTTATCTGGATGGTTTGGATGTAATGCATGGGCCATATCTGCACTTATCATAAAAGAATTATAAATTGATCGTTGAAAATCTTCTTCATTTTTATCTAGAACTATCGCAATACGTTTTAAAATATTTTTTAGAATTGGAGAACCGGCACCTTGTTTCGATCGGCTTCCAACTTCTTCATTATCAAATATGGCTAATACATTGGTTGATTTACAAACAGGAGCATCTACTATTGCAGTTAGTCCTGCGTGTACCATAGCTAAGTCATCTAATTTCCCTGATGAAATAAACTCTTTATTCAATCCTATAATACTACCTTTTGTAAAATCATATAAATTTAAATCTACCTCTAAAATATCTTCTACCGGTACGTTTATTTCCTTAGAAATAGTGCGAGCTAATAATAAATTTGTATTCAATTCTTTATTTATTATCGATGTTACAGGCAACATATCTACTTGCTTATTAAGAAAAACGCCTTCATTTACTGTACGGTTAAAATGAATAGGTAAATTAGGAATTACCAAGATAGGTTCTTTAATATTCACTAAATGCGTTAATGGATTTAGTAGATTTTTTCCTCTTACACTTACTCTTCCAGCCAATGATAAAGGTCTATCTAACCAAGTACTTAAAATTGGACCGCCATAGGTTTCTGTATTAAATTTTAAATAGTTGTCAGCAACTGAAATTTCAGGAGAAGGTTTAATTTTAAATGAAGGAGAATCAGAGTGAGCAGCCACAATTTTATAGCCAGACTCTTCAATTTTACCAGTACCAATTATAAATGCAAAAAGTGATGTGTTGTTTTGACTAACAAAGTACTTTCCACCTTTTTTAATCGTCCATTTTTTAGTAAGTTCAAGCTCTAAAAAACCATTTTTTATTAGTTCTTTTTTTGAATTATCAATTACATGATATGGGCTTGGACTGTCATAAATAAAATCGATTAAATTTTGGGCGTGTTTCTGTATTTTGTTCATTATATAAAATTCTAATTAATACACGAATATACTAAGAATTGGGATTAAAATAGAACGGAAAGTTTTGTAGTTTTATATGGTGGAAATAAATACACAACATCGCAAAATAATTCATATAGATATGGATGCATTTTATGCCTCTGTTGAGCAACTAGACAACCCTGATTTAAGAGGTAAGCCAGTAGCTGTTGGAGGAGGCGGAGAGCGAGGAGTTGTTTCAGCGGCTAGTTATGAAGCTCGTAAATTTAAGGTGCGTTCTGCAATGAGTGGTGTATTAGCAAAAAAAAATTGTCCTCACTTAGTATTTGTAAAACCAAGATTTGAGAGGTATAAGGAAATTTCTCAAAAAATTCGTGCTATTTTTTATGAATATACAGATTTGGTTGAACCGCTTTCACTTGATGAAGCCTATTTAGATGTTACTCAAAACAAAAAAGGAAATCCTTCAGCTAGTTTAATTGCTAAAGAGATAAGACAACGTATTTTTGATGAATTACACTTACGTGCTTCGGCAGGAATTTCTAACAGTAAATTTGTTGCTAAAATTGCCTCAGATATCAACAAACCAAATGGACAAAAAACAATTCCACCGGAAGAAGTTTTATCTTTTTTAGAAGAATTACCTATTGAGAAATTCTTTGGAATTGGGAAAGTAACCGCGGCAAAAATGTATAGTTTGGGGATTTTTAAAGGATTAGATTTAAAAGAAAAAACTGAAGAATTTTTAATACAACATTTCAAAAAATCAGGAAGTCATTATTACAAAATTGTTCGTGGAATTCAGCGGAATGAAGTGAAACCAAATCGTCTTAGAAAATCGGTTGCAGCAGAACATACATTTGCAAAAAACTTAACTTCCGAAATTTTTATGCTTGAAAAACTGAAGAAAATTTCAGAAGAATTGGAACATCGCCTACACAAATCTAAAGTTTCAGGTAAAACCGTTACTTTAAAAATAAAATACAGCGATTTTAAAACACAAACTCGTAGTAAAACGTTGCCTTATTTTGTAAAAGACAAAACAATTTTATATGAAACTGTAAAAGAATTGCTTTTTCAAGAAAAAGTAATGAACTCTGTACGTTTGCTAGGAATAGCTGTTACAAACTTAAATATTCACTCCAAAGAAATTGAAAAAGCAATTGATATTCAACTAAAATTTGAGTTTTAAGATTCTTCCAATGTATAAATCACATTTCGTTCTTTTAGATAATTTAGAATATAGTTAAAACAACGTTCGTGTTTTCCTACTAATTCTGGTGGGAAAACTCCCTTTTCACTAAACAAACCATCTAAAAACATATTTGCAGCTGCAGTTGCTGTATAACCCGTTGTTCTTGCCATTGATGAGGTTTGAGTTTTAGGACAGTATTCATCATGTAAATTGTAAACAATAGTTTTGTTTTCGCCTTTTTCGTTGGTTCCTTTTAAGGTAATTCGCATCACGGTAAGCTCTTCTTCCGTATCACCTAATTTCCATTCGTTAAATAAAACTTTCGAAGAAAACTCTAATGGCGAAATCTCAGTACCATTAATATTGATTTTTTCTTCATTAAAAAAACCACTTTCTTTCAACACTTTTATATATTCAATATGATCTGGATAACGAAGTGTTTTTTCCTTCATATTTTTGATATGAGGCATAGTAAAAATGATAGAACGCAGCCCGTCAGAATTAAAAGACTCCAATGTTCCAACATTTTCAAACTCAACAAATTCACAATCTGATAGTGCTTCTTTAACAACAATGTGACCGTTTTCTACATAGCGAGCCGGACGCGTATATTCTTCAATAACATCAATAGGTGAAAAAGGTGCTTTATAACTAAAAGGCCATTTTTTTATTTTTGGTAAACCACCAACTAAGCATTCGAAGTCTGTTAATTTCAATTTTTCATTATAGTACCCTAAAATAATATTTCCCATTCCAGGAGCAACACCACAATCTACAATGGCAGTTATATTTTTTTCTTTAGCAAGAGCATCTAATTCTAAAGAGTTTTCAGGAAAAAAAGAAATATCTACCACATTTTTTTCAGCTTCAATAATAGTTTTCATAGTTTCAAAACCTAAAAAACCAGGTACTGCACATATTACTAAATCAAAAGGTTTAATAGTTTTTTGAAGTATTGTTTTATGGGTTACATCTAAAATTTCAGGAATTAGTTTATCACATTTTTTAACCGCTTTTTCTAAAGCTTTTTCACTAAAATCTGTGATGGTTACTTGATGTTTTTTTGCCATATCAATAGCCATTGTGCTACCAACCATACCGGCACCTAATACAATTATATTGCTCATATTGTTTTTTGTAATTTAAAAATAAAAAAATGAAGTTTTTGAGGTACTGTGCTTACGAATATGTTAATCATTGTCCTTTGTACCATTTATTATCCTTGAAATAATTCCTTTTTGATCTGTAAATTCTGCTATTAACACACCTGCCAAATGGATGGCTATAAACGCTATCAGATAATAAATACCAAGTACATGGATTTCTTCCATGAGCTTTTTAAATTCTTTTGGTCCTAATTCTATAATAAGTCCAGTAGCAAGTGAAGTAATTACACAGAAATAAAAAATGATATATGCCCATTTCTGAAATTTCATTTTAGTTGATAGGTTTTTGTCAAAAGGATTTTGAATTTTCATATGTCCGAATGCAGGAAGTATAAAACGAATACTAAATAATCCAACCAATACATAACCAATGTAAATATGCCAATTCCACATAGGTTGTCTTATTTTTTTTGCTAATGCAATGAGTTGTTCCTGTGATAAAACCTGATTAGAATCTTTTAGGTAATCCTGTATAATAGCTGCCACATTATACTTATTCATCCACGTTAATCGTAAAAAAATTGTAAGTAGTAGTATCAAAAATGAAACAGCTATTGTCCAATGAATTATTCGGAATACTTTAGAATACTTTGTTTTTTTCATGATGTATATTTTAAGATGAAGCATAATGCTATATGTTAAAATTACAATTTATTTTCAATAAAATATTTTTTTATTCATTGTTTACATATCAAATCCTTGATTAAGTTTTAGAATCTAAAACTCATTTTAAAACGCAAATCTTAAAGAAATGTTTGGAGTAAATTCTAAAGATTTAATATTTATTTTTGTTGCTTTTGAATTATCGTTCTGATCCACAACATAATAAGAATCTAAAATTTGTTCTTTATTAAACACATTTAGTATACCAAATTTTACAGTAGAATTAATGGTTTGTGTTTTTAAAAAGAGGTAATTTATGGAGAAATCAACTCTACTATATGCTTTTAATCTTTCTTTATTTAAGGAAGCGTAATTAACGATGGTGAAATTTCCATCTTTTTTTGTTTCCTGCCCTGTATTTATGGTTGTAAAAGGTCTACCAGATTTTATAATACCACTAATAGAAGTGTTTAAACGCTTGTTAAAATGAAAATTAAAACCAATGGTTGAAGAATGCCTGATATCGTTGTTGCTTGGAAAATAGTTTTCATTTATTTGTTTAAATAATAAATCACTGTTACTTAAAGTATAGGATAACCAAAAATCTGCTTTTTTACTTCTTTGGTTCAATAAAACCTCTATACCGGTAGATTTTTGTTCCCCGTCCAATCTTTTATTTTGAATTTGATTTTGAAAACCTTGCCCAGATATTAAAATTCCATTGATGTTTTTATAAAAGAAATTTAAATCAATTAGCAATTTACTTTTTTTGAAAGTGCTTCCTAATGAAAATTGGGAGCTTTTAATTAAAGGTATATTTTCATCAGCCATAACCCATCTTCGGGTTTCAACACCTAAAAAATCATCCAAATAGTCAATTACTTGAGATGTATATTGCGATTTTGCTTCAAATTGAGTATTTATACTTAGGTTTTTATCAAAAGAATAGTTTACATTAATTCGTGGTTCAATAGTAGTTTGGTCAATTTTATCAAAATAATTAAACCGAACTCCGGTACGTACAAACCAACGATTATCTTTATAATTGGACTCTAAAAATGCTGAATGGTTTAGCATAACACTTCTTTGTATTCTGTTATACAATGGGTTATCTACATTAGTTCTACTTAAAACGCCTGTTTCATTTAATTGATATCCACTTTCTAAACTAAAATAATTGTTAAAGGTGTAATTTAAAGTTGTTTTTATTGAATTTTCAAGCACTTCATTTTCTTGAATTACCAATTGTTGTTGGTTATTTTGATAGTTGTTGGAAAGCAATGAATATTTGGTATAATATCCAGAAATTTTAGCAATTAGTTTACTGTTAATTTTTGAATTATAAGTAAGTCCAATGGCGTCCGAATTTTGTTTTATTTTATCTGCCAGATTACTTCCATCAACTTCATAATAATTAAGATCATTATTAATTTTAATATAATTTACTTTAAGATTGTTGTTGCTATTTAGGTTGTATAATAAACTAACATTTACGTCATAAAAGCTGAAATCGGAATTTGAAGTACTTGTTCCAACAGCACTATTTTGAAATGTTTTGTTAAAGTAGGAGTCATAAGTTGGAGTATTAAACCAATTGTTATTGGAGTTCCTAAAAGAGGTTTTTAGATTTAGTTTATCATTTACAGGCACTGTTATAAAACCATCATAAGATATAAAATTAGCACCAAACCCTCCTTTCAATATTTGAGTTAAAGCATTGTCTGTTTCTAACAACATGGTACTTGAAACACCATCATTATATTTAGCACTAGTTCCGTTTTTTATAATTGAAATATTTTTTGTTAAGTAAGGATTTACAGCAGAAATAAGTCCAAAAAAATGTGTTGGGTTGTACATTTTTATATTATCCCAAAAAATAACATTTTGATCGCTTACACCATTTCTCACATTTATATTGGAAATTGATTCATTGGGGCTTTCAACACCTGGAAGTATTTGAGAAGTTTGAAGTAAATCAGGTTCAACTTGACCAGATAAAATGTCAAAATTTTTAGTATCTAATTGAACCGTTCCATCTTTTAGTTTAGATAAACTGTTGGCTATATAGTTTTTAATAAAAACTTCGTTCAGTTCAATTTCTTCTTCAACCATAGTCAATTTTATACAGTCAGAGACTGGAGAAATTAACTCATTTACATTTTTTAGGATTGATTTATTCCCTAAATATTGAAATTTAATATTGTCTGAAATTTTTAAATTTTTTAAATAAAATATACCATTTTCATCAGAAGTTGAACCATATAATTTACCTGAAACTATTATTGAAGCCTTATTTATTGGGATGTTATTTTTATCAACGATGGTTCCGCATATTTCTATATTCTCTTGTTTTGGGGCAATTGAAATAAATCGCCCATCAATTTTTGTAGCAATTAAAAATGTTTGGGAATTTATATACGTAATTATTTCATTTAATGTTGAAATGTCCGAAATTTTTTCCTGAAGTTGAATATTTTCAATGTTTGAAATTACATAAGAAAATTTAACATCAAACTTATTTTCAACCAAGTTTAATTCTTCTAGAAAAGAAAAACTATTTTGTGAGTTTACTTTTAAGGAAGAGAACAGAATAATAAAAAGCGGCAGCCAAAATTTATTTCGATAAAATAATTTCATTATCATTTATTCGATAGTTAATATTCAAAGGTAATGTAATGGATTTAATTGCTGAATCTATATTGTTATTACTAAAGCCTCCGGTGAAAAGAACATTGGTATTTATTGCTTTTGAAATAATTTTCACTTTAAACTGCCTTTCAAATTCAGCCAAAACTTCGGTATATGACTCTTCTATAAAAGAGCTTTCATTATTTAACCATAAAGGCCCTGAACTTTCAGTTTTTTGTAGCTTTATTAAAGTGTTATTTGTTGTTAGTTGTGCGCTTTCTCCTTTTGCTAAAATAACTTTACTGTTGTTATGAGAAACGGCTACACTACCTTCATAGCAAAAAACTCTGAAAGAATTTTCCCTTGATTTCACATTAAATTTTGTACCTAAAACCTCTATAGTTCCTTGTTCAGTTTTAACATTAAAAGTACTACCTTTTTTTACGCTAAAATAAGCTTCACCATTCAATTTTAGTTGTCTTTTTGTTTTGAAAGAAGTTTTGCTGTAGGTTATTTGAGAAACTGCATTTAAGGTAACCGTTGATTCATCGGGTAAAACAAAACTCTTGTTTTCAGCAAAACCGGCTTTAAGGGTTTCTTGGTTAAAGTTGAATAGAAAATAAGTTATTCCAATCAATAGTGTAATTGATGCGGCAACTTTGAAAGCCAAGTTTCTGTTGAATGAAATTACTTTTGTTTTTTTCTTGGTGCGATTTGCAATTCGAGCTTTAAAATCTTGTAGTGCCACCGTTTCGTTTACTGAAGTTAAATTAATATTTTCAGCTTCTTCAACAATATTTTTATATAATTGATAGTCATCAGTTTTGTGAAATGCAACCAATTCTTCATCGGTCATTTCATCATTTAACCATTTTGATATGTTTTTTAAGTTTTTCATTCTATGTATATGACAACTAACTATTAATTAACCCTACCTTTAATTAAATTCTTCAATCTGTGATCTTAAAGCCAATAAGGCTTTACTCATTCTTTTTTCAACAGCTTTTACTGAGATCCCTAATAATTCAGCGATTTCTTTATATTTTTTACCTTCAACTCTATTTAATAAAAATACTTCACGACTAGCATCGGTTAAGTTAGCAATGGCTTTTTCAAGCTTATATTTAAACTCTTTTTGTCTTAAAGTGTCTTCAGGTGATTCTGTATCAATATATAAGTTTGTGGAATTATTTTCATAATTTTTAACCACCTTTTCATGCTTTTTAATGTTAAGAAATAAATTGCTGGCAATAGAAAATAAATAAGATTTTGCCTTGAGAAGGTCAAATTTATTGCAATTCTCCCATATTTTTATAAAGGCCTCTTGTACAATATCAAGCGCTTCATCTTTATTCTTGTTCTTTATAAGAATAAACCTAAAAACATGATTAACCTCTTGTTTATAAAACATGTCAAACTGTTTTTCATCACATAAATCGGTAAAATTCATAGGTATTCTTTTCTTTTAAGGATGCTACAAAAATAGAAATAAAATATGAATGAATAATTTTCATAAAAATAGAAGGAATTTATGTTTTTGTAAAAAAAAGTAAAATTTTAGGTAGGGTACTTTAAAAGAGAGTTGTCTTAGTAGTGTAAATCGGAAATATTTCGAATAAAAAATAAATAATAATTTAAAACTTACAATTATGAAAACAAGAAATTTATTTACAGCAACAATTTTAGTATTAGCAATCACCTTTTTAGCTTCTTGCTCTAATGACGATGATGCAACGTATGGCGATGAAAAAAGCCAAACCAATTTTTATATGACAGATGCACCAACAGATAATTCAAATGTTAAAGGTGTAATAGTAACAGTAGCAGATATAAAAGTTAATGGTGTTTCTTTAGAAGGTTTTACAAAAACAACTATAGATTTAATGCAATATCAAAATGGCATGACTAAGTTGTTAGGAAATTTAGAGTTAAATACGGGTACTTATTCAAACATTAGTATTTTATTAGATAATGAAACGGATGAGAGTGGTAATGCACCAGGTAGTTATGTTTTATTTACTGACGGTAGCTCGCAAGCAGTTGCTACTACAACAAATCAAATTAATATTAATGATTCTTTTGAAATTTTAGCCTCAACTACAAATGATATCGTTTTTGATTTTGATATTAGAAAATCTTTAGTTTTTGACACAAACGGAACTTTTAAATTTGTTTCAACCAGCGAACTTTCTAATAGTATAAGAGTTATAAACAAAGAAAAATCAAGTGATATTTCAGGAAATGCTAGTGATCCTGAAAATACTTCTGATAAAATTATAGTTTATGCTTATGAAAAAGGAAAGTATAATGCGAATACAGAAGAATCAGAACAAGGAAGTGGTGTTACATTTTCACACGCAGTAACGAGTTCTGTTGTTAGTAATATATCAGGAAGTTATGAATTAAATTTTTTAGAAGAAGGAGAATATGAATTACACTTTGTTTCATATACAGATAATGATAATAATGGAGAGTTTGAGTTTAATGGAGAGTTAATGGCTGAATCTATTACTGGTGCCGATTTAAATAATATTTCAATTAATTCGTCATTAAATTTAAACATTGCAGTTACATTAAAAACAAAATCATAATAAAAAAATTATAGAAATTAAATATCAATAATACACTGGTTGCATTAAAATTCTGATGCAGCCAGTTAAATAAAACTTTAAAAAATGAGAACATTAGTAATAATTTTAACCTTTGTAGTATCATTCAATATAAATGCACAAAGCACAAACAAAGTAGATAAAGATTCCTCATTTGGTATAAAAGGAGGCTATAATTTAGCTTCGGTTAGAAATGCTGATGGAGATGAAACAGATCAAAGGCAAGGATTTCATGTTGGTTTTTTTGGAGAATCATACCTAACAAATTTTTTAGCTATCCAAACAGAATTAACATACTCACAACAGGGTTATAAAATTGAAAACAGCAATTATAGGTTAGAGCAAAAAATTGATTATATTAACTTACCTTTAATGTTAAAACTATATCCTACGCAAGTCTTTTATTTGGAAGCCGGACCGCAAATTGGGTATGCAATTTCACATAAACAAGAAATTGAAACATTTGCGATAAACAACACAAATACCTACGAGCCTAATTCATTTGATTGGGGCGTAAATTTTGGAGTTGGTTTTAAATCAGAAACAGGCCTTATTTTAAGTGCAAGATATCACTATGGTTTGGGAAAAATCTATGAAGAAACTAGTGATTATAACAACGTATTACAAGTATCATTAGGATTTGAATTTTAATAATTGCATTTTAATGGCCATAAATTTATGAATTTTCCCTTCAATGTTATGATTCGAAAAAATCACATTTTCAAATTTATTTGAAGGGAATTTTAATAAATGAATCAATTAATAATTAAATTTGTTTTTTTACAACTCAATACATAACCAATGAAATTTTTTGTTAAAAAAATAGTTGCCATAGTTTTTTTATTATTCCTAACAATAGGTTGTTTAGAAGAAATAGATATTGATGAAGGTGAAAATCCGAATACAAACAACAGTAATTCGGAAACAACAAATCACTATAAAAGAATTGGAATGCATGATGGCTCTTTTGATGATATTATAGATAACAACTCTTGTAATTCGGTAGTATTACCAGTTTCTTTATTGGCCAATAATACACCTTTGACCCTTTCAAGCTCCTCAGATTATCAGTTGGTTATTGATATTTTTAATTTAACACCAATAAATACAGATACAATTGTTTTTAATTTTCCTATAACAATTATGAATCAAGATTATAGTCAAATTTCCATTACGAATGCATCTCAACTCGATGATTTATCTACGATATGTGATGTGGCAATTAATACTAATTTAAGCGCAATAAATTGTGTAGACATAATATACCCAATTAACATATCGTTATTTAATACTAATACAAATCAAACAACTATTATTTCAATTGATAAAGATCAAGATTTGTTCAACTTTATGGCTAATTTGTCGATAAATGAAGCTTATAGCGTTCAGTACCCTATAAAGACAACAATAACTGGCAATGTTAATTTAACAGTTAGCAGTGACAGTGAATTGAAATCAATAATAAATGATTGCATAAATTAATTCATTATTATATGTAGGGTTATAAAGCCTTTCTATTAAAAAATAAATTATTTTATAACTATAAAAATAACATACAGTAAATGAAAAATATTTTAAAAAGTATTGTTTTAATTGCATTCTTATTTTTGAGCTGCAGTAAAAATGATAATGTAGAGAATGTTTTAATTAATGACAATTATCCATATATAAAGCAAGTTGGTTATTCAGCAAACGATATTTTATCTGATAAAATATTTAAGAATATTTACTTTGAAGTGATGTATGTTGATGGTTTTAAACCAACGGACAATACGTTGAATAATCTTAAAAGTTTTATTGAATCTAGAACCTATAAAACAGCTATTGTAGTTGAAACAAGATTGATTGACATTTCCTTAAAGTCAATCTATTCAATGGATGATGTAAGAAATATAGAAGACGCTAATAAAACAATGTTTACCGATGAAAATCTATTGGTAATTTCTGCCCTTTTTTTAAATGGAAATTCATCGAGTAATACAGATACTGGAGTAGTGTTAGGAACGGCCTACAGAAACACCTCGTTTGTTATGTTTGAAGAAACCATACATTCTTTTTCTGACAGTCCTTTTGAGCCAAGTCGTGAAGTTTTGGAATCTACAGTAATGCTCCATGAATTTTGTCACTTATTAGGGTTGGTAAATATAGGCACTAATATGGTTGAAGATCATCAGGATACCGAACACGGAGCACATTGTACTGACCAAAACTGCTTAATGTATTATCAAGTTGAAAACGGAAAAAGTATTAAAGACATGATTGTTGGTGGTGCAATGCCACAATTAGATTTATTTTGTTTAGAAGATTTAAAAGCCAATGGAGGAAGATAAACAGGCTTAAATCTTAATAAAATAGATATTCTGTAGTTAAAATTTTTAATATAAATACAGTTAGCTTGTTTTTTAGGAAATAATTATAAAATTTGACTTGCCAAGAGTTTTTATCAGTAAGTTTTTGTGTATAAAAATAACATGTCTTAAACTTACAAAACATTTATTAACTAAAACAGTATTATTTTAGAAAGTGTTATAATACCTGTTATAAAAATTAGCAAAAGCACTATTGATTTAAATTTTTCTTCAGAAATGGCATTTAGTATTTTCTTTCCTAAATAAGTTCCAATAATACTTACTACGAATAAAATAGGAATTAAATATAAATCGTGTTTATGAACATAACCATTTGTAAAATAAACAATACTTCTGCTAAAATCAATTCCTAAATCTATAATAGCTGAGGTAGCTATAAATGTTTCCATTTTTAAACTAAATGCAGCTAAAGTAATTCCTCTTATTGCTCCTCCTGTTCCTATTATTCCTGCAATTAAACCAGAAAAAACACCTCCAAAAATAGAATTTTTCACAGTAGGTTTAATTACAATATTTTTAAATAAGAATAATGTTAAACTTGTTCCTATTAAAAATAAAGCTAGCAAAATTTCCAAAATATTAGATTTCATAAATTTACTATAATAAGCTCCAATGATTACAAAAATAATTGCCGGAATACCAATTGAAATAATTAGTTTTTTGTCAAATCCTTTTCTGAAAAAGGCAATTTTAGTAATATTACTTGACACATGAAAAATGGCTGTAATTCCTAAAACTGAATGAAAATCTAAAAAGAAACTTGCAATAGGAATAAAAAATAATGAAGAGCCAAACCCTCCAACAGTACCAAGAATTTCAGCAAGGAGTGCTAGAAAGATAAATAATAATAAATAATCCAAAATATTTTTTTAAAATTATTTTAATGGGATTATTAAAAAGCTGATTAAAGTTACAACTTTTTTAGTTATTTGAAGACTTATAATATTTCCCTTGCCAGCTATTTTTATCACTTAGTTTTTTATCTATTTTAGCAACAACTTCAAAGTTTTTCAAATGATTCCATTTTGGAGCTATAAGTAAATTTTGCGGTGTTTCACTTATAAAACGTTCAATAATAATATCGGGTCTTAAAAATCCAATAAAATCAGTTATAAAATCAATATATTTTTCGGAAGTAAATAGGTTAAAATTCTCAGGGTTTCTTTTGTATTGAACTTCCATTACCGAGTTTTTTACAATTTGCAAATGGTGTAGTTTTAAGGTGTTTATGGGCAATTTTGAAATTTTAGAAGCGTGATGCAACAATTCGCTTTTTGATTCACCAGGCAGTCCAATTATTAAATGTGCTCCTAAATGAAATCCTTTGTTTGTACAATTTTCAAAAGCCATTGCTGTTTCTTCAAAAGTATGACAACGGTTTACATTTTCTAAAGTTCTATTTAAAGTGCTTTCAACACCAAATTCTAATGAAATGAAGTATTTTTTAGATAAAAAAGATAAATAATCAATAATTTCTTGTGAAATACAATCAGGTCTGGTGCCAATTACTAAGCCAATCACTCCTTCAACATTTAAGGCCTCTTCATATAGTTGTTTGAGCGATTCCAAATTAGTGTAGGTATTTGTATACGCTTGAAAATAAGCTAGGTATTGTTGTGTTTTATATTTTTTACCAAAAAAGGAAATGCCTTGTTCTAATTGCTCTTTAATGCTTTTTGTAGGTTCGCAATAATCTGGATTAAACGTATTGTTATTGCAATAAGTACAACCTCCATATCCTTTTGAACCATCTCTGTTAGGACATGAAAAACCAATATCTAAAGATATTTTTTGAACTCTTTCACCAAAAGTGGATTTGATGAATGAAGAATAATCTAAGTAACGTTTTCCTACAAATTGCATCTAAAAAATTGTTTTACAAAATTATCAAAAGAAGTTGAATTGCGTTACATTTACTTAGTAATTATGAAGAATATCTTGGAAATTAAAAAGAAATTATACGAAGCCTGTTTGTTGTTTGTTGAAGAAAAAAGCCACACAGTTGTATCAATTATTGAATCTAATAAAAAAGCATTGTTTTCTGAAACAAAAAGTTCGGCAGGAGATAAACATGAAACTGGCAGAGCTATGTTGCAATTAGAAATGGAAAAAGCAAGTCAGCAATTAGCGTCTATTGTTGAAATGAAAGAAACTCTAGCGAAAATTCCAACTAAAAAAACTTCAGAGATTATATGTTTAGGAAGCTTAATTCAAACAACAAAAGCGAATTACTATTTAACTATAAGTGTAGGTAAAATTACTATTGAAAATAAAGATTATTTTGCTGTTTCAATTGATTCACCAATAGGGAAACAATTGTTGGGTAAAAAAAATGGGGATTTCATTGCTTTTAACGAAGCAGAGATTTTGAGCGTGTTTTAATATATATGGTTTAAGAACACAGTTGCATAATTAGTAAATTGGCATATTTGAATTTGTAGTTGAGTAGATTTTTTAATTTTTGATTACTTACAATTTTAATGGTTCTATTTTCATTTTCTTTAAAAACAGGAAGTTCTAAATTACAATCCGAAAAAGCTTTGGTATAAAAATCTCTCCTTGTTGGATGGCTATCTGCACAGGCATTGAATACTTCATTCCAAATATTTTGTAATAGAATTTGTTCAATGATGTTAATACAATCATCTCGATGAATCATATTCACATATCCCTCGGGATTGGGTATGGGCCTTCCGTTTTTAAAAAAGAAGGCTGGCTTTCTTTGGTATCCAAACAAACCAGCAAATCGTATTATGGTAGTTTCAGAATTTGGATTCTTATGAAACAACTGTTCAATATTTGCTAAATCGCATTCCTTTAAAGGATTGTTTTCTGTAATGATGTCTTCTGAATTATGATATACAGAAGTTGAGCTAATAAAAATGATTTTTTTAATAGTAGATTTTTCTATAAATGAAATTAATTGTTTAAAACCTTCAATGTTTTTTGAAGGAATTGCAACAATTAATATTTCAGCACTTAAAAAAGATGAAATTTGATCACTAAGATTTTCTAATGATAAAATAAAAGCATTTATACCACCTGAAACAAAGGTAGAAATTTTTGATTCGGAAGTAGTAGAACCATTAACTGAATATCCTTTTTTGATTAAAGAATAAGCTAATGGCTCTCCTAGCCAACCACATCCAAAAAGACTAATTTTCTTATTCATTCTTGGACTGTTTAATCTATATTAACCTTTAATTTTTGTTTTACTTGGCAATTCTTTATACCCCATATTATAGAAAGTAAAACCAAAAATATCAGCATATTGTTCTATTGTTTTTGAAACAGGTGTTCCAGCTCCGTGACCAGCATTTGTTTCAATTCTAATTACGGTTGGATTATTTCCTTGCTGTTTAGATTGTAATTCTGCAGCAAACTTAAATGAATGTGCAGGTACAACTCTATCATCATGGTCACCAGTAGTTACTAAAGTTGCAGGATATTCAACACCTTCTTTAATGGTATGAACAGGTGAATACCCTTTCAAATATTCAAACATTTCTTTTGAATCTTCGGCAGTTCCATAATCATAAGCCCAACCAGCTCCAGCGGTAAATGTGTGATATCTAAGCATATCCATAACGCCAACGGCAGGTAAGGCAACTTTCATTAATTCTGGTCGCTGAGTCATAGTTGCTCCAACTAATAAGCCGCCATTAGAACCACCTCTAATTGCTAAATAGTCTGAAGAAGTATAATTATTTTCAATTAAATATTCTGCAGCGGCAATAAAGTCATCAAAAACATTTTGTTTTTGCATTTTAGTTCCTGCTTTATGCCAAGATTTACCATATTCACCACCACCACGTAAATTAGGAACAGCGTAAATACCACCTTGCTCCATCCAAACTGCATTAGTAATACTAAAAGAAGGAGTTAAACTAATATTAAACCCTCCATAACCATACAAAATAGTTGGATTTTTTCCATTTAACTCTGTTCCTTTTTTGTATGAAATAAGCATAGGAATTTTAGTTCCGTCTTTAGAAGTGTAAAATATTTGTTTAGATTCATAGCCGTCAGAATCAAAATCAATAGCAGGTTTTTTATACAATTCTGAAACTCCATTAGTAGGTTTAAATGAATAAATTGAACCAGGAGTTATATAATTTGAAAACGAGTAATAAATGGTTTCTGCATTAAATTTACCGCCAAAACCACCAGCAGTTCCAATGCCAGGAAGTTCAATATCTCTAATTAATTTTCCATTAAAATCATATTGTTTTATTTGAGAAACAGCATCAACCATGTAATTTGTAAAAATAAATCCACTTGCAGTAGAAGGTGATAATACATTTTTAGTTTCAGGAATTACATCAACCCAGTTTTCTGAACTTGGCTTGTTACTGTTCACCTTTACAATGCGTTTATTTGGAGCATTTAAATTAGTCACTAATAACAATGTTTCACCCCTATTATCTAGCACATATGTATCATATTCAAATCCTTTAATTACAGGAATTATTTTACCATTTGGTTTTGATAAATCTCGAAGATATAATTCGTTTCCTGAGGTAGATTTAGAGGCCCTTATAGATAAAAATCGACCGTCTTCAGTAACGGAACCATTTACATATCTAAACTTCTCAGTATTACCAAAAATAATAGCATCATCAAATTGTTTGGTCCCTATTTTGTGATAAAATAATCTATGTTGATCAGTTTTTGCTGAAAGTTCACTTCCTTTTGGTTTTTCGTAGCTTGAATAATAGAAACCTTCGTTTCCTTTCCATGACATTCCACTAAATTTAACATCAATAATAGTATCTTCTTTTATTTCTTTCGTAATAGCATCCATTATAATTATTTTACGCCAATCTGAGCCACCTTCAGAAATTGCATAAGCAAGCGTATTTCCATCTTTTGAAAAGGATAAACCACCTAATGAAGTTGTTCCATCTTCAGAAAAAGTATTGGGATCTAAAAAAACTTCAGGATCTTCATTTTCTTTATGTCTATAAATAACATATTGATTTTGTAAACCGTTATTTTTGTAGAAATACGTGTATTCACCTTCTTTAAAGGGAGCTCCAATTTTTTCATAATTCCATAATTTTTCTAACCTATTTTTTAATTCTTCACGATATGGAATATTGGCTAAATAATCAAATGTAACTTGATTTTGAGCAGTAACCCATTCAGCAGTTTCTTCAGACATATCATCTTCTAGCCATCGATAAGGGTCTTTAACTTGTGTTCCAAAATAGTTTGTAACAGTATCAACTTGTTTTGTAATAGGGTAGTTCAATTTCACTTCATTTTTTGCAGAGTCAGAATTTTTACAAGAAAGTATAAAAACACTAATCATTGTTAATAAAAGAATTTTTTTCATTGTTCGTTTTTTTTGAATTTAACAAATTTAATTAAAAAAGGCGTACTCAATTGAGTATGCCTATTAATTTAAGTTTTATTTAAGAACAAAAAGATTAAAATAATGTTTTAAACTTTTTCCAATTTGCATACATTAAAATAATATTCAGAATTGCTACTACAGCAGCTAGAATAATTCCGGCTGGTGCTAATACCAAATGAAAAAGTATAATATTTGTTGAAATAATAGCAGTCAAAATCAAAGCAAGCCCTGTCCATTTATTAATTATTAAAAGTAGTCCAGCTACAACTTCTGTTACACCAATCAAAGGAAACATGTAACCAGAATTTATGAGTGCCCCCATAAAATCTGCTGGAGGACCTTCCATAGTTGGCATTGGAAGAAAATGAAAAAATTTATTAGCTCCAAAAACTACTAAAATTAGTCCTAAAAGTAATCTAAACACCATGGTTAATTTCGAGTTCATAATAATTAAAGTTTTAGTTTATAATTAGTTAATTAATTTGTTAAATTACAAAATTAATTACAGATGTAACTTAAGTTACTGTTGTATTGTAAGTTTTTATGTCACTTTGCCGTCAAATAGAGTGGCATTAATATTGCTATATTATTAAAAAATAAATTTAAAAGTAATGACTGAATTATTGACAAAACAAGCCTTTTTGGATAAGGTTTTTAATTTCGAAACAAATAAAGAGTGGAAGTTTGAAGGTGATTTACCTTGTATTATTGATTTTTATGCAGATTGGTGTGGACCGTGTAAAGCTGTAGCACCAGTTTTAGAAGAACTTAGTAATGAATATGAAGGTAAAATAAACATCTATAAAGTAGATACTGAAGCGGAACAAGAATTAGCAGCTGCATTTGGTATTAGAAGTATTCCTTCTATACTATTTGTTCCTAAAGATGCAGAACCTCAAATGGCACAAGGAGCACTTCCAAAACACCAATTAGAGCAAATTATTGGAGATGTTTTAAAAGCATCTAAATAATCTTAATAAACCCAAAAAAATGAAGCCGCACATTGTGCGGTTTTTTTATTAACAAAAATTGAAGTGCAAAGTAGCAATCTATTTTTTCAATACTCTTCATAATTATAGATTACCTTTACTAAGAATTAGTTAACAAATTAAATTTCACCGAAAAAAATAGGAGTGAACATGAAAAAAGCATTTAAAATAATTGGAGTCATCATATTGATTTTTGCCATCGCACTTGTGGCCACTCCATATTTATTTAAAGGGAAAATCAAGCAATTGGTAATAAAATCAATCAATAAAAATGTCGATGCTGTTGTGGCTTTTAATGATGTTGATTTGAGTTTACTAAAAAACTTTCCGAAAACCACTGTTATTATTGATGATTTAAGTATTGTAAATAAGGCTCCTTTTGAAAATGACACCTTGTTTTATTCTGAAACTTTCACCCTTAAAATGAGTATTAAAGAGCTTTTTAAAGGAACAGGAGAACCAAAAAGTATAGATGCTTTTAGCAGTGAAAATGGAAAGGTGAATGTTATTTTTAATAATGATGGTCTAGCAAATTATGACATTGCCTTAAAAGATAAAAATGAAAGGGATAGTATTGAAAATAATGACTTTGCTCTAAATTTTCAGCATTATAATATTAAAAATCTTCGCTTCACCTATTTTGATGAAGCATCTAAAATGAGTGTTATTCTTGATAGCATTAACCATGAAGGAAGCGGTGATTTTAAAAATAAAATTTTAGAGTTAGACACTAAATCTACCGCAAAATTGGCTGTTTCTATAGATCAGAAAAACTATTTGAATAACATAGCCTTATCACTTGATGCGTTACTGGGAATGGATTTAGAAAATTTTAAATATACATTTAAGGAAAATGAAGCTTTGGTTAATTTGCTTCCAATTGCGTTCGATGGGTTTATTCAGATAACAGACGTTGGACAATTGTATGACCTGAAATTTAAAACACCTACATCATCATTTATAAACTTTTTGGGGTTAATTCCTGAAATGTATTCAGGGAAGTTGGAAAATGTAAAAACATCAGGTGATTTTAAGGTTAACGGAATTATAAAAGGCAGCTATTCTGAAACAACAATTCCAGCATTTGATATTGAAATTGCTTCAAACAATGCATCATTTCAATATCCTAATTTACCAAAATCTGTAAAAAATATAGTGATAGATTCCCGTATTGTAAACAAAACGGGAATACTTAACGACACATATGTAAACCTTGATAAGTTATCGTATACCATTGATCAGGATATGTTTACTGCAAAATCAACCATTCAAAACATTATGGAAAATCCAATGATTGATGCAGAACTTAAAGGAATTGTTAACTTGGAAAATGTTTCAAAAGCTTATCCTATAAAATTAGAAAAACCTTTAACCGGAATTTTAAAAGCAGATGTGGTAACACGTTTTGACATGAAATCGGTTGAAGCAGGCAAGTACCAAAACATTCAAAATTCGGGAACCATTACCGTAACTGACTTTAATTATGAAAGTAAGGAAATGGCAAAACCATTTAAAATTAAACAAGCTGCCATTGCTTTTAATCCAAAAGAAATTCGTTTAAATAAATTTGATGGGGAAACCGGAAATTCCGATTTTCATGTGACTGGAAGTTTGGATAATTTTTATGGGTTTCTTTTTAATAATCAGGTGCTGAAGGGAAATTTTGATATGACTTCCCATCAATTTGAAGTTGCTGATTTTATGGAAACTAAGAAAGACACTACTTCAACTAAAACAAGTAAAGAAGCACTTAAAATACCTGCATTTTTAGATGTTACAATGGTCGCCAAAGCAACAACAGTAGTTTATGACAATTTAAATTTGAAAGAAGTTTCAGGAAATTTGGTAATTAAAGATCAAGCCGTTTCATTAAGTAATTTAAAAATGAATGCTTTTGGAGGGGAAATAGCGTTAAGCGGTATGGTTTCAACCAAAGAAGAAACACCTAAATTTGAAATGAATTTAGGCTTAAATTCCTTGAATATTTCAGAATCTTTTACGCAACTAGCGATGTTAAAAGCCATTGCGCCAATAGCCAATTCAGTTATAGGTAAGCTAAATTCCACTATAAAATTATCGGGAGATTTAACCAATAATTTGACGCCTAATCTAAAAACAATTTCAGGGAATTTGATTGGTCAATTGTTGGAATCTAAATTAAAACCTTCCAATTCACAATTGCTTACCGCTTTAAGTTCAAATGTGAAATTTATTGATCTTGAAAAGTTGAATTTCGATGCTTTGAAAATGGTATTAAATTTTAAAGACGGAAAAGTAGAAATTAATCCTTTTACGCTTAAATATCAAGATATTAATATTGAAGTTGCAGGTTCACACGGTTTTGATCAAAGTATGGCATATAACTTAAAATTTGATGTTCCAGCAAAATATTTAGGTTCGGAAGTCACTAATTTAATTTCAAAATTAAAGCCTGCAAATGTAGCAAAAATTGAAAATCTTCCAATTAACGCTCTTCTATCAGGAAGTTTTGCTAATCCGAAAGTTTCAACAGACATGAAACAGGCTACAACCAATTTAGTAACGCAATTAGTAGAAATGCAAAAAGGAAAACTGATTAATCAGGCAACCGAGGCTTTAGGCAACTTAATTCCGGGTAAAACGAAAGTTGATACTACAATAACTAAGAGTGTAGATACTATAAAAAAGGAAACGCCGATTAAAGAGCCATTAAATAAAGTAAAGGACAGTATTGTTAAAAACACTTTAAATAATTTGTTTAAAAAGAAAAGTAAAACCTAGTTTTTTTTGACTTTGTTCACAACGTTCTATTTTTTAATATCAATAAAAAGGCTAAAATTTTAGTTTAAACCAATCCGTTTTCAATTAAATATTCACCAATTTGAATGGTATTTGTTGCAGCTCCTTTTCGTAAATTATCCGATACAATCCACATATTTAGAGTATTCGGTTGTGATTCATCTCTTCTAATTCTTCCAACAAATACTTCATCTTTATTGTGCGCATATATGGGCATTGGATAGGTATTTGTATCTAAATTATCTTGTACAATTACCCCTGGAGTTTCGTGTAATAGTTTACGAACCTCATTTAAATCAAAATCATTTTCAAATTGAACATTTACTGCTTCTGAATGACCTCCAGCAGTTGGAATACGAACTGCAGTTGCCGTTACTGAAAAAGATTCGTCACCTAAAATTTTCTTAGGTTCTTTCACTAATTTCATTTCTTCTTTGGTATATCCATTCTCTAAAAAAACATCGCATTGCGGAATGGCATTTCTATTAATTGGGTAATGATAGGCCATCTCACCTTTTATGCCTTTTGCTTCATTTTCAAGTTGTTGAACTGCTTTTACACCAGTTCCTGAAACCGATTGGTACGTAGAAATCACCACACGTTTCATAGTGTACTTTTTATGTAAAGGAGCTAATGCCATTACTAATTGAATGGTTGAACAATTTGGGTTTGCAATAATTTTATCTTCTTTAGTCAACAGATTTCCATTAATTTCGGGAACTACTAATTTTTTTGTAGGATCCATTCTCCAAGCTGAGGAGTTATCAATAACTGTAGTGCCAACTTCAGCAAATTTTGGCGCCCAAATTTCAGAAGTAGTTCCTCCGGCAGAAAATAAAGCGATATCAGGCTTGGTATCAACAGCATCTTGTAATCCAATAATTGTATAGTCAACTCCCTTGTAGGAAATTTTTTTACCAACAGATCTTTCTGATGCCACCAAAATTAATTCAGTAATTGGAAAATTCCGTTCTTCTAAAACTTTCAACATTACATTTCCTACCATTCCGGTTGCACCTACAACTGCTACTCTCATTCTTTCTAATTTTATATGTTTAATTTGTATGCAAATTTTATAAAAAAATGTAAGAACAAGCATTAAATAATTAAAAATTAACAAATAAACATTTTTTTGTTAAAATTTAAATCTAAAACAATTAGTTTCGTTGAACTTTTAATTAAATGAAGATTTCACTTTTAGGTATAATTTTTGATGCATAAGAAAAAACTACATATGAGAAATTTTATACTTTTTTTATTCTTTTCATTTTCAACATTTTTATCCTTTTCGCAATATATTGAAGGAAAAGTATTAGATGCAACTACCAATGAACCTATTAAAGGTGTGAATGTATTTATGGAAGGAATTGGTAGAGGTGCAGTAACAAATGAAAAAGGAAATTATTATTTAAAATTCCCATATAGAATTGTAAAAAATGACATTATAACTTTTTCACATATTACATATGGCGAATTAAAAGTACCTTATATTCAAAAGAAAAAAAATTACTCTGTAAGCTTACTAGTAGATTTAAAAAAGTTAGAAGAAGTAAGAATTTCTGAAAGAAGAAACTTAAAAAAAAGTATTTCATACAAAAAACTTTCTTCCATGAAAAGTGCTGTTCATTCTTTTGGGGCGATGTTAAAAGACAATAAAATTTATGTAGTAGGTGGAGATGTTTCGTTTGAAGAAAATTACCTCAAAAAATTAATGGAATATGATCCAGACAGAGCGCTTCAAAAATTTATGAATGGGACAGCTAGAAATTTTAATAAACAAGGCTATAGTGGAAATTTGCAAGTGTATACTATAGAAACAGATACTTGGCTATTAGATAAATCAAAGTTTAGAAAAAGAGCCTACCACAATTTAAATTATTACAATGATAAAATATATGTAGTAGGAGGTAAAAACTTAATGAGACACGGAGTTCATTATAGGGAATATTTAGATGATAACATTGAAGTTTTTAATATAGAAAAAGATACAACTTTTATTGATAAAACAAACCCACACCAAGCAATAGATTTTGCATCATTCACTTATGATGATACTATGATTTTAATAGGTGGATCACTAAAAATGAAAAATAATGGATTTAAAGAGTATTCTAACAAAGTTCATTTATACAATTTAAAATCAGGATATTGGTACGAACTAGGAAATATGCCGGTAGCAAAAGAGACACAAGGTGTTTTAATTAAAGATAAAATTTATTTAGTTGGTGGTTTTAATGATAAGCCATTGTCATCAATAGAGTCATTTGATTTGAAAACTCAAAAATGGAAAAAAGAAGGAGACCTTTTTTATGGAATTAGTAAACCAGCAATAACCCATAACAACAATATAATTTATTTTTTCAACAAAGGTAAAATAAGCACTTATAATATTTTAACTAAAGAACTAAATGAGTATTCAATTGAGCTATCAATAGAAGGTTCAGAAATGTATTATAATAATAATATATTATATATATTTGGAGGTTTTAAAGGTACAAATTTTTCTATTTTTCCTTCATCTCAACTTTTTAGTATTAATCTAGATGAATTTGAGAAAACAAAAATTCAAAATTCAAAAACACTTTAATACGTATTTAACTAATTTCATTCAATTTTAAAACCATTATTCTATTGAAAAACTAAGTAGTTATTATAAAATATGTAATTTTGCAAAAAATCAAAAAAAGAATGACTACTACTGGAAAAATAGAATTAATGGCGCCTGCCGGAAATTTTGAATCGTTACAAGCAGCTTTAGATAACGGTGCAGATTCAATTTATTTTGGTGTTGAGCAATTAAATATGCGTGCAAGAGCATCTATAAACTTTACCCTAGATGATTTACAAGAAATTTCCGACAGATGTAAAGCTAAGAATGTAAGAACATA